>NZ_CP123622.1:0-365000 GCF_029873255.1 Pigmentibacter sp. JX0631 | reverse complement strand
TAATTCCAATATCTGCAACTTTACTTTCATTTAATAAAAAAAATATTAATGAAGAATTATTTAAAAATTGGTACTTTTATAGTGCATTAATTAAAGATAATATAAAATCAAATAACTACAGATTGGGGGCAGACTATAAATTTTTATGCGACTCTGTACAAAAATTAATTGAAGGCCAAATTCTTAGTAAAGTTTTCCAATATAAAATTTCTATTACTGCTACTGATTTGGTTGATTCTACGTCAAATAGTATTCTATTTAAAACTGTTATATATTTGCTAAAACATGATTATATTAAAAACGATTTTTTTGATGATTCATCTATATTGGGAAATGTTGATGTAGATTATACCTTATTAAATATATTTCCTAATGCTAAAAAACATAAATTTGATAATAGAAAAATAGATTCACTTGCAAATAAATTAATAGTTAATATAAAGAGTTATAAAGAGTATAATAATTCTCTTCCTGAAATATATTTACAAGATTATATAAAAAAGTATAGAGATAAAAGTAGGATTGATAAAAAAATAAAAATAAATGATTTGCCAATTAATGTTTACGATAGTTTGTCATTTAATTTACTAAAAAAAGAAAATTATGAAAAATTTCTTTTAAATAGGGCGAATAAAATAATTGAACGTTTGAAAATTCTTTTTAATGATATTTGGGAAAAATAGTAAAATACTTTTTTATTCAAAAATATAAAATATCTCATGCATTAATTTGATTAGGTTTGCATAAGTTAACTATCGACTTATATTTATTAATATGAAATATGCTATCAATAAAAATAAATATATTAATAGTATATTTCTTAGATAATTAAATAATATTTTTTTTTAATTTGCTATTAATTCT
The DNA here is from genome assembly GCF_029873255.1 of Pigmentibacter sp. JX0631. Lineage (NCBI taxonomy): Bacteria > Pseudomonadati > Bdellovibrionota > Oligoflexia > Silvanigrellales > Silvanigrellaceae > Pigmentibacter > Pigmentibacter sp. JX0631. The sequence goes on along the minus strand of NZ_CP123622.1, from coordinate 364,136 downwards.
TTAAGGCTATTTGAGATATTATTGTCTATTGCATTAGTGTTTTCAATTGTTTGAAAAATTGAATTAATAGAATTGTTGGCAATATCTAATTCTAATAATTCATTTTGCTCTCTCATTAATACTAATTCATTTGGTTCTAGAAGCCAATGTAGTGTAACTACAGCCCTTTGTTCATTTACTGGATCTATAACTAATGAGTAAAAAAATAAACTTAAATTTCTTGTATCAGAGAAATTTAAATGAACATTATCAGGAGATATTTTATTGTCATGAAGATAAACAATATAAGGTTTTAAGTAATTACTTTGGATTCCTTTAGGTCCTAAATTTCCAATATTTATATTAATGCTTTCTAAATAGTTGTTTGAGTAAACAGTCATTAAAGTATTTTGTTTATAAATACTTCCCTTATAAGTTTTAGGAATATTTTTAAAAATCCAGTTATGAGTTCTTAATACATTTAAGGATTCCGTTAAATTACCCCCACTAAGTGAAAGATATTTACTTTGGGCTAGAAAATAGATATCTAATTGATGGATATTATTTCTAATAAGATCGTTTTTAATATATTGGGGGATATTGTCTCTAAAATCAGAAGATATTTTTAAGCAATAAACATCAATACCACCATCAGGATAATGATATTGAGCTAGTCTTGGAGCAGGGCACATTGAACCTGTGTTGAACTCATTAAGAGGAACATTTGTTATTTTACTTTTTGATTTTGAAAAAGTTGAGAAATTTTTTAGAGCCAAAAAATTTGACTTGTATTCATGCAAATCTTTGTTTCTTTTGGTATCAACATTTATTGGATTCACTTCCTCAAAATAAAGTCCATCATTTTCATTGTTAAATTCATCTTCATTAATTATTTGAATATTATTATTAATTACTAGTGAATTATTATTAATATTTTTTAGTAAAAAAGATCCTATATTGACTGGTTTAAAAATAAATTTAGAATCTTTATTTTTATTATCAATTAAATTAAGTTGTCTGCTGGCGGTTATTTCTAGATATTTTTTGTTAATTAAATTATAAATATATAATTCATTTTCTGCAATACTCTCTAATTCATTTTCATGATTCCTTTTGTCTATACAAAATATGGAAGATGGATTTTTTTTATCAGTAGTAATAATGTTTTGCATATTTGCAGACAAAAATATATTATCTTTATTTCTAATGTAGTAACATTTTCTGTTTTCAATATTCAAATTTTTGTATACAGGTATAACGAAAAAGCTTTCGTTTTCATTATTTGATTGTTTTAATATACTTTTATTTTCTGATAAGTTTTCAGAACTAAAAAAAGTATTATTTGATGTTTTAATTGTAAATTTATTATTTTTTTGTTTTGATAAAATAAATGATTCAGTTAATGAATTTTTATTATTTAGTTCTATTAAATTACTTCCTTGAGTTGCAGATAAAAATAAATTATTTATTTTAATATTAGACAGCAAATTATCTTTTTTGTTTATACAAATATTTGCCTTTTTATTTTCTTTTGAAAAAATTAGTCCATTTACGTTTTTATCATAATTATTTTGCAAAAATTCATTTTTAGTGTTTTTAATAAAATATAAGTTATCAGGATTACAAAATTTATTAACAGGTATTAAATAAAAGTTCTGTTTAACATTTGTTTGTCTTAAATAATAACGGTTATCAGGTTGTTTTTCAAAATTTAAAAACGTATTATGAAACGACTTGATATTGAATATATTTTCTTTTACCTTTATAATTTCAAAAAATTCATTGTTTTTATCATTTCTTACTGACTTAAATTTATTGTCATCTTTATTTGCCGATAAAAATAAATTATTAATTTTCATAGAAGCTATATTTTTTTCTTTATAACTTAAACAAATTTTTACATAATTATTATTTTTTGATAATTCGAATTCATTACCCTCAATATCAATTGTATTAGTAAGAAATTTTCCATCTAAGCTTTTTAAATAATATAAATTTTTTTCATCGCAGGGATTATAGCTTTCAAGTGTTAAATTTATTTCATCATTTGTTTGATTTATTTTATAGTTTATAACCGTATTACTAATATTTAAAAAAGTATTATGAATTGTTTTAATTGAGGTTTGTTTTGAATTTTTAGGATTTAATACAAAATTTTCACTATAACTAGAGTTGTTTTTAGAATAAATTTCAATTTTACTATCACTAGCAGAAAGATAAAGATTAATATCAGGTTTTATTCTTACGACATTTTTCTTTATGTTATAGATGTGAAAAGGTGACTTTTTAGTTGAATTGAGACCTGTTGCAAAATTATCATTACTATCTTTTATATAAAAATAACCATTTAAGCTATATGTGTTCGTTTTAAAGAATAAAAATATTATGCAACTAACTATTTTTATCACAATTTTCATAATTTCTCCTTAATAATTATGCTTAAATTATAGGAATTAATAGATACTATATAAATTATTGTTTCTAATATCTATTTTATATAATTTAAGTTTATTTTATAAATTTATATAATATATTGAATTTAAATATTTCTTATAATAAATAAATTCTACTAGTTAATAAATAATAAAAAGACTTTAATTGCACTATATTTGAAGTCTTTTAATTTATTTACTTCCGCTGAATAGTCATAAAGTCAGCTATGGGTCTTGAAACATTAGTACATTTTCCTCTCATGCCAGAATTTATATTCATTTTAAATCCTCTAAAAGTTATTGCGGCAGATGCTCCGCCATCAAAATTAATTGCATGATTGCATCCTTCATCTTTAAGATAATGAGCCAATTCATACATAGTCATTCCTTTAGATATATTGGGTTGGCGACCATCAATGACATATAAATTCCAATTGTTATTTTTTATACATAGAGCAGCTCTTGGATGAGATCCTTTTAAGTGAGCTCTTTTAGTATTAGTTCCTTTGAAAAAATTAAGAACATCTTGATCAATATTATTATTCAATACTAAAATTTGATTTGTACTTCTAATGTAATCCATTTGTTCAAAAGATTTTGTTGTATTTGATGTCATAATATTTTCATTATAAATATAATTGATATCAACAACTTCTCCAATTTTAAGTTCACCTAACTTGAGTTCTTCTAGGTCTACTTTTGTTCCAAAAGAAATAACGTAACCATTTTCTGGAATGTTTGAATTTCCTGAAGTTGAAATTGATTCAATAGAATTAGAATCTGAATTAATTGTAATTTCAAAAGTTCCTGAAGGTGTATTAGTACTATTATCAAAGCTACTGTTAAAGAGATTAATATCAAATGAGTCTTTTTCTAATGGTTCATTCAAATGATTAATATCAAATATTTTTCCTAATGATCGGAAATTAAATTTATTAACTATAGAAAGGTTGCCTATCACATATTCACCATTATCATTCCAACCAATAGCAGGAAAAAGTATTTTAGATATAGAATGGTATTTGTTTTTTTCTTTAAAGACTCCTGTAGTATTAGCTTTAAAATTAGTAGTAGGATATTTACCAGAGGCATGACATCCTTCAGGCCCTTGAACAAAATAAGAATAAACTTTGTCATGAATAAATTGATTATTATAGTAATATTTAAAAAATCCACCTGTTGCTACAACTAATGCATTTGTTCTTTTAGTAGCATCATCGTGAGTTTCCATTCTATCTTTAGCAATAATTGGTATTAATTTAAAATGATTAAAATTGAATTGAGTTCTATGAATTACAACTGGATCTCCATTTAATTTCTTAATTTTATATTTATTGTAAGTGGTTGTAGGAATTTTAAGAAAATCTTCTTCCAAGAACTTAAATCTTTTATCAACCCAATTGAGCATCAAATCTAAATCCTTTGAATCAAATGGTCTATCTAGATTAATAAATTTATTATTTTTCCAGCGTATAAATTCTCTTTCATATGCCATGTTATTTTCTAGATACTTAAAGTTATTAATAAGAGAACTTTTAATAAATCCTGGTAGACTGTTATTTTCTTTAATCCATTTATGGACAAAATTAATTTTAAAATTATTTACATTATGTAAGTAACAAGTAACTAGAGAACCACGATTTTTTATATAGTCAAAATGATCGAAAACAACGTCAAATCGATTATAATTAATTTTTCTTTGATATGATCCAAAAGATTGGTCAGCATCCCATAATATGTAAAATAGTTTATTATCATTATTGTAATTAGAATTAACAAAATCAGATACATTTCCTTTACTTAAAGCAACAAAACTATTATTTGTAATGTTATTACTTCCCTTAATTGCAAGTATAGTTGTTAAAAAACTATTTGCATAGTTAGGTTCAAATGTTTTTTCAAGATTATAATCACATTTTGATAAATCTATACTAAGTTTTTCACTTTCAAATGTTGGAGTTTTGCTAAATTTAAAATCAAAAGGATTTATAAGGATATCAGATTGATTATTTATAACTGAATAAAGATAATTATCGTTCCCTTTTTTTTGCCAATTTAGCTCTAATGTGTCAGATAAATTATCTCTATTTAACGCGCTTGTATTTACAATATTAGAGATGTAGTAAATACCCCAATATTCATTATTGATAAAAAGATCAATGTGTTTTCCTTTAATTTTTTTACTTTTTAAATTATTTCCTAGTTTTTCATAGAAAATATTTTGACTTACTCTATCTCTTATTAATGAAGGATCATCATTGTTTGCAAGTAAGTAATAAATATTTTCCTTAGAAATAATATTGAATTTGTAAGAAATGTAATCAGTAAAATCATTATTTGTATAAATTGCAAAAGATTTTTTTTGAAGGTTTGATAAATTATCTGTTACATTTATATATAATTCGGAATTTAAAGAGTCTATTTTTGCATAGCCTTTATTTATATTTGGAAAATTATCAATATTATCTGTTTTTATATTTAATACAGGTAATGATGAGAAATATAAATTGTATTCTTCAATTGTACCATCTTTATTTGTTTTTTTTAATATCGCTTTTTTCTTTTTAACTATGTTAAAAATATTTTGATAATTATGTATTACTTGATTATTTATAGAAAATGAACTGTTTTTATCGTTATTTAAAAATTTAATTTTAATTTCTTTAGAATCGGGAATTTTGATATTTGAAATTATAATATTATTAGAATAGTCAATATGAGCTTCATTATCATTAAAATGTAATTTCCAAATAGTAGACTCTACAGGCTTAATTTTTTCAGGTGTATTATTTTTGCTTTCACTTTTACTGTCACTATTTTTTTTACATGAATCTGCTAAAAATAATATAATCATTATAATTATTAAAAATAATTTTCCTCTTCTCATATAGACTCATTGGGTTGTTGAATTGTTATTCTTAATAAACTTTTCAAAAATAATTTTTACTAAATTTTCATAATCTATTAAGACTTAATTATTTATTAAAAAAGGACATCAAACATTAAAAGAAATTTGATGTCCTTTTTTTATTACATTTATTTGCGTTGAATAATCATAAAATCAGCAACGGGCCTTGAAATATTGGTGCATTTTCCTTGTCCACCTGAATTAATATTCATTTTAAACCCTCTAAAGTTGATAGTTGCAGAAGAGCCTCCATCAAAATTGATTACTTGGTCGCATCCTTCATCTTTTAGATGATGAGCTAATTCATGGATAGTCATACCTTCAGAAATACCAGGTTGGCGGCCATCTACAACATACAAATTCCATTTGTCGTTTCTTATGCAAAGTGCCGATCTAGGATGAGATCCTGGGAAGAAATTGGGATCTAGCCATAATAATTTATCGCGTTTAGTCATCCATTTGCTATTAATAGCTTGATGAGGAATGAGTTGAGTCCTTTTATATGCATCTTCAACATCTTGAACAACTTTACCATTTATTACTAAATTTTGGTTTTTGCTTCTAATGTAATCCATATTTTGAAAAGATTTTGTAGTATTAGTAGCCAATATACTTTCAGTATAGTTGTAGTTTATATTAATGTGATCTCCAACTTTGAGTGTGGCTAAATTTAATCCAGATAAATTTGAATTTGTTCCAAAAGAAATTACATATCCATTATTAGGAATAATAGCATTTCCAGTGGATGAAATTGACTCAATTAAATTTGTTGCTGAATTAATTGTTACTTCAAATGTACCAGCTGGTGTATTTGTATTTTTCCCAAAGCTATTATTAAAAAGGTTAATATAGGATGAGTTATCTGACAATGGAATATTCAAATATTTTATATTCAAAGTTTTTCCTGCTATAGGAAAAGTAACTGTAACTGCAATAGAAAGATCTCCGATAACATACTCACCTTGATCATTCCAGCCCAAAGCAGGAAGAAACTCATCAGAAGTTGAATGGTATTTGTTTTTTTCTTTAAATACACCAATAGGATTAGCTTTATAATCAATTGTTGGATATTTACCAGTAGCATCACAGCCCTCAGGACCATTTATGATATATGAACTTGCTCTGTCATGAATAAATTGATTTTTGTAGTAGTACTCAAAAAATCCACCTGTCGCTATAGCTATTGCATTTGTTCTTTTACTAGCTTCTTCATGAGTTTCCATTCTATTTTTTGCGATAATAGGTACTAGTTTAAAATGATTAAAATTGAATTGTGTTCTGTGAATTACAACTGGATCTCCATTTATTTTCTTAATTTGATATTTATTATAAGCACTGCTTGGGATTTTAAGAAAATCTTCTTCTAGGTACTTAAATCGATTATCTACCCAATTGATCATTAAATTTAAGTCATTTTCATCAAATGGTTTTGGTGAGCTTACTGATTTATTAGTCTTCCAACGTATAAATTCTCTATCATATGCCATATTTTGGTCTAAATATTTAAAATTTCTTTCAAGAGAATCTTTAATAAATCCTGGTAAGCTATTATTTTCTTTAAGCCATTTTTGAATAAATTTATTTTTAAAACCATTTACATCTTGCAAATAACAAGTGACTAAAGATCCACGATCTTTTACATAATCAATATGGTCAAAAACAACATTATATCTGTTATAATTTATTTTCTTTTGATAGGTTCCAAAAGATTGATCGGCATCCCAAAGTAAATAATATAGTTCGTTGCCATTAGAATAATTAGAATGAACAAAATCATTAATATTACCTTTGTTAAAAGCAATAAAACTATTGTTTACGATATTATCACTTCCCTTAATAGCAAGAATTGTTGTTAAGAAACTATTTACATAGTTGGGTTCAAATGTCTTTTCAAGAGCGCTTTCGCATTTTGATAAATCTATACTAAGTTTTTCGCTTTCAGTAGTAGGATCTTTACTGAATTTGAAATTACGAGGATCTTTAAGGATATTAGATTGATCATTTGAAACAGTATATAGTAAATTATCATACCCTTTTTTTTGCCATGTTTGTTCTAAAAGATCAGATAACTTATCATCTTTTAGTACACTAGTGTTAATAATAGTGGATATATAGTAAATGCCCCAATATTTATTATTGATAAAAAGATCTATATGTTTTCCATCTACTTTTTGGCTTTTTAAATTACTTCCTAGTTTTTCATAAAAAATTTCTTGACTTACTTGATCTCTTATTAAAGAAGGATCTGGGTCACTAGCATATAAAGAATATAAATTTTCTTTAGATTTTATTTTAAAATTCTTAGATAAATAATTAGTAAAATCACTATTTGTATAAATTGCAAAAGATTTCTTTAAGAAATTTAAAGAGGCTTTTCCTCTTGTATTAATATAAATGTCGGTATTTAAAGTATCTAAATTTACATGAGCTTTGTTTATATCAGGAAAGTTATTAATTTTATCGGTACTTATACTGAGTACAGGTAATTGTGAAAAATACAAATTGTATTCATCAATTGAGCCGTCTTTATTTATCTTTTTTAATAGCACTTTTTTCTTTTTAATAATGCTCAAAATATCTTGATTATTGTGGATAGTTTGATTATCTAAAGTAAATGAATTGCTCTCGTCTTTATCGGAAAATTTAATTTTAAGCTCTTTTTCATTTTTAATATCAATATTTGAAATTATAATATTATTTAAATTATCAATATGTGCTTCGCTGCTATTAAAATACACTTTTCCAAGAGCTGTTTTAGATGGTTTAGCGTTTATAGCATTATTAAAATCATTATCATTATTTTTGCATGAAATAGCAAAAATTTGAAGAATGATTATAAGGACTAAAAAAAGGGTATTTCTTTTCATATAACCTCAATAAATTGTTAAATTATTTTTGTTTAAATAAATTATGTATAGATTACCAAAATTTATTTCTTAATCAATTTTTCATAATTTATTAATATTAAAAACTGCTATTAAAAATGTAATAAAATTATACATTTTATATCTTCAAAATAGTAGGAAAAACCTGTTAATAAGTAGTTAAAAGGTATTCAATTAGCTATTTATTATCAGCTTATTAATCAAAAAAATAAAATAAATTACTAATATTATGTAGTTATGCATATAAATAGTAAGATTTTTTATTTTTAATCTTACTATGATGTGTCCAAAAAAATTACACTTAAAGAAAGTCAAGACAATTTAGAATAAAAAGAAATTTGGAATATCAATACTAATAAACAGGTAACTTGCTTAAAGTGCTAGATTTAGTTTAGAAGCATAACAATAAAAGTATCAGATTTAAAGTTATGTATGACTTAAATTTATTAAATCTGATATGTTAAATAATTAATTTTACTAATTATTTCTAAAAGTGAAGGTAACTAGATCAATAGGATAACCATATTTAGAGCAAAAATTAACTGAAGTCGAAGTTAGTACGGTTTCAGTAGTATTCTGAGTAAAAGTATAGGTATCATTAAATCCCAAATCATTAACTAATGAATTTGAAATTCTAGCACAAGAAGCATGGTTTGCCGTATCTTCAATAATTGAGCCATTAGTGCTGATTGTTAGCTGATTACTATTCTTAGTTAAAATAATAGGTTCTGAATACTTGCAAACTACTCCAGCGGAAGTATTTTCATAAATTAGTGACGCTTTGTTATTTAAAATAACTATTTGATAAGAATGATTAGCGCCGAAAGGAAATTTGGTAGCATAAGGATTATATGGATCGTAAGGATCGTATGGATCATAAGGATCGTATGGGTTTATTGAATTACCAGCTAAAGAGTGAGCTCCACACATAGCATGAATTAATTTAATGTTTTGGTCTGGAATATTTTGTGAAGAAGGTTTATTTGATTGATTATCATCACTCTTATGTGAAAAACAACTTGTCAAAATTGTTAAAGAGCCAACAGTAATAAAAGTAAATAAAGTTACTTTAATATTCATTTTTAATCCTCTATAAAAAAAACTTGGAAAATTGTCATAAAAAATTCATTTAAGAGTAATGACAGATTGTTTTATTTGACAGAATTTTATCTTGTTTTCAATAGTAAACTTGTAGTTAATAGTAAATAAAATAATTAAAAAAAAATATGATTTTTTAATCTGTTAATTTTATTAATTAAAATATCTATTTTTATGTAAAATTAATGAAATTTATATAAAAGATATTATATCTAAATTTAAATATATAATTAAAGATTATGTCTTTTTTAAAGAAAAATACGATAAAATATATTAAAATATCTTTTAAAAATAAGATAAAAATTTATAATAATGTTAAAAAAATCATTTATAACTTAAAGTTATGCTTATTTTTAAAGAGCTTTTATAATTGTATATTATACAATAAAAACATATCTTTCTGATATTATTGTTTTAAATGTTTCTAGTAATGCAAAAAAATCATTAATTTCTTGTTACATAATAAAAATAAACAAAAAATATTCCATTAAATATATATAGATTTGTGGTTTAAATTTGCTTTACTCGTATGGCGAATTCTGGGGTAACTCTAAGATTTGTTAAGTTAAAGTAATTAATTACTAGCTTAAAAATTTCAAAAAACCCATCATTATGTATACATGAAATGGCTTAATTATACTAATATACCAGTAATTTGTGCTAGAACGAACTTCAAAGTATTTTTCATTATTAATAGTATGAACTGAATATGAAAGATAAAAAAACTCATCGCCTTTTTCACCCAGTAAAACTTCATTTTCATTATAATCAATTACTTTAAAAAAATTTATTTTTTCATAATTTAATATTTTTTGGACGATTTCATTTTCTGATAAATCTTTCACGCCAAAATAGTCCAATAAAATATCTGGAGAGTTTTTAAAACTTTTCGCAACTAACTGTTTTATATCCAAATTTTCAGATTGATTTAACTTTACCCGATAGCCATCTTCAAATGTATGATTACTAGAGTATTTATAAAACAAAAGTTCTTTTTTTTCTTTAGCTTCTTTGGGAATAAGTTCTGAATTATTACTTAAAAAATGATAGGCGATTTTATCTGAAAAAGGCCATATTATACATAAAGTTACAATCGCACAAAGCATGATGATAAAAAAATTTTTCATTATTTTCCTCTAAGTATGGTTTTAATAAAATTTGTGATAACCTAAGTTTTTACCTAGACAATCTTTGGAAGCATTAGCTTGAGACTTAAATTTTGTAAAACACTAAATAATAAAAAAAAAGTTACATATTTTAGAAAAATATGTATTTTTATGAACAAAAAAGTAACTTATTTAAATTTTTTTTTTTTTATAGTATTATAAATAGATCAAGTGCTTAAAATATTACCAGTGAGTAGTGAAAATGAAAAATACAAATTCTGCTTTTGTGTTACCTTCTCTAAGTGAAAACATTGTCAGCTGTCTTTCAGCAATTTATAAAAACGAAATTTCTTATGATGCTATTACTGATAAAATATCTAAAGATCTTAGTATGTTTAAAAAAGTACTAGATGTTGCAAATTCTCAGCATTATAGCAAAGGAATAGTCACTGATGACCTAAAACAAGCTATCATTCGGTTAGGAATCGTTAACTTAACAGTTTTATTAACATCAGAATACTATAGTAAATTCCCAAAATTTGAGGATATAGGTTTTTTTTCCTTAAAGAATTTTAATTTGCATTCTGTTTGTGTCTCTAAATTTGCATTTGAAATTGGGAAACTTCTTAATTTAAGTACAGCAAATGATCTCATGCTTGCTGGTGCATTTCATGATGTGGGTTTATTAATAAGGGCTGTAATGCAACGTGAAATTATGCAAGACATAGTAAATTGCTGCCAAGCAGATAAAATTAATTTTTATACTGCGGAAACAAAGTTACAAGTAATGACGCACGACATTTTGGGATCAGATTTGTTACAAAACTGGGGTTTTAATCAAAATGTATTAAATATCATACGTTTCCATCACACAAAAGAAAAGCTCAGACCCTATAGAGTTGAATTTTTAAATAAAGAAATCAATATATTAGAGCTTTCTGATGTTCTGGCGCATCGTTTTTCATGCGGTTTTGAGAATTATCATACTGAATTAAGGGTTCATCCAATGCTAATAGAGAGATTAGGACTTAGTAAGGAAACTGTAATGCAGTTAGTCAAATCAATTTCGAAAACCGTTCCTTTATATATGATATAACCTATTTTTATTTGTATTTTTCTCAAATTATTCAAAGACTAAAACTTTCTCTTCCTAGTATTAAGGTATTTTAATAGCTACATAATCAATTTGTAACCATTATTATTTTATGAATAATTGTCTTTTTATTGAAATCATTGGAAAAAAAAGATTTTTTTATTTTAAATTAAGAAGGTGAAATATGAAGAGAAATCAGGTATTTACCAAAATTACGGCCCTCTTTAGTAGCGGTCTAATGTTGTCAAATATATTCCAATCTTATGCTTATGCGCATAGTGTGTCTAAATTAACTTCAATAGTATATAATTCATCAAAAGAAATTGTAAGTAGTGGAAAATTAGGAAAAAATTCAGCTATTAGTGCAGGAGCTAAACAAGCAAATGCGCAAACTTCAAGTGGAGATAATTCTTCAAATTCAACTGTTTTCAGTGATGCTTATAATTTTAAATCTTTATCTCAAACTGTAGACCCACGTACTGGAGCATTTTCTGTTACATATAAAATTGGGGATATTATTGGTAATGGTTTTGAAGATCCTGAGATATCATTGGCTTTAAACTATACTTCAACATCTTTTACAAATGCATTTAGTTTAGGAAAAGGTTGGTCACTAAACTTATCTCACTATGACACAAAAAGTGGGATGTTGAGTTTAGCAAGTGGTGGTGGATATAAACTTGATCTAGGGAAGGGAAAACTTAAATATTACAAACTAAAAGACCTAGATGTTAAGTTAGGTTCAGACTTCATTACTTTGACATATAAAAATGGGAAAGTCGAATTAATTGATAGAGCATATGGAAATCTTCGTAAAATTACTAATGTGCAAGGATTTAGTGCGGAATTTATTTATGAAAAAGGAAATAGACTTACAAGTATCGTATATAAAAATCCAGGAAATGGAAACGATTTAAAAAAATTAGAAATTAATTATCCATCTGATTCTGAAGTGCAATTTGTTAGAAATTTAGGTAGCGAAAAAGCTGTTACAGTAATTAAAAAATTTGCTGGCGGAAATATTCTTTCGTCTATTACAGATCCTCTTGGACAAGAAGTTAAATTTGATTATAAAGCGCCAATAGAAAAAGCTTTTCCAACTGATAGCTTAATTACGAGTATTTTTTATCCTACTGGAACTGTGATAAATATAGCTTATTTATCAGGTGGTTTAGAAGCGGCTAAAAAGGATGCAGCTGCCCCTGCTGTAGCAAAAATTAAAACAATTTCTTTGCCAAAAACAGAAAGTAATGAAGAAGAAATTACTTATAACTATTACAACTCAACAAATACAAATTATTTAGCAAAAGGATTTACCGGATATAAAGAGGGTGAAGATGCATTATTTTTTACTCCTAATACATATACTTATTCAACGGTAGAAACTAAAAAAGCACCAGATAACCAATCAGCATCAACAGAAAGATTTTATAATCACTTTCATCAAATGATTAAAGAAGAAGTAAAAATAAATGGTGATTTCTTCTTAGTAAAAGAATTTACTTATTCTGATTGGTTAAATAAAAGTTTTGATAATTTAAATTCAACATATAGTTTTCCAAAAGAAATTAAAACATCTTACTACGTAAATGGTTCGAAGCGTTCAGAAGTTATTAAACAAGAATTTGATGACTATGGAAATATTACAAAAACTCAAGATGTGAATGGAATAGTAAAAGAATTTTCCTATTTACCACCAGAAAAAACATATCATAAAATGGTTAATTTCCCTTTCCGTGAAATTGAGAAATCTATTAATGGTGGAGGAAGTAAAGTTATTGACTACTCTTATGAAGATGCAAAGAATAGCCAAGGGAACAGTTTTCAAAGGCTTAAAGCAAGAATATATAAAATAAGTGAAACCGCATGTACGTTAGAAGATAATAATTGTGGTAAAATTTATAAAACTGAAATACATAAGTATGATAATTCAGATACTGCAAAAAATATAGTGAAAACCTTTGGGCTTCCATCTGTTACTAAACTTTATTCTGCTGCAAATGGAAAATGTAAAATTGTACAAAGACAAAGTTCTTTTTCATTAAATAATTCACAAAACATTATTAATGTTAATTATTATGCTGCAAAAGGAAAATATTTATCTAGTGAAGCAGTTTATAAAAATGCTTATACAAAATTAGATGAAAAAGTACTCAATAAAGAGGGACTAGAAATATCATCAGAATATGATATTTTAGGAAGAAAAACTCGTGAGTCATTAAAATCTCCTGCTAGTTCAGTAACTTTATCTAAATCTTATAGTTATAAAGTGAATGATTCTACTTTTGGTGGATATGGTACAAGTGCTTTATTAGTTCAATCTCCAAATGGATATAAATCTGTTGTTATTTATGATTCTTTAGGCAGAGAATTAGAGATTCAAAAAGAAAGTGTTCAATCAGGAAAAATTGAAAAAATAAAATCATTTGTGTACGGTGTAACTGGTCAAAAAATAAAAGAAATTCTATATAATAACGATGTTCAGGGGAATCAATATAAATTAGAACTTAATTACAAATATGATATGGTTGGAAGAAATATAGCAGCTACTTCTCCAAGTGGTGAAACTAAACACACAATATTTAATGATGTAAATAGAACTGAAACAAGTTTTGTTCAAGCTTTAAATGGGGAAAGATCTTTATCAAGTATTACAACATACAATGAATTTAAAAAACCTGTTCGAACACAATTATTTTCTCCATCTGGAGTGTTTATTAATGAGAGTTCATTAAAATATGATAATTTTGGAAATGTCTCAGAGAAAAAAGATGTTAATGGGAATATTGTAAAATATTTTAACAATATATTAGGACAAAATATAGAAGAACAATATCTTGATGGTAGGAAAGTAAAATTTGAATATGATGAAATATTCTTAGATAAAGTAACTAAAAAATCGGTTATTTTAGCAAATTCTAAAGAACATGTAATTGGATCTAGAGAATATAATGAAAAAGGATTGATCATTAAGGATATTGATCCTTCAGGAAATGCAATTAATTATGAATATGATAATTCCAGTAATTTGATTTCAGAAAAAACGAGATCTGGAAAATTAATAAAATATTCTTATACACCATTTAATAAGTTAGCAAAAAAAGAAGTATCTGGTGATTTAAGTGGTAAGTATACAACTACTTATACATATGATCCTTATACTTTAAACATTACTGCAATGAAAGATAATACAGGAATAACTAACTACTTTTATAATGCAGATAGTTCTATATCCTCTGTGCTTTATCCAGACAATAGACGAATTTCATATGGATATAATTTACAAGGAAGTGTTGATAGTATTAAAGATATCCAGGGAAACATTACTAAGTATCATTTCAGTAAGGTAAATGGGAAACTGGAAGCATCAGAATTTATTTTAGCAACACAGATGAACAATATTCAAATGGAACAGTATTTTTATGATAATTTTTCAAGAATTAAGAGTAAAATACTCCCAAATAATGCACAAACAATTTATGAATATGATGATATTGGTAACTTAGTTAATTTGACTAATAAAAATGAAATTGGTCAAGCAATTTTAAAGTATGATTATACTTATAGAAAAGATATGAATATTGCTTCAAGGACAAGAACTGAAGAAGGTGATAAAGGTTATTCAGCTAGAGAATCATATTCATATGATAGATATAACAATTTAATTAGTTATATGTGTAGTGGAACTGCTTGCCCTAGCGATCAAAATGGTCAAACTATTTCTACCGAAGATTATAGTTTTGATGGTCTAAATAATATTAAAACTGTTAAAGTTGCTTATGCAAATGGTACATCTAGTTCCACAAATTATAATTATTCAGCGCAAGATCCAAGTCGACTTGTTGGATATACCACTGCAACTTCAAAAGGAGTTCAAACTGCTAATTTAGAATACGATAACGATGGAAATATAGTTAAAGATGGAGAAGGAAACAGTCTTTCATATTCTCCTTTTAATAGACTTGAAGCTTTTGTAAAAGACGGTAAAGTTACTGAATATCGTTATAATGGAAATGGAAAATTGGTTTCGCAAAAAGATCAAGCAACTAATGAAGAAACAAAATTTTATTACAATGGTCAAAGAGTTTTAAATGAAAGCACAAATGGTTTAATTACTAGTTACTTTCAAGTGAGTGGAAGAGTAATTGGAAAAATAGCTCAAGGTACAGATGCGCAATATTTCTTAACAGATCAAGCACAGAGTGTTATTCGAATTTATGAAGGAAGAAAATTATTAGAAGCAAATTATGTTTATACTCCTTATGGACAACAAGCAAATTTAGCAGAAAATAACAATTTAGCAAAAGTGAGTGGTTTTGGATTCAATGGAGAACGTACAGATAGTAAATCTGGCTATCAATTCCTTGGACAAGGTTACCGTGCCTACAACCCTGCATTAGCTCGTTTTATGCAGTACGATGTCCATTCGCCATTTGGTAAAGGTGGTTTAAATGGTTATACTTTTGCTGAAAATAACCCTATTATGAAATTCGATCCAAGTGGAGAAAGCGCGGCTTCAGCAACAATGATGGGCGTTGGTATCTTCCTTGCTATCTTGGGAGTTGCACTTTCTGTAGTAACTTTTGGTACATCTACAGGGCTTATAGGAGCAGGAGCGGGAGCTGCTGCTGGTGGTGCGGCTGCAACTACAGCAACTGCTTTAACCGGAGCGCAAATAGGATTAGCAACAACATCATTAATTGCGGGGGTTGCTTCAGCTGGAACAGGTATTGCTTCTTCTATATATGAGCATAAAGCATATGAGGCGGCTCAAGCTGGTGATAAAGATATGGCCGTAAGATATGCTGAAACAGCTACTATTTTGGGCTATATATCACTAGCACTCGGTATAGTGTCCTTCTTAAGTGGTATCGGAGTGAGTTTTACGGGTTCAGCAAAACTAGGCAGTACATTTTATCTTGATGATGAAGCAACAAAAGCTTTTAAACCAGTAAAAAATGTAAGATTTAATGAAAATGTTGAGATAATTCCTAACTATGATTTTGCTACAGTTGAATCGTTACCTACGATTAGAACTCATGAGGCTAGAAACGGATTTTTTACTGTTGTTACTCCAAGTAACTTAACTAATCGGGTAAATTCTACAGTAGTGACAGAACTACCTGGGTTAGTAAGACCAGAGCAAGTGATAGTAAGGCCGCCTGTTTCGTTTATTAATGCCCCTGCTAAGGCATCTTCTGTGGGTGGTAAAGTTGAACTATTTAATCAAATGGATGCACGAGCTAGAATGGCTGCTCAATCTGGTAGAGCAATGGATCCTACAACCGATGGAACGGGCGCAATTCGTCAATTTTTATTCGAATCGCATAGATTTGACGAGGTTGTACTTGATATTACGAAAGTTAAATAATAAATAATTTAGCTAAAGAAATAAATATTTAATGCCAAAAGAACTAACTTTTGGCTTTTTTATTTTAAATAAAATTATTTTCCAATTTTTTTTGTAATAAAGTTTTGAATTAAATATAATGCTCTATTTCTTATTACATCGGCTTCCATTAATATTTCATGTTTTGCAAATTCAATGGATTCAAATTCACAATGAGGATTATTTTTTAGAAAAAGTTGATGTGCAGAATTTCTTACTACTGTGTCCTCTTGCGCTTGAATAAGTAAGCAGGGTACATTATGTAAATTATTAATATGTCTTGCGTAAATGGAAGCATTTATGCTTTCTTTTAACCACCCGTATGTTGGTCCACCTAATTGTAAATCATCAATTTCAGAAATATGTTTTCTCCACACATTATATCTAAATAAACTATGAGTAACATCGTTTCCTGCAAAAGGGCGAAAAGGAATACAATCTGCTTGTCCAATAGCATATTTTTTATCTAAATTAATTTTACAAAAAAGACGTGATAAATAAAAAATGGGAAGTTCTAAAAAATGATATGGGGCAAGCATAATTTCAAACATGGGAGCGCAAAGTATAATTCCATTAGGATTTACTTTTTTTTGATTTACTGCAAGAGCTGTAATTGCTCCGCCCATTGAATGAGCTATTATAAAAATTGGTAAATTTTTTTCATTGCTAGACACATGTTCAAAGAAGAAACTTAAATCATTTATGTAATTAGAAAACTTATCAACATATCCTCGATTTTGTTGATTTAAAAATCGTCCTGAAAAACCTTGGCCACGATGATCAAAACAATAAACTGAAATATCCATTTCGTATAAATTATGAATAAATTCACAATACTTTAAATAAGACTCGTTGTAACCTGTACATAAAATAACTTTTGCAACAGGATTTTTTGCATGAAATGTTTTGCAAGTAATTAGTAAATCATCTACGCCTTTAAATTCTTCAGTAATCCCATGATTTTTATAAAAAGGAATAATTTCTTCATTATATCGAGTTGTGTTGCGATTTACTTCCTCGGGGGAATTTTCTTTTTTTAACTCAGCTATAAAGTCTTCAAAATTTTCCACAAGTAAACCTTATAATTAATTATTTAATGCTACCCATAAATTTTCTAGGGTCAGCGTATTTACTAGTATAAGTTCTATAAAGATAGAAATCAGCAAAAGAAGTAGCTCCTTTTGTTGAGTTATTATTCAAATCTTTATAAGCCTTGATGTACTTTAAATATACTTCTTTTATTTTATTATATTCAACACCAATCGTTTCAAAAGTGCCCATAATAAATCCTTAAAACAGATATTTTATCCTGATTTGTGTTCGGTAAATATTTAAAAAATATTAAAAAAACACTTATTACTTTAAAATAAATTGTTTAACCGTTGAGGATCTTTGATTTTTAAGAAAATTCTAACTTGAATTTTTAGTTTTATCTTGCCGATAAATTCTAGTTCTTCTTCGAGAGGATAAATCTGAGCAAGTTTTTGGAGCTGAGTTAATTGAAGTTCATTAATATAATCAGCATCTATTAGAGTATAACTTATTTTAATCATTCCTATTTTACCCAACTCAGAACGTAATAATTCTTCATCAGGATGATCCCAATAAGTTTGAAGAACCGCATTATTTTCTTTATTTTCAATAACATAAGGTATATTTTTTGCGCTTTTAAGATGTTCCCATGGTAAACATTCACTCCAAGTTCCATTTGGGAGAAGCCAACCACTTAATCTTACTTTTGAACTTATATACATTTTAAACCTTTCGAAAGTTGAACCTGTATGGTACTCAAAGTTAATAACTATCTGAAAATACTATAGTTTAAAATTAGAATAAAAAAAACAAAAACAATTTAATTTAACAATAGTTTTTTGCGATAAGAAATTTAATTATTCAATTTGAAGAAGGATTGGCTTATTTTTAAGATTCAAAAAAACTTTAAAAGTAACTTAGGCTATACAACTTTTGGAATTTTAGGATTGATAACGTTCATTGCTATCTTGGCTTTAATTGTTTTTCCTAAAGTTTCAAGTTTTAAAGCAAAAGGGCAACAATCAGAAGCTAGAATTAAATTAGTTAAAGTATATAATTCATTATATGCCTACAGATTAGAAAATGGAACGTTTATTGATACGCAACAAAAAATTGTTTATTTAGAGGATCTTAAAGAATTGGATCCTTACATTAAAGAAGATTTTTATAAAAAAAGTAACAAAAATGATAAAGTATTTTTGATAAGTTCTCCCGATAAATTTGCAGCAGCTTATGTTCGTGTCTTATCTAATGGCGAGTTTGATATTCAAAGAATAAATTCAAAAAAACAATTTTGTTATATGTTGAATGGATTGGAAGATAAAAAAGTCAACTGTGAACTGTCTCAAAATTATTCAGAAAAAAATAAAAGTGATGAAGTAAAATATGCTCAAAAATTAAAAATATTAGAAAATGATTGATTAAAATTGAAAGAATATATTTAAAAAGCACAAAAATTTATCGATTTCTAAAGTGTCAAGAATAATTTATCAAAATATTAAACACTTGATAATAACTACTACTAAGATTTACTATATATGTATTGATAAATGATATTAAATTTATGCTTCAAAGTAAAGTAGAAAGGAATAATATGCTTAAATATATATTTAAATCAATTATATTTATATCCTTGTTAGTTTCAAATTTTTTAGTTTTCGGAGTGGAAAAAAAAGTAGACCAAAAAAAGATCGTATTTGAGCTTTTAAAAAGTGTGGAAACCAAGGACCCTAAATCTATTCAAAATATAGATGAGAAAAAATTCAAAGAAAATAATTATAGGGTACGAGATAGTATAAAAGGGTTTAATAAAATTCATAAGAAACTCCCCAATTCACCGATTAAAGTAAATACAATTCGGGTTTTTGAAGATAAAAATTTTGTTTTTGCCCACACAGATTATATCTTTAAGGGGCCACAAGTTGGTATCGATATTTTTCGTTTTGAAAATTCAAAAATTGTCGAACATTGGGGAGGTTTAGAACAAAAAGTAGATAAAAAAAATTCAACTGGAAATACTCAAATTGATGGATCTAAAGAAATAAAAGATCTTAAGAAAACAGATGCTAATAAAAAAATTATCCTAGAATACATCCAAACTGTTTTAATCAATCAAAAAATAAGTTCTATAAAAAAGTGGATAGACCCTAAAAATTATATTCAACATAGTGCAATAATAGAAAATGAATTTTCAATATCAAAAAAGAACATAAAATATAATGATATCGATAATATTTTAGGGGAAGGAAACTTTGTTCTTGCTATAAGCCAAGGTGACATGGCTTGTGAAGAATATACTTTTTATGACCTTTTTCGCCTAGATAAAGGAAAAATTGTTGAACATTGGGATGTAATTCAAAAGATGACGCACGAATTTTGATCATTATTTATGATCTTTTTTCTTCCAATAAATAGGGGTTAGTAATGAAAAAAAGTAATTTTATATTTTTGTTCTTATTTTTAATTTCATCATTATTTCTAGTAATAGATTGCTCTAAAAAAAGTCAAAGTAACACTGGAAACACAAGTGAAGATGAAAATAAAAAAGCTATCAGCGTTCCTTCTGCAACTCCAACCCCTACATTTAAAGAAGAGTTAAGAGCTACTTATTTAAGAGCTTATAATGGGTCTCCAGTAAAATTATTGAAAGATCTTTGGGAAATCCGGATGAACCTAGGAAGTAATATGCACTACTATGACCATCAAATACCAATTTTAGCGAACAGACCAGCAGGTCATAGTGCATGGCTAGAACATCATCATGAATCATTTTTTCACGAAATGGAAAGAATAAAAGGTTATCCTAATGATGGATTTTGGAAATATAAAAAATTTATGGATGGTATTCTCCCAGACACAGTTAACACGCATGCTTACGAAGTAACAAACACAGATTCAGGAAGAAATTTTGTGAGAGAATTAAGAGATAATTGTCATTACAATGAAATTAGTGTTGGCTCCACATTTCAGTCCAATATACAATATGAATTTGAGATTATAAATCCATGTATCAAAAAAGCTTATTTCAATGCGTGGCTTGAGTATAATGGAGAAGGGGGAGACGATTCGGCTGCAGTATTAAATGCGAATCTTGGAGACGATAGTCCTTTTATTTTTAGAGGACCTGTAGGTGGAAATATTGTCTTACATCCTTTATCAGGAAAGCCAATGAGCCCAAGGACTATAGAAGAGATTGGCTATATTAAGTATTTACAAGAAAAAATTTCACAAAAGTTTAAAGAACATATGGCTACTAATTCGGAAAGAAATCCAGGATGCACAGGTTATGCTTTGATAGCCCCATTAAATCAAACGTGTTTTAATGGGGGCAACACTTTAAATGCTTTTTTAGATAGAGGGTATGTAACTCGTTCATTCGCTAATGTTGCGGATTGGACGCAATTTGCAGCTGAACGACCATATGAAAAAGCGGCAATTAATGCTGTGTTTACCGCAATAGAAACTTCAAATGAAACTGACTTTATAAATGCCACAGCGAAACTTGCAGCAATACATCCCGTTCAATCACAAAGAAAGGTTGTATTGGAGTCTTTTCCGGACATGTTTGTAACAAAAGATTTCTCCACATTCCAAATTTTTTCTAGTTATATGCATTTCCTTCTGAATTGCACTCGTTTCCATTAATTATCGTTGGGAGAAACGCAAAAAATATAATTTCAATGAGGATCAATTAATTGATAACCAAATCCATGAATAGTTTCGATCATACTTCCAGCAACTCCTAATTTTTGTCTTAGGCGTTTTATATGGGTATCGACTGTTCTTGTATTAACCTGGCCTTCATATCCCCAGACTTTTTGTAAAAGAGCTTCTCTACTTTGCAGTTTTCCTACTCTTTCACACAAAAAAACTAATAATTGATATTCAGTCGCCGTAAGTGAAATAACTTCATTATTCACTGTTACTTTATATTCATCAGGAAATATTTTTATTGTGCCAACTGAAATAATTTTCGAACTATTTTGTTCTAATGGATCTTGGGGAATGTTTATTTTCTCGCCATCTTTATTTGATGGATTGTGAGAGTTTTGAAATTTTAAGGCATGCGATCGACGTAATAAAGCATTCACTCTAAGCATTAGTTCTCTTGGAGAAAATGGTTTTGTAATATAGTCGTCAGCACCAGCTTCGAATCCTTCTACTTTATCTTTTTCTTGGGAACGTGCTGTTAATAAAATGACAAGAATTCCAGCTGTATTAGAGTTATCACGAATGTTTTTTAATATTTCAGTACCATATATATTTGGTAACATCACATCTAATAAAACAAGATCAGGCATAAATTGAGAAATAAGTTCAAAAGCACCATTACCATCAAAATGTGATTTGACGTCATAATCCCTAGAAGCTTCCAGAGTATATTTCAATAAATTATTTAAATCTCTGTCATCTTCTATGATAAGAATGCGAAGCTTTTCTTCCTTCATGTTTACTTGTCTTCTTTCTCAGCTGAAATGCCTTCAAGAGCTTCTTTTTTTATTTTTTCTTGCAGTTGCATGAAGCCATCTAAAACAGCTTCTGGAGTTGGGGGACAGCCGGGAACATAGACGTCAACAGGTATGATTTTATCAACTCCCTGCATAACGTGATAAGCGCGATAAAAACCGCCTGAAGAAGCGCATGCGCCCATTGAAAGAACCCATTTTGGCTCTGGCATTTGATCATAAATTCTTTTGATTACTGGCCCCATTTTCTCTGTAATCGTGCCAGCAACAATCAATAAATCAGCTTGTTTTGGAGAAAAACGCACGACTTCTGCTCCAAATCGGGCTAAATCATATTTAGGTCCCATGACCGACATCAATTCGATTCCGCAGCAAGCAGTTCCAAAAGGATAAGGCCACAAAGAGTTCTTTCTTGCCCAAGCAACAAGTTCTTTTTGCTTAGTTGTTATGTAAAATTCACTTCCATAATTGTGGTGCTTCATAAAAAAGCTCTCCTATAAAATACTATTTCACTATTTGTGTTAACCATTATCTATCGGAAACAAAGGTACTTTACCAAAAAAATCGAGAACAAGATTTATTGCGCATTCCTTTGGTAAGCTCATTTTTACAGTATCACCAAAACCCAAATATGCGCAGGAATCAGGTCCATCAACACAGACGAGACCTTGGCGCATGCGAGAAAAAAACAACAATGATTTTTCATCTCCGTCAATAGAAAATTGCTTTAATTGTAAAGATTCATTTCTTGGGGTGTAGGGTTCTCTGACTGCTGCTAATATTTGGGATGAAAGAAGATCTAACTTTTGAAAACCATATGATGAAATAGCAGCTGTACTCCCAGCTGCAGTAGATACCCAAAGTCCACTTGACAATTGTTTCTCAGAACCAAACTCTTTAGTAAAATTTGAGGAAAAAATTCCTAATTGATATCTACTTGTGGCAGCTGGGTGGCGATTACAGAGCAGCACATCATTTAATGCCAATGGAAGAATTTGTTTTCGTGAAACTTCTAGTTTAATTCTTCTTACACTTTTTGTTGAATATTCTTTCTTAACAATACAGCCTATGGCTTTTTCAATATCGTTAGGAACTACAGGACACATATGCCCTACAGAGTGTGCGGGGCAAGAATTAATTCCTAATAAAGCGACATCGCCTCCTACATGATGACTTGCGTGCAAAAGAGTACCATCACCACCTAATGAAATGACCAATTTTAATTTTGGATTTAAACCAGAATTTTTGCATTTATCATTATAGTAACAAATATTATTTGAAGATAATTCATCCAAATTAAATATTTTATATGTCAATGAATATTTTTCTAAAGCTTTGAGTAAAATATCTCTACTTTTTGTATGTTCATTATGCGCTTCTTGTAAAGGAACTGGAGTTTGGTTGTCTCTTTCCAAGTAATCAAAAAAATCTATATTAATTTTACTTCTTGTATATCGCTCTAGGGTTGTTTGTTTTTGAATAATAAAAACATCAACATCACTTTGCAAAATTAGTACCTTTCAATAAATCGGAAGTCTTTTTGCGCTCTAAAAAATTAATTTAGAAGAGCTGGGTTGATTTTAATTTTATCACTTTTTTCATATGAAGATAGGATATACTTTTGTGTTTTTGTGGCGAATTCTTGGCTATTCATTCCAGTCATTTGTTTTTTAAGAGCTTCAATTTGTTCATTTGTATTAGTTGGAACAGTTTTTGAGACTAATTTTACAATAGCTTTTTTAGCCCCGAAATCTAAAACTTTCTGAATTAAATCTCCAGGATTTTTAAGGGAGAAAACATTTTGCGCCAAACTGTCTGATACTCCAAGCTCGGTAATAAATGATTCAGAAACTTTATATTGTTTTGAAACATATTGCCATGTGATTTTATTTTCAGTTAATATTGTGTTTAATTTAGCGATATTTTTTGCTGATAAAGTTTCATTTATTTCTTTTAATAGATTCGCTTCTAGCTTTTGCTTAATGTCGCTTCCTATCATTTGTTCAGCTAATTGTAATTTTACATCTTCAAATGATTTTGTAATGGCTGGCTTACCTTCTATAAATTTAAAAATGCGGTAACCAAAAGGGGTTTCAACTATAGTAGATAAAGGATTTTGGGAAGTTAGGCTTAGTGCAGTGCTAACAGATTTTGGATCCATATTAGATTCATCGATAAATCCAATATTTCCAGCGTTGCTTTTAGCGTTGGAATCATCATTTTTGTCTTTTGCTAATTTGCTGAAGTCTGCACCTTTTGCTAATTGTGCATGAATTTCTTCAATAATTTTTTTTGCTTCAGCTTGAGTTCTATTTAACGCATCTCCTTGTGCACGTTGCGCATCTTTGTAGGAAATCAATATCGTTAGAGCTTTTACTTGTGCTTTTTGCGAAAATTGATTTTTTGAATTATTATATAATTGAGTTAAATTATTTAAATTATTTTTATCACTGGCATATTTTTGAGATTCTTCAAGAACTTTTTGTTTTAAAACAGTATCAGGTAATGCAATTAATGCGTATTGTAATTTAAATTCAGTTGAATTAATTTTATTTTGAATTTCAGCAATATTTGTGCTTGTTGGAGTTGGTAAATATAACAAGTTATTAAATTTTTGAATTTCTAATTGTTGTTTTAAAAATGAATAGAAACTCAATTCTGACATTTGTTGTGAAGCGATATAATTTTTAAAGGCCTGCATATCAAATTGTTGTGTTTTAGGATTTTGAAACTGCGGTATGCTTCTAATTAGAGTAGCCATTTCAACATCTGAAACGTTCCAACCAAAACTTTTAGCTTCTTCTGCAAGAACTTTTTCTTGAATCATGCGTTGGATTAGTTGGCGAGCAAGCATTTTTCTTTGTTCTGGGGGAGTATCTTGGTTCAGCTGACTAGAAATAATTGCAGCAAATTGTTGCATTTCTATTTTTTCAGAACCAACTTGCGCAGCTGTATTAGGATCTAAACCAAATAGACCGGTTGGGTTTAACCTGCCAAAGCCCGTAAAGACAAACGCAACAACTGCAGTAATGATGATAAATCCTAAAACAAATGACTTAGTACTAACCGATGAAAATATTTTAGTGTTTAAACGCACAGCAAACTCCTCTGCAAAAAACCGTCAACATTATCTCGCACTTTTTGAGAACAATTTCAAACTTTATACAGAAAGATCTTTCTTTTTTCTTCAGAACATCTTATTATTTTCTGTAAATTCTGATTTTTGCAAACTTGCTTTTATTATAGACGTTTTTATGTGGGTTAAAAATGATACAATTTAAAAGATACGGTTTTTGGCTGGTATCTGTAGTAACTCTCATCTTTACAATGTTCTTTTTTTCAACAACTCATCCTACAAAAAAAGAGTTAAGTATTTTAGAAAAAATAGTTTATTCTATAAGTAAACCAGTTGAAATGATTTTTCTTTCCTCAAGTCATTATATTTATACAACATATAATTCGTATATAGATTTAAAAAATGCAAGGAAAGAAGCCGATACATTACTCCGAGAAAATGCAGAATTAAAAGTAAAAATTAGAACGTTGGATGATATTATTTTAGAAAATAATAGACTACGAAAATTATTAAATTTATCTGAAAGAATGTCTGTAAAGTTTATAACTTGTGAAGTAACAAGCTCTGATCCTTCATTCATATATAAAAATGTTCGAATTAATCAAGGCTCTAAAAGCGGAATCCAACCAGGAATGGGAGTTGTTGGTGAAGAAGGAGTTGTTGGAGTAGTTATGCGTGTTGCAGTGAGTCATTCTGATGTTTTATTACTCGTCGACCCTAATAGTAACTTAGATGTAATAGTAGCTCGCAATCGTAGAAGAGGCGTTCTCCAGGGTGGTACTGACAATTCAATGCAATTTAAATATTTGGAACGGGGAAGCAGTATTTTAGTTGGTGATGAGATTGTAACAAGTGGTTTAACTGGAGCATTTCCAAGTGGAATTTTAGTTGGAAAGGTAACAAATATTAGGGTCAATTCAGATGGTGTTACACAAACTATTGAAGTTAAACCAGCAGTAAATTTTTTAGATCTATCTGAGGCTCTAGTTCTTTTAAATCCTAATAGAGAAGTTGATGTAATTCGTAAAGTTGGTGGAGTAGATTGGATGAAGAAATTACTAGAATCAAATGCGGAGAAATCTGGTGGCTAAGACTAACTATTTAAAAAGCAAGACATCCCATTTTTTTTTCTCCCTGCTATTTCTTATATTTCTTGTTTATTTACAGTCATGCGTTCTGGCAAAAAGTTCTTCTCTTTGGTTGCATATAGATTTAGTTTCTGTCGCAGTAATTTTTGTAAGTATCCAACATTTTTTACCATTAGCTTTAATTAAAATATTATTCATTGCAATTTTATTGCAAGTAAATTCATCAATACCAAATGGTTTTTACATTATGTATTTTTTGTTAATTATTGTATTTTCACATATTCTTTCAAAAATATTTTTATTCAACAGTTACTTTGGACAATTTTTTATTTTTTTGAGTCTGTTTTTTCTAAAATTTTTTCTTTTTTATTTTACAATACAAAACAGAGATTTTTTGACTTTAGTAGGTTTACTATCCATTTCATGGAAAGGCTTTATTTCTTCGCTAATTATCGCATTACCTTTATTTAAATTTTTAAACTTTATAGATTCATTTTTTGAATTTATTCCTTCTCATGATAAAAAGAAGTTAATAGATCTTTAAATTTATTATTGGAGTCGGATAATGCTTGATAATAGGTCAAGACAAGAGTCTGTTTCAGATCCAAATCGGAGAAATATTATAGTTTCCTGTTTTTTAGGAATTACAGCAGCTATTACAGCTCGTCTTTGGTATTTACAAATTATTAAAGGAACAGATTTTTCTGTAGCATCGGCAAGAAATAGAGTTAGAGAAATTACAAGACCTGCTCCAAGAGGACTTGTTTATGATCGAAATAGCCGTATTTTACTTTCAAATAGATTGTTTTTTGATTTAATTGTTATCCCTCAGTATCTGCAAAATAGACCGAAAACTCTTTCCATTGTTTCTGATTTATTTCATATACCAATTCAACAAATTGAAAGAAAACTTTTAGATTCACAGGCAAACCCAAAATTTGTGCCTGTTAGAATAAAAAGAAATTTATCTCTTCATGAAGTAGCCACTCTTGAATCTAATAAATTCTTTTTACCAGGAGTGGATGTGGATTCTGCACCTCGAAGAGATTACTTAGGTAATGAATCAGCGCATTTGTTTGGTTACCTTGGTGAGGTAACGGCAAAAGAATTAGATATTTTAAATTCACAAGTCTCTAATTATCAATATCGTGTAGGTTCTATTATTGGAAAAACAGGAATTGAAAGAAAATATGAAAAATATCTTCGTGGCGGAGAAGGGCGAGAAGCATTGCTTGTAGACGCATTGGGAAGGTTACAGGCTGACAACTCATTAGATATTTCTTTAAATTTGAGTAGACCCGCCCAAAGAGGAAATGATGTTTATTTAACAATTGATTCAGACTTGCAAAATGTTGCGACAGAAGCATTTCGGAACAAAAATGGAGCAGTATGTGCAATAGATCCAAATAATGGTGAAATTTTGGTATATCTATCTAATCCCAATTATAAATTAGCAATGTATCAAGATGGTTTAACTATGGAAGATTGGCAAAATTTAAGATCAAATCCATTTAAACCATTACTCGATAAAGTAACAGGTGGGGCATACCCCCCAGGTTCTACATTTAAAATTATTGTAGCCTTAGCAGCTCTTGAAGAGGGAATTGTTACTGCTGAAAGAAAATTCAATTGTCCAGGCTATTTTGTCTTAGGAAATGGGCGTTGGAAATGTTGGAAACATACAGGTCATGGGCCAGTTAATATGTCTGCAGCCTTGGAATTAAGTTGTGATGTTTATTTTTACAACGTTGGAAACTTAGTGGGAATTGATCGCATAGCAAAATGGGGAAAACTATTTGGATTAGGCGAGAGAACAGGTCTTGATTTAAATATGGAATTACCTGGAATTTCTCCTTCAACAGAGTGGAAACTGCGTACAAAAGGTCTTCCCTGGTTAAGTGGTGATACAATTAATGCTTCAATTGGACAAGGATTTAATTTGTGTACACCAATCCAAGTTTTAAACGCTTTTGCCGCTGTTGGTAATGGTGGTACTTTATATAAGCCACATTTTTTAAAGAAAATTATAGACAGTCAAGGAAAAGTAATTTTTGAAGAGAAACAGACAGAAATTAGAAAAATTAAAATAAATCCTGCCAATTTAGCAGTTGTAAAAAAAGGATTATTTGATGTTGTGCAATCTAATGTAGGAACTGCAAAAAGAGCACGTGTGGAAGGGTTTACCGTTTCAGGGAAAACAGGAACAGCGCAGACTTCGGCATTGAAATTTACCAAAGGTGTGAATCAAGAAGATGTTGCCTTTAATGCTCTAGATCATGCTTGGTTTGCTGCATATAGTCCAAGCGATACTCCTGAAATAGCAGTAGTTGTATTTAGTGAATACGACGGAGGGGGAGGTGGAGCCAATGCTGCTCCAATAGCGCAACAGATTATTGAAGCATTTTGGCGAAAAAAATTTCCTGAAAAATTTGCGAAGCCCGTGAAAAGCAGTTTGATACCGAGAAGACAAAAACCTATAATGGATAATAATTCAGAATTGCCAAATGAAAATATTCCTATGGAGCGTATTAATGAACAAAATCAAACTGATGGACAGCCATTAAATGAATCGGTTTTGCCTGAAGAATTGAGGTAAATTATGATTATATTTTCATTAATTAAAGATCGTTTTAAAGGAATGCCTTGGGGCATTGTTATTACAAGTTACTCAATTATTTGTATAGGACTTTATAATTTGTATAGTGCCACAAATGCTTTTTATTATCCTGCCCGATTTTATGATCAAATTATTTTTATTTTAATTGGTACTTTTGCGGCAATATTCTGGGGAGTTCTATTAGATATTAAAAATTTGGAACGTTTAAGTTTATTTGGATATATTTTAGTTTGCTTAATGCTTTTGGCTGTTGATATATTTGGACGTAGCGCAAAAGGAGCGGAGCGTTGGTTGGTTTTGGGACCAGTAAGAATTCAGCCGAGCGAATTTGTGAAGTTTGTTATTATATTAATTGTTGCAAGAAGCTTTAATTTAATGAAAGGTTTTTCTGATTTTTCTTTATTAAGTTTATGGAGACAAATTTTATTTATTGGTGTTCCTTTTCTGTTAATATTAGCACAACCTGATTTGGGAACGGCCAGTTTAGTATTGCTTATTTCAGGGCTACAAATTGCGACAATAAAAGTAAGAGGAAAAAGTATTTTAACCGTTCTATTCATAACTGTAACCTTATCTATATTGGCTTGGAACTTTATTCTTTATGACTATCAAAAACAGAGAGTGTTAACATTCATAAACCCAATGCTGGATCCTCGAGGTTCAGGGTATCACTCAATCCAAAGTATGATTGCCGTTGGGAGTGGAGGACTTTGGGGACAAGGTTTTGGACAAGGAACGCAAGCTAAATTAAATTTCTTACCAGAACGACATACCGATTTTGCGTTTTCTGTTTGGGCTGAAGAGCATGGTTTTATTGGTTGCCTGATTTTAATTTTTTTGTTTTCTATTTTAATTATTCAAATATTTCAAATAGCTGATAGAGCCAGAGATTCCTTTTCGGTATTGGCTACGGTTGGGGTTGGTGCATTTTTTCTTTTTCATTTTGTTATCAATATCAGCATGGTTTTAGGTGTCTTTCCGGTCGTTGGTGTTCCGCTGTCTTTTATTAGTTATGGCGGGACGCATATGGTTACTGCTTTGAGTTGCATTGGAATAGTAGTTGCCGTAGAAAGAAAAAGGTATTTATCAACAACATCTTTTTAAGAGGTTATTTGTGGTAGAAGAAGTGGTACAAGAAAAAAACTCAAAAATAAAAATATTATTTATTAGTGGATTTATTTTTACACTTATTTGTACATCTTTATATTTATTTTTAACTGCACTAGAAGATGAGCATAAAGTAGATCAGCCTCAACTTAATATTCATCAAAATCAAATAAGAACAGAAAAATTTCACTAGGTTAATATAGTAATGCGAATTTTAGGGATTGATCCAGGTACAAGAATGGCTGGATATGGTGTTATAGAAATACAAAATTCGGGAAAAATTTTGGCTGTTGCAGCTGGAGCCTGGGATTTAAATCCATCTCAAGAATTAGCTTCTAGATTAGCAACTTTAGCTATCGAATTTCGGCGTGTTGTTGCAGCGTACTCTCCAACACATTTATGTATTGAACTATCATTTTTGGCTGAAAACCCTAGATCGGCTTTATATTTAGGACATGCTAGAGGTGTGGTGCTGTCTGAAGCTCATCAATGTGGCTTGAAGATAAGTGAAATTAGCGCCACAGCAGCAAAAAAAATAATATCAGGCAATGGACGTTGTGATAAAAATGAAATTGCAAAAATTATGAGTTCATTATTGGGTTTTCAAATGCAATCTCTCCCACTTGATGCAACCGATGCGTTATCTATAGCCTGTGCAGATGCAATGCGACTAAAACAACAGTCTTTCCATCCAATGCATAAAAATGTTGCTAATGAAAAAAATAATAATATTTTAGAAGAATGGAAAAAATCGAAAAGACAAAGAAGAAAGTTACAGTTTTTTTAATGTTAAAAATTATATATTATTTCATTTTTATTTTTTTATTTTCTAATCTTTATGCAAATGATTTTAAGCAAGAATTAGATTCGGAAATAATATCATTCCCAACTAGATATAGATTATTTAAGTTAACGGTATATTCTCCTTTTACTGATCTTTCTTTTTCTATTGGTGACCGCGAATATAAAAAAAGTATTGAAAATATTTCAATTGGTCTTGTAAATAATGAAGCTGAAAATATTATTGGCCTTGGAATTAGCTTAGGACTTCTAAATGTTAAAAATAATTTTTATGGTTTTGGAATTTCATTAATTCAATTTACTGATGAAGTATTTAGCGGTTTCCAGTTAGGCTTATATTCGCAAACTAAAGAGCTAAATGGTTTCCAATTATCTCTTATTGCAAACTCAAATATCGTAAATGGATTGCAATTTAGCGGATTTAATTATGCCGAAGAAATAAATGGAGCTCAACTTTCATTTTCAACAAATTATGCAAGAAATTTAAAAGGAATACAATTTGGAATATATAATGATGCTGATGAGGTTTGTGGAGTTCAAATAGGAATAGTAAATAATGCTAAAAAAGTTTATGGATCGCAAATAGGATTTATAAATATAGCCGGAGAATCAAAAGGGTTATCGTTGGGAACAATTTTTTCAATGGATAAAACAAATGGCTTTTCAAAATTATATTTTGCTTCAGAAAATTATTTTCCCTTAAGCTATGGAGTAAAAATAGGTAGCAATTTGTTCTATAGTATTATTGAAGCTTCTCCTAAAAATTATGTTGTTAATAAAAAACTAGTGGGACTTTTTTTATTAAATAATAATTTTCTTACATTTCCCTTTGATTTAAATATTTCTTTTGGTATAGGAAGCCAGTTAAGTATAGATAAAGTATTTTTAGCATTAGAATTAAAATGGTTGAATATAGCGGAACAAGATGAAAGGGAATCAATTGGAGAGCATTTTTCTCTTCATTATTCTTTATTAACTGGATATAGAATATCAAAAGATGTAGAATCATTTTTGAAATTTTCTGTTTATAATATGGATATACCCGGAAAATTTCAATTACTTAATACAACAAATTACCTTCCAAACGAACAATATTTATTTACTCTTGGCTTTGGATTTCAAATGTTTCTTTTTGGGAGCGATCGGTTTTAATTTTTCTAGCACAAGTTTTATTTCTGTTAATTCATGTTGAATTTTTTGATACTTTTCTTTTAATTCATTTATTTCCAAGACTTTTTCAAAGTAGCTTTTTGTATCTAAGTTTTTGAGAAATTTTTGATAAGATCTCCTTGATCTTGGAATTAGCATTGATAAAATGCCATAATTTTTTCTTTGGTAAAATTTTCTAAATTGTGCATCATAATATGGATCTAACGAATTTGCCCAGATATCTGGTAAAGCTGAGGCAATCCGAATAGGAAATAAAGCTTCTGCAAAATAAATTAATGAAGGTCTTAGTTCTGATCTAATATTTGGATATTTGCTTGAAAGTTTGCTTAAAACTGTTAAAGCTCCAATATTTATTCGCCAATGTTGGGATATTTTTTCACAGAAAGGTTGTATTAATTTTAAGTGCTCAGGTTCACAAAATTCTGCAATTAAATTTAATGCAGCTTGTTCTAAAATTCCGTTAAAAGATGGTTTACTTAAAAAAGAAAATGCAAAATTTATTATTTTTTTTCTATTATCATCAGATCGTAAGAGTGAAGATTTTTGTGAAATTTGTTGGATAGAACGAATTGCGGTTTCTCTACAATTTAAAGTTTCTTTCTCATTTTCTGCAATAATTACTAATTTATCGAGCAGATTTATTTGTTTTATTTGTGATGAGTTAGCTTGTGCTGATATTAGTGCAGCTTTGGATAAAGGATGAGTGTCATTTAAAATTGTTAATAAATTTGCTCCATGAATTCGTCCTTCCTCACTAAGAATTTTATATGAAGAACTTCTTACTCTGAAGCTTTCTTCAGATTTTAGCCATTTTTCGATATGACTAAAATTTTCTTTATTATTATAATAAAGGCAGATATTTTTAGTAGCTAAAAATTTAAAATAAGAATATTTTGAATTTTGTTGTTTAAATATTTCTGAAATAAAAGATTCAGGAATTTTTTGGTTAACTTCTCCAATAATAGTTCCGTTCGGATCAAATATACAAAAAGACAATTTTTCTTTCAAAGGTATTGATATTTTTTTGTTTTTATCATCAATAATTATTTTAATTATTTCTTCTTTTTCACTGGAGTATTTTAAGTATATATTAGTTTCTAAATAAAATTCAGGAAATTCTTTAGAAATATTTTGTTTTTGAGAAATATTGATATTTATTATCGAAGTATCATACTTAGAAAACTCGCAAGAAACATCAAGATCAGGATGCCCTGCTCTAAATATAAAGTTATCGAAATGAATTGTTGGATCAATACCTGTTACAGTTTGTATAGCATTTATAAGATCTTTCGTTTCAACAGCTTTAAAAGCATTGTGAGTAAGGTAATAGTGAATTGAATTTTTGAATTCATTTTCTCCTAAAATATCTCTTAAGTAATTTAAAAATAAGGCTCCTTTTTCATATAAGTGAGCATCAAATATTTCAGAAACAAATTCGTATTGATTACATACAATAGGTCTGATATATGATTTAGCTTCTCCTAAATATCCAGCTAAGTAATTATCGTGCGCATAAAAAATTCCGCTAACTTTACCATTAGTATATTCATCCCACAACATTTCACTTTGAGTCGCGAAACCCTCATTAAGCCAACCTTCACTCCAAGTTTTGCAAGTAAGTAAGTCACCAAACCATTGATGAGCCATTTCATGCATGACTAAATAAGTTCTTCTTTCATTACCATTTGCAAATAATTTTGGCCCTAAAACCTCATCTGTATTTATCGTTATACTTGTATTTTCCATTCCACCATAAAGAAAATCAGCCACAAAAGCTTGACCATATTTATCCCATGCAAACTCATAGTTCCAATAATTAGAATAAAATTCTAACATTTCTTTTGTCTCTGATAGAATTTCTGTTTTCATATTTTCGTATTTAAAAGGTAACAAAAGGCTAATTTCTTTATTTCGCCATTCATCTTTGCTAAAAGCCATATTTCCAGCTACAAATGCTACTAAATAAGGGGAATGTTGAGTAGACATTTCCCAAATTTGAACTTTATATTTTTCATGTATTTTTTCAGAAATTTTTAAGCCATTTGCTAATGCGTTCCATTGACTTGGAAATGAAAACTGTAATGTTGTTGTTATTTTTAATCGAGGATCATCTTGGCATGGAAACCAGTAGGGTGAATCTGAATCTTGACCTTGAGTCCAAACACAATCATAATTAGCATGGCTTTTTTTATTTGCATGGACAAAATAAAAGCCAGCATTTGGATCTTGAATTTTATAATTAATTTTTAAAATAAAATAAGTATCTTTTTTTATATTTTTAGGAATTTCAAGATTGATTTTGCTACTATCAGCTGAATAATCACATTTTTGATATTTAAGTGTTTCAATCTTTCTAAAATCTGGGATTTTTTTATTTTCTAAATTGAATAAATCTTCAAAAATAATATTACAAAATGATACAGAATTAATTTGCATTTCATATGCATCTATATTAAATTTTGTTAAATTTTCAGCTTTAGTTTCAAAAACAAGGTAACAGTCACCAAATAAACTATTATTTTCAAAGTCAATTACAACATTAAGGTACATATGTTTTTGTTCAGCTAAACGAGAAACATTATATATCCGTTTTATTTTAGATTTTGCAGGAAAATTTTGAAAACCTATTGTATTTTCTTCTATTACTTTATTAAACTCAAACACCTTTTGTAAATGAGAACCTATAATCATTGACGACCCTCCTATGTTCTATAGGAGTAATTTTTTTAATTTTACTTGTAAATAATAAGATTGTGATATTTTAGAATTACAATTTTTTTTTAAGGAATAATCCAATCTACCCATCTATTATTTTCTGCTTGATCTTGAAGGTCTTTTAAAATTTTTGAATAATTTAAACATCTATAAATTTCTAAATTTTTATTTATGCTTTCAATATCCCAGTTTTTTTTGAATTTTGGGAGCAAAGTATCATGATCTGTATATTTCAATGGCTTTTTAAATATTGCGGATTCATTTTTTTGTCCTCTTATCAGTAAGACTTTTTTCTTATCTGGAGATTGAATATGTTGCTTTCTATATATGATATGCTCACTGCAAGATGTGTGAAAATTTACAAGTTTGTTTTCATCAATTGGTCCGCTAGCTTCATCAAGGTCATTAACTAAAAAGTAACCAAATATAAAATTATTTGGATCCCCATTAAGTACAAAATTGTCTTTTTTAGAATCATATTTTTGTAAAGTTATTGAAAAAAGTAAAAGATCATCCTTTTTTAATTTACTGAGAATACTAATATATTGTGTTCTTGTTTCTCCATATGTGAAAGTGTAGAACTCAGGATCAACATGCCCAGTCCCTTCGTCAACAAAAGAACTCATGTGCATTCCACGTAAATTGAGATTTTGACAATTCATTTTAGAATAATGTTTATGATTGTGATGTTTACTTGTATTAAAAGAAGTTTCTAAAGGTGATGGTATGTATTCGTAAGTATTATCCTTAAATATTGGAGAAAGACCTTTATTTTCTTTTAAATTAGCACCAACATGAATGATAAAAGCATTATTCATAGAAACACCTTAAAATTGAAAAAGCCTACAAATATTATGTAGGCTTTTAAATTATTTTTAAAGAGCGAAGTAACAAAATTATTTTGCTTCTTCTTTCTTTCCTTTTTTAGCTTTTTTGCCTTTTTTAGCTTTCTTTTCTTTTTTACCGGCAGCTGGAGCTGCTTCAGCTGGAGCTGCTGCAGGAGTACCTGCTGGAGCTTGTGCAAGAGCTGGAGTAACTAAAGAAACAAGTAAAGCAGAGGATAATATTGCTGGAATCATTCTCATAAAAAAGCTCCCAAATGTCCGGGCTAGAGCCAACGGAATAGTCTAAGAAATTGAGTATCCTACTAGAAACGTACTTTAAGAAGAAAAGTTTATTTTTTTGTAGGCTCTCAATATATTAAAACTAAAGAAGAGATTTTTTTATTCCATTGCAGAAACTTTTTTATTTTTCGTCAATTTATTGACTAGGCTTTGGTTAAATTTGCAATATATGGGAGGTTGCGAAATTTGCCATTTAAATCGAGTCCGTAGCCTATGACAAAATTCTTTTGAATTGTAAATCCAATATAATCAGCTTGAATGGGGAATTCATGCGCATCAGGTTTATCTAGTAATGAACAAACTTTGATAGATAATGCATTCGTATGTTTAAGTTCGTTTAAAAGAAAATTAATAGAACGACCTGTATCAACAATATCTTCTATTACAAGAATATGTTTATTTGCTAAGGAAGTAGGTAACGGTGTTACCAATTTAACATTACCTGTGCTGCTTGTGCCTTCGTAACTTTTTATTCTTATGGTTTCAATTTCAGTTGGCATTTCTAAATTTCTTACTAAATCTGCGCCAAATAAAATTGCTCCGTGCAATACTATCAAAACTACTAAAGTTTCTTTGTTACCATAGTCTTTATTTATTTGTTCAGCTATTTTTTTGGTACGTTCTTTAATATCTAATTCACTAAATAAAACACCAACATTCATTAAAGTACCATCAACTTGAATTTGCATTTACAAAAACTCCAAAAAAAAAACTAAACTTCTAAAGAAACAGCAGCTTTTAAAACAATATTTGCCATATCAGAAGCAAATCGTTTACCCATATCCATTACTTCTGTATGTGATAATTGAGCTTGTTTAAGTCCTGCGCCATAATTAGTTAAACAGCTCAAAGCTGCAACTTTAGCACCTAACTGTCGAGCCGCAATGGTTTCTAAAACAGTACTCATACCAACGGCGCTTGCGCCTAGGGTTTTAAACATTCTGATTTCAGCAGGAGTTTCATAATGTGCTCCGAGGACACCATAATAGACTCCATCATAAATGGTATGATTGCTTAAATGCGCTATTTCTTTTATTTGGGATTGCCATTTTTTATCATAACCTTCACTCATATCAACAAATTGTGCACCAAACCCCAAACCATAATCACCATTTAAAGGGCTTAATCCCGTTGCATTAATATGATCTGTTAAGATCATCATTTTTCCCAATTCCCACTCTGTATTCAGACAACCTGCAGCATTTGTCAATATAATTCCTTTTACACCCCAAGTTATTAGGCTTCTTAAATTATGCACAACTTCTCCCGGATCATTTCCTTCATAGGCATGATTTCTGCCTCTTAAAAAAGCAATTTCGCGGGTTTTTTCTTTTCCAGAAGTTAAGTACGCTGTAACAGAGCCTATACGCAAGTCTCCAGAATGACCTTGAACAGTTGAAGTTTTAAAACCAGGAATTTCTTCAAAACGTACAGATTTCATTTCTTGAATTTTGGGAATTGCGTCAGACAGTCCTGAACCTAATACAATGGCTATTTCTGGCGCGCTTCCATGCCATTTTTTTAAATACTCAACACTTTGTTGAACGTTATCTTTATATTTTGTTATTCGCATGGATTATCCTTTTATTTTATTAAAGTTTCTTGCTTCCTATAAAAAACTCAATAATAGCTATCATAATTAGAATAAAGATTGGAACAATTAAAATAAAAAAATGGAAATGGATAAATCCAAATGTTCCTATAATAGCTCCCACCCCAAAAAAGAGTAGGGTGAATAAATTTACAATTAAAATATCGATTTGTTGTCTTGAATAAACTAATTTGAGAGGGATCAAGAATGAGGCTGATAATTTTCTATATTTTATGATGTATAAAGGAGCTATGATCAGTGGTCTAAAACTTAAATAGAAGATAGTACCTAGAGAACTTCCAATATCTGTAGCAGTTCCCGTCATATGTGTTGTTCGAATATGGGCCCCTTGTTTTTTTCTTAAAGTTGCATTTTGGATACCCATAGCAAAACTTAACACGAGAAAAAAGTTAGCATGACCGTAAGAATCATAGGTTAATTGTAAATCTGAATAGTAAAAAGCTTCAAACATGACGTAAAATAATAAAATTGCTTCAAGTATTACTGGTAATATTAAAGTTATTCCTTGTTCTTCAACAGTTTTACCTCGCATGAGGATGGCTGTTGAAGCAGACCCCAAAATAAAAAATAAAACTGCAGTAGAAGAGGTTATCGCCAAAATATAATAGTGTTTAGAATATTCAACAGCTGCATAGGTGGCATGTCCTGAGACATGGGATACAAATAATCCAAAGCCCAAAAAACCAACGGAATTTACTAGGCCTGCAACAAATGAAAGCAAAGAACCTAAACCTAATTTCCGAGATACTTTGAGAATTAAACTTTCTTGATTGTCTTTTGAATGACTTGTTTCCATGTTTAATTATAGTTGTTACAATTCATTTTCCGCAATAGCTAAATTTTTTTGATAATTTAAAAAGGCATTTTCAACAGGTTTTGGAGTTAGGAAATCTATTCCTGCGTCAAGCAAAATTTCCAAAGGAGGTTTTGAACCTCCAGCTTTTAGCAAAGTAAAGATTTGCTTTCTTGTAGTTTCAGGATCTGTCTGTAATGCTTCAGATAGTGCAAGCGAAGCACAGTAACTAGTTGCATATTTATAAACATAGAAAGCTGAATAAAAATGTGGAATTCGCATCCACTCATGTTTTATAAAGTCTGGAAGAGCACTGTGTTCTTCTCCATACCACTCTTTATTCATATTAAAATAAATTTCTTCTAGTTTTTCAGGAGTAAATGCTTCATTTTCATCAACAATTTTTGCCGCTTCACGTTCAAAATTGGCAAATAAAACTTGGCGTAAAACTGTTCCTTCAAAATTTTCTACATTTTCGGATAAAACATATTTAGCAAGATCAGTGCCTTTTCTTTCTTTTAATATATATTGACTAAGTAGTGCTTCATTTAATGTACTAGCGACTTCAGCAACAAAAATTGCATAATGGGCATTATGGTATGGCTGATTTTTGTTACTGTAATAGGAATGCATAGAATGGCCTAATTCATGGGCTAATGTATATACATCGCCTAACGTTCCAGTCCAGGTCTGTAACATATATGGGCGAGAATCGTAAGTTCCCCAAGAAAAGGCACCAGATCTTTTTCCTTCATTTTCAGCTCTGTCAATCCATCTTTCCTTTGTTAAACCTCTTGTAGCAATTTCAACATATTCATTTCCTAATGGTTGAATTGCTTTTAAAACAAGATCTCTACCTTCTTCCCATGAAAAATAAGCATTTTCTTTGCTTTCAAATAAAGAAACATATCTATCGTAAGGATATACTTTCTCCAATTTCAAGATTTTTTTTCTAATCCGCATACTTTCATGTAAGGTTTTCAAATTTGCTTTTACATTCTTTATTAAACTGTCATAAAGTTCTATGGGTATATTATCATCAAATAGTTCACTCTCAAGAAAACCAGAGAATTTTCTAATTTTGGCGATGTTTGAGCCTGTAGACATGTTTCCGTAATAATTCGCTGTAATGGTATTTCTCCATTTAGCAATTTCTTGATAATACGATTGGAATGTATTTTCCCTTAATTTTCGATCTCTAGATTGTAGGTTAAGAGAATATCTGGAATTGGAAACAATATGTTTATCGCCTACAGAATCCAATGCTGGTTCAAATTTCAGGTCGGCATTGTTCCATTTACTATGAATTTCATCAAATGTTCTTAAAGGAACAGAAAGTTTTGCTAATATTTCTTCTTCCTTTTCAGTTAATATATGTTCTTTACTTCTTAACAATTCTGATAGTGAAAACTTATAAGCATTTAACGGAGATTTTTCTAACCAAATTTTTAAATTTGAAATTTCTAACATTTCTGGATTCATAAATGAAAATTTCGCGGTCAAATTAGCCATTTTATTTTCAATTTTTCCAACAGCTTCTGTGGCTCTATTGTTAGAAGTGTCTTCTGTGCTTCTTAATTGAGCATATACAAATAAATTTTCAAGTTTTCGCGATAAATTTTCTTTATATTGAAGACATTCAAACAAAATATCCGGTTTTATAGCCAATTTGTTTTTAAATTTTTCTTGAATTATATTTTCTACTTCCTCTTCACTGGGAAGACTTTTGAAATTTTTCTCCCAAATATCAAAATCTTGAAAAAGATCTGACAGATCCCATGTTTCTTCAATGTTGATTTCATTTCTATTTTTGATTTTTTGCATATTCATTTTATAATCCTTTCAATACAACCCAATCAAATTCGTATACTTATACCATAGGGTTCTATTATAGAATAGGATCTGAGGAAGGTAAGATTTCTTGATTTAAGTGATACTTGTTGATTTAAAAATTTATGTCGAAATTTAATTTCAAAGTAACAGTCAAAAAATAACTCTATTATCATAACCAAAATAAATTATTACAAAAGTTGCTAAAAGTTATTTCAGAATATAGAATGCCTACCAAAATAAAAATATTTTTATAAACAAAAGGAGAATTCTTGTGAAAACAGTTTTAAAGTTTCTTGCCGTAACTGTAACTTTAGCTTTAAGCCAACCAATTTTGGCAAATACTAATAGCAGTGCTCATGTTGGTAAGCATTTCTTTGGTATTAGTCATTTTCATACCAGTAGCAATTATTATTATGGAGGCGGTGTTTACTTTGGTGGTACTTACTATGATGCAGTAGGTGGGTATTACTCGAATGGCATATATTATGATGTTTATGGTGGATATTATCTAAATGGTGGATATTATACTGCATCAGGATTTTTCTTTGGTGGTATTGGTGGTTATTATAGCGGAGGACTTTATTTCGATGTTTATGGTGGATATTATAGTGTAAACGGCTACTACTATCTCCCCTATGGTGGTTATTATGATCAATACGGTGTTTATCACGCAAACTAGAATTTTGTATAAGTATATTTTTTAAATCAATTTTAAAATTCAAATATTTCTAAAACTATTTAAAATGTATTTAATTTTATTGAATCAGATAAAAAAAGCTTCTTAGTTCTATTGAACAAAATTAGAAAGTAGAACTAAGGTTTAAAATTATTTACAAACTTAACAAGTTCAGCGACTTTTTCAACTGGAGTATGTTGGGTACAACCATGCCCTAAATTAAAAATATATCCATAAGGATGCTTACTACCATCGATTAAGCAATTTTCTAATTGCTTTAAAAGTCGATCAGAAGGTGAATATAATAAAAGGGGATCTAAATTTCCTTGCACTGCAATACTTGTTCCTTTTAATTGTTCAGAAACTTTACCCAAATTTTGTCGCCAATCAACACCATAGACATTAGGGTTAATGTCTAATAGTTGTTTTGTAAGATGTGCTCCTTGTCCAAAAAAATGAATAATTGGAGCATGTGATTTAATTTCAGTAACAATTTTTTTGGTGTAAGGAAGACAAAATTCATTATATTGATCTGCAGAAAGAGCCCCAGACCAGCTTTCAAATAATTGCAATACTTCGGCGCCAGCTTTAATTTGCATTTTTAAATAAGCAATTGTTATTTTAGTCAGAATATTCATAAGACTATGGAATACTTCAGGTTGATTAAACATTAATTTTTTGCACTCAAAAAATTCTCCTTTCGCACTTCCTCCTTCAATCATATAGCTTGCAACAGTAAAAGGCGCTCCAGCAAAACCAAGTAAAGTAACATTGCTATCTAGACTTGATTTTACTTTATCAAGAGTTTCTCCAACATAACTTAATTTTTCAATAATTTTATCAATATTCTCGCTTAAATTTAATATACTATTTAAATCATTTTGTGAACGAATAGTTTTTTCAAATTTTGGCCCTTCTTTTTCGATAAAATTTAGACCAAGTTCTAAGGCATCAGGAATGAGTAAAATATCAGCGTAAAGAATAGCACCATCTAATTGAAATCTTTGCAAAGGCTGTAACGTTACTTCTGCTGCAATTTTAGGTGTTTTAAACATTGTGAGGGTTGAATGTTGTTTTCTTATTTCACGATATTCTGGTAAATAGCGACCAGCTTGGCGCATCAGCCACAATGGAATTTTATTTGTTTTTTTTCCAATAGCTGCGTCGTACAAGATTTTCGTCATAAGAAATCTCCAATTAATCAAATTAAATCAAATTACAAAAGTTTTGGATTTTTTGTCTCCAAATACTGAATTGTTTTTTTCACATCTTGACTGCGATTTAGAGGCATTACCAGTATTGCATCTTCACTAGCAACTACGGCAACATTTTCCATGCCTATTACTGAAACAAAAGGGCCTGTTGAGTGAACTACAGAGTTTTTTGTATCCAAAAGAAAAACTTCACCCGAAGTATTGTTCCCTTGGCTGTCTTGTTCAAAGCATTCTCTTACGGCAGACCATGATCCAACATCATTCCAGTCAAAGTTAGCTGGAACACACGCAACGTGACTTGTTTGTTCGATAAAAGCAATATCAATAGGAATATTTTCTAGTTTTTTATATACTTCAGAAATATTATATTTATTAATACTTTCTATCAGTTTGGCAGCTTCCGGTTGAATATGGGAATAAGCGTTCCAAAAAGTTTTTGTTTTCCAAACAAAAATTCCCGCATTCCATAAGTATTTTTGGGTTCTTATAAATTGTTCAGCGGCGGCTTGATTCGGTTTTTCTCTGAAACTACGCACGCTATAACCTGTAGGAGTTGTTTCGGAAAGACGTTGGGGTGAAAGTATATTTCCTTCATTATCAAGGGGTAAACCTTGTTCAAT
The DNA here is from genome assembly GCF_029873255.1 of Pigmentibacter sp. JX0631. Classification (NCBI taxonomy): domain Bacteria; kingdom Pseudomonadati; phylum Bdellovibrionota; class Oligoflexia; order Silvanigrellales; family Silvanigrellaceae; genus Pigmentibacter; species Pigmentibacter sp. JX0631. Next base: position 321,302 of record NZ_CP123622.1, on the reverse strand, counting down.
ATAACCAAAACCCGTTGCAGGATGTGTTGGTTGAATTCCAACGGTAACAAATAAATTATTTTTTGCTAGTTTAATAGCATCTAGGATGGTCTGTTCAAATGATCTGACATTTTGGATGGAGTGATCCGAAGAGAGTATAACCATTATAGAGTCAGGGTTTTCTTGCATGAGTTCCCAAGCTGTAAGAGCAATCGCTGGGGCAGTATTTCTAGCTTCAGGTTCAATTATAATTTTAGCTATTTGTTGAGAAACTTGGTTAGCACAAAGATTTTCTTGGCATTGCGCTGTAACAAGCCATCTATTTTGCAAGGGAGATAAATTTTTTACTCTATCGATTGTTAATTGCAAAAGAGTTTTTTGTTTTTCACCTAGTGATAAGAACTGCTTTGGGAAGGATTTTCTAGAAAGAGGCCACAATCTTGTCCCTGATCCGCCACATAAAATGATTGAATAAATATCATTGTTATCAAAATTTTCTAAAAGATCTGATTTCAAAGTAGCTCCTTTCATGCAGAAAGTAGGATAAAGAATATCCTTTCAAATGTATCTGTATTTACACAATAAGCAAGAATTCTCAACTAATTGACAAACACCATTAAGCGTTCTTTACTTGCTTGGATAGTTTATTCAGCCTCTTTGAAAGGGTTACTTATGGCAAATAAAATTCAAACTTTAAATGATTTATCTTTTTTCCCAGAACAGCAACCAGTTGTTTTTTTAAGGTTAGATTTAAACGTGCCTATAAAAAAAGGTACTATTTCGGATGAAACTAGAATTGTTGCAGCTTTACCAACCATAAAATGGTTATTAGATAAAAAAGCAAAAATTATTGCTTGCTCACATTTAGGTAGACCCAAAGGTGTTGGTTATGAAGAAGAATTTTCTCTTGCACCCGTTGGTGTTCGTTTAGCAGAAATGCTTAATTTAGAAGTTGTTTTAGCGCAAGATTATATTGAAGACGGATTTGGAAAAATTGTATATGATTTAAAACCAAATCAAATTATACTGTTAGAAAATCTGCGCTTTCATAAAGAAGAGCAGGCTGGTAATACAGATTTTGCCCAAAAATTAGCAAAACATGCTGAATTTTATGTGAATGACGCATTTGGAACTTGCCATAGAGCTGATGCTTCTATGTTTGCAGTACCTGAATGTTTTCCTTTAGAGAAAAGAGCTGCAGGATTTTTAGTTGCAAAAGAAATGCAGTTTTTAGAAGAAGCTTTTAGAGCTCCAAAAGCTCCTGTTACTGCAATTTTTGGTGGATCAAAGGTATCAGATAAAATCGATATCCTTCGTAAATTTACAAATATTGCAAATAATATGATCATTGGTGGAGCAATGGCCTATACATTTTTAAAGTATTTAGGAAAAAATGTTGGGAAATCTAGGGTTGAAGAAGACAAATTAAATTTAGTAGAAGAAATTTTTAAAGCTGCAGAAAAAAGAAATGTTAAAATTTATTTACCTGAAGATCATATTTGTGGGGATGAATTTTCTGAAACCACGACTCCAGTTGTAGTTCAGACTGCGGATATACCTGAAGGTTATATGGGACTAGATATTGGAGAAAAATCCGCTGTTACTTTTAGTAAAATTATTGAAAGTAGTAACGTTGTAGTTTGGAATGGACCTATGGGAGTATTTGAGTTTGAATCTTTTGCTAAAGGAACAAAATCTGTTGCACAAGCATTAGCGCATTGTAACGGAACAACAATTGTTGGAGGTGGAGATTCAGCAGCAGCTATTGTGAAATTTAAATTACAAGATAAAGTGACTCATGTTTCTACAGGTGGTGGTGCAAGTATGGAGTTATTGGAAGGGAAAGAGCTTCCAGGAATTAAAGTACTTCGCAAAAAATAAAGGATTGGGTTTGAATTATGGAAATTAAAAGAAAAAAACTTGTTATTGGTAATTGGAAAATGTTTAAAGATGCTGTTCAAGCATCTGCGGATTTTGAAAATTTATCTGATAGTGTAACAGAAAAAAATTTATCCATTGAAGTTGGTATTGCTGCGCCAAGTATTTTTTTAGCTGATTTAGCTAGAAAAACTAGAAATACTGTTTCTTTATTTGCCCAAAATGCACATTGGGCTGAAGAAGGTGCTTTTACAGGTGAAGTTTCTCCTACAATGTTGAAAAGTATCCATGTTTTGGGAAGTTTAGTTGCGCATAGCGAGCGAAGACAAATGTTTGCTGAAACAAATCAAACTGCTGGCGGCAGAATAAGTGCATTGTTAAATTTAGGTATGCGAGCTATATATTGTGTTGGAGAAACACTTGTGGAACGCGAAAAAGGATTACTGAAAGAAATCCTTATATCTCAATTAGAACAAGCGTTTATTGCAACTAAAATAAGAAATTCACAATCATTCATCGGCTCAGATCCTAATAAACCTCTTTTATCTATCGCATATGAACCTGTGTGGGCCATTGGTACAGGAAAGGCCGCTTCTGCTGTTGAAGCACAAGAAGCGCACACTATTATTAGAAATTTTTTACAATCCTATTTTGGTGAAGAATTAGGAAATCGTTTCCAGATTTTGTATGGAGGAAGTGTAAAAGCTAGTAATGTTAATGAATATATTAATTGCCCAAATATCGATGGCGCACTAGTTGGTGGAGCAAGTTTAGTTCCAAAAGACTTTTTAGAATTGTGCATGAAATGCGCTAATTAAAGTTTATTCTCGCTTATAATCAAGTTTGTAAGGGGGCTCTTCTTTTTGATAATCAGAGTTGTTTTTTTGAGCTGTAGCTTTGTGATTATGTTCAGTAGGTTCTGACGCTGCAGTAGATTGATTATGATTATTTAAATTAGAGTCACTAACATGAGATGGAATTTCTTTTTCTTTTGTGTATAATGTAATATATACTTTTTTCCCATATTCACCACTCTTCCCAACTGAAATCAATTCTTTACTATCTAAATTCGGCAACTTTTGCGTTATAATTTCAATAGTATTTTCTAATCTTTCCTTTGAAAGTTTTTCATTGTAGTGTTTACTTCCCTTTAAATTTGCTGAGGCAAGTACTTTAATTGAGAAAACGTTTTCATTATTTTTAACATTTTCTAAGCAAGATGAAATAAAGTTTGAATCAACATTGCTTTTGTTCAGATCAAATTCAAATTGGCATTCATATTTGTTACTATAATTTTTTTCGGAAATGGCATATGAATTTGAAAAAAGTAAACAGGAGATAGGTATTAATAACTGAATAGACTTAAAAGAATACATATAATTTTCCTTTCTATCTTAATCAACAAGATTGAATTAATACATAAAAAAAAAAAATATGTCAAATCATTAAGATTACTGATTATTTTTGCTTGATGATAAAATTGCTAAGAAAATTGACATAAAACTTAGAAATAGAATACATATGTTTCGCAGGAGGTTGGTATGCTGGAAAATTACATTAATATTTCAAAATCTTTAGAAAAACTCTTCACTCCTTATCTGGAAATTGTAATTCATGATTTAAAATTAAAAAAAATTACTTATATTGCAAATAATATTTCTAATAGAAAAATTGGAGAAGATTCAAATTTAAGTGATATTAAATTTGATAATTCACAAAATATAATTGGCCCTTATGAGAAAATAAACTATGATGGAAAAGTTTTAAAATGCATAAGTATTGTTTTAAATGATGCAAATCAAAATTATTTAATGTGTATGAATTTTGATTGTTCTTTTTTAGTTAATGTAAGAAATTTTATAGATATTTTTTTTAATAAAGGCAGCTTTGATAAAAATGCAGCTGTACTTTTTAAAGATGATTGGCAAGAAAAAATTCATATATATTTGAATAATACCTTATTAAAAATGAAAAAAGATATAAAATCTTTGACTAAAGAAGAAAAAAAACAGATAATTATTGACTTAGAAAAAAATGGAGCATTTTTAGCAAAAAATTCAAAAGAATATATTGCTAAAATTTTAAATCTTTCAAGAGCTTCGGTTTATAATTATTTGCATGATTAATATTATTTAAATATCTTTAATTCTTCTTTTGTAAAATACTTTAGCATTAAATTTTCAGCTTCTTTTTCTTTTAAAAATTTTGTCAACGTCGAATTTATTGTTTTTGCTTCTTCTTCAGAAAAAGATTTTTTTGAATACATAAAATATGAGTAATCTTCTTTGTCAATAGGAATCATTAAAAGGTCATTTTTAAAATCTGAAGAATTTATTAATGTTTTAGCAATTGCTATATCACTCAGTAAAATAGCATCAACATCTTTATCAATTAATTTTTTAAAACTTATTGCATTTTTTGAAGTTAAGACTAAATGATTTACAAAAACCTGATTGCTCATAAGAGACTCGTATTCTTTATTATAAACAGCCCCAATCATTCCTGCTATTTTACTTTTATTTTTTTCCTGAGTAAGGTCTGTTAATTTAAATTTTTCAAAATTTTTGTAATCTTTTTTATGAATAACAATGACTGAAGGCGAATTAAGATATGGATCAAAATAGAAAGCAAATTCTTCTCTCTCTTTTCTTTTGCCGACTCCCATGACGATATCTAAATTTCCATGCTTCGCTTCATAGATAATCCGAGCAAAAGGAAGATCAAAATACTCTACCTTACAGTTTAGCTTTTCTGCTACTTTATTCAGAACATCAATATTTAGTCCTTTAGGTTTGCCCTCTAGGTAGACTTCAAACGGATAGCGATCAGAAACTGCTACTTTCCATGGTTTTTTGCATAGATCTACCGCAAATGTTCTGTAACTAGTTAGAATAATAAAAAATGTAACGATAAATTTTAAATTTAAAAAATTTACCATAGAATTCCTTCCAAATTAAAAGAATATGTATATAAATTTTAACTGATTACTTAAAAGATAAAAACATCAAATTACTGACATTTTTTTTCTTAGTAAGTTTGAATTTAAAAGGATTTTTATTTAATAATTTAAAAATACTGTAAAAATATCTATAAATTATTTGCACCTGTTTTTTAGAAAATAAAATCATGTAATTAGAGGAATATTAATAAGATAATAAATTATTGAAATTATGTGAAATTATTATTTTATCAAAATAAAGAAAAATATCTTTGACAAAATTCAAAAAAAATATAAAAAATAATGAAGAGGTGATTAAGTTTACAAGGAGTGAAAAATATTAAATGCCTGAATATAATTATATTAATGATTTATTAAGTAATGATCTTCCAAAAATGTTTCATCTTCTTTCTGATAAAGGAATTTTAATATCTGATACAAAAATGCATGATTTTTCTATAGAAACTTTTCAATTTCATGAGTATGATTTTGCTGACGAATGCAAACAGTATTTTAGATACTTAGTGAAAAATTCATTAGACTCAAAAAAATTACATAATAAATTAATTGATAATCAGGTTTTAGTTATTAATGAATTTTCCAGTTTATTGTACAGTAAATTTTACAAAATTCAGAAAGAAGAAGATTTTTACAATGATCTAAGCTCTTTATTTGAAACAGAAGAAGGTAAAAAAAGTTTTTTAAAAGAAATTGATCTTCAAAAAGAAGACTATAAAAAAATACATACAGGGTGTAATGCTTATATTGTAAAATACAATTCTGTTGAACTTTTATTTTATATCATACTTTTGCAATATATAATCAAAACTTATAATAGAGAGTCTATAAATTTTATAGACATAAACGGAAGAGTTGAAACAGAATTTGTTTCTGAGTTAATTATTAATTTTTATAATGAAAGTTTGCTTCTTTACCTTGAGGAAATAAATAGGATTGAAAGAATAAGTAAAATACTTGATATAGTTATGGAATCTTTTTTAGAATACAAAAAAGTATCAGGTGAAGACAGAGCATTAAAACTATTTGGAGATTTTATCGAAAAGGATAAAAAAAACCTTCAATATAAATTTAAAGAATATAGGGATAAAAAATATTTTTTAAATTTTCATGAAATTTACTTATATCTTTTAATTAATCGAGAATTACTTCAAACAATATATATTAATAGGGGGAGATTCACTGGTAACTTTAGAGTTTCACATGCTGAAGAAATATTGTTTAAAAATTTTTCTAAATCAAAATACAAAAAGATATTGGTGAAAATAAATTCATTAGGTGAAAAGAAAATTTTATATAATAATTTTGAAGAAAATTTTATATCCATAGAATACATAAGTGAAAACATAAATTATTGTCTTATAAATAAAAATAAGCTTTTTTTGTATCCTTCAGATATTTCTAAAAATGAATATTTTGATTTTAAAAAATCTATAACTAGTAATTCTGTTCTTGATTTTAAATTAAAGGAAGGAATACAGTATTTAATTACTATTAAATTTAACTTTAAAAATTATGAAAAATCATATCGAGATACCTTCATAGACTTAATTTTAAAATTTACGAAATGTATTACGAAACAAAAACCAGCTCCCATAATGAATTATGGAAAAAAAGAATCAAATGCTGTTGATTTAGGAAAGGATAGATTTTCACCAAATAATAAAAGTACCTTTTTTGATCGGAATATAAAAAAAGCATTTAAAAATGTACCTATTTTGTCAAAACTTACCAATGAGAAAGAATCTATTACGCTAGAAAGATCAATGTCGTCTGAGTCTAGTACATTAGACAGATCAACTTCTTCTGGAAGTATGAAAGGAAATGATGCTTTAAAAAAATCATATCAAAATAAATTTTATGAAAAAAGATTATTTCTTGTTGCTAAATCTGGAGGAATAAATTTGCAAACAGATCAAATAAGCATAGACTTGAAAAAAATAATTCAGTTTTCAGATCCCTATGTCTTAAATGAGCAAAATTTAAGTGTGTTGCAAGTTGCTAGTCAAAGTTTAAATCATGATTTTATTAAAAATTATTTAGAAATAATTCATGAGTTAAAAATAAATTATAATTCTAATTTTCTTAATCCTGAAGGACTGTCAGCTATTCAAATTCTTTTTATCTCAGTATTTAATGCAAGTAGTGTGAGTATTTTAAAGAAGGATAATTACTTATTAACAATAAAAAGATTAATGAAATATACCTTTCAAAGTAAATATATTCAAAATATAAAAATTGATATTCCTATTGATGAATATCTTAACACCCCTTTGCATAAAGCTGTTTTGTTAAATTCTGATGCAATGCTTGCATTATTTTTAGAATATGCAGATCAATCATCGGTAAAAACAGCTATTCAAATGAAAAATATGGAAGGTAAGACAGGAATTGAGTTATGTAGTAATAAAAAAAGTAAAATATATGAAATGCTTTCTACAAAATTAAATTCAAGCAATATTTTATATAAAGCTAAATATGAGCCGCAAAAAAAGCTTGTCGGCGCCGTAAACTATATAACGAAAAAAATATAAAATATAGCATTTAAATTAAAGAATATATAGAAAAATATTGAAAGAAATAAAGGAAAATAAAGATGTAATATAATAAATAAGAGTTTAGAAAAATATTGTTTGGTTCGAAGAAGAAGTTCTAATTTGCTTGTTAATTTTGAAAAAAAGTATCAAAGAAGTTGCTAATGGAATAGCGGAACAAACTCAATAAAATTTATCTCACTATCATAAAACTCAAAAGCATTTACACATGCAAGGTTTCCTATGATATCTAAGATATTGAATACTATGTTTCTAAAGAAACATAAGGCTATGGTATGAAACTTCATCTTATTGAGGTATTTAGAAATAAAGAACTCAAAAGTTAACTTTTGTCGGTAGCGAAATACATACTCCTATTAATTTATCAAAATTTAGAAATGAAATATCTCATGATTAAAAAATAATTGACACCTTGTTTTAAATTCTGTCTATTTCTATTAAATTCTATGTAGGACAAACCATAATTAAAAGGAAGTCAAGTGAAAAATATTTTATTAATAATATTTTATATTAGTTTAATTCTGTCTTACCAATTTAACACATATGCGAAAGAAAAAAAATTTCCTTGCTCAAAAACTTATAATATTGGATTATCTAAACATAGCATTGTATATGATCCTGAAACTAATACAGGATTGGATAAAGATTTAGTAGATGCCCTACAAAAGATAACTAAATGTAAATTTAATATTCTAACATTACCAAGAGAAAGAATATGGTACTATTTAAAAAAGGGTGAAGTAGATATTCTAACTTCTGTGATTTTATATCCGGATAAAAAAGAATTTGCATATTTTGCAACTTATTTTTTTTCAAAAAATTTAGTTATTGTTAGAAAAGATTCTCAAGTAAAAAATATGAACGATTTTATTATTAAAAAGAACTTAGTTTTTGGAGACCATTTGGGTCGAGTATATGGCAATGAACAGTTAGATAAATTTATTGCTGGCCTGAAAGATCAAAAAAGAATTGAAATATCTAAAAGTGATAGTTCTTTAGAAGAAAAATTACGACACAATAGAATTCAAGGCTATATCATTAATAATTTAATTGCTAAATATAACTTGAAATTATGGGATGAAAAATTTAAAAATGAGATTGAAATTCAGGATTGGACCCCAAAAGATAGAGGTTTTTTAGTTTCAATCGGCTTTTCAAAAGCAAATATTACTGCTAAAGAATTTAAATATTGGCAATTCGCTGTAAATAGAATACTAAAAGAGGGAATAGCTAAAAAAATTTATTTAAAATATTTTAAAACTATCAGTAAATTTGATGAAGAAACATTAGATAAAATACGAGCTGAAACAGAAAGCATCAATGATTTATAAGTTTTCATAACTTTAAAGAATAGGAATTTAACCTCTTTGTTGAAAAGAATTTGGATGTCCTTTGCATGTTACTAGATTCAATTTAGCAGTTGAAAAGGATTTCCATTGATAGCCTAAATTGAAAATGTCGCGCTAGTCATGAAAATTCGTAATTAAAAAAAGAATATAAAAAAAGGGCTTCAAGTTATTGAAGCCCTTTTGAAAAATAAACAATAAAGTTAATTATTTTTTCTCATTTTCAGCAGTTTTAGTTGCTGGTGCTGGTTTTGCTATAGACACTAAATTTACTTTGAAAACAAGAGTAGAATTTGGTCCAATAGATGGAGAAGGAGATTGTGTACCATATGCAAGACCTGCTGGGATGTAAAGCATCCAAGTTGATCCTTCTGGCATTAATTGCAACGCTTCAGTCCAACCCTTAATTACGCCATTTACTGGGAAAGAAACTGGTTGGCCACGTTGATAAGAACTATCAAATACTTTTCCATTAATTAAAGTACCTTCGTAATTCACTGTAACTGTATCAGTTGCTTTTGGTTTGGCACCTTTACCTTCGGTAATAATTTTATATTGTAGGCCGCTAGCTAAAGTAACAACACCTTTTTCAGATTTATTTTTGCTTAAATAAGTTTCGCCTTCTTTTAAGTTTTTATCGCTCCGAACTTTTTGTTGTTCAGTCATGTATTTTTGCATAAAAGCTTGGGAATCTTGAGGGCTTATTTCAGATTCTTTTCCATTCAATCCATCTTCAATTGCTTTTATTAAAATATTTTTATTAATTTTAATTTCTCCGCCTTTGATGCTGGAAGAAATTTCGTGTCCAATAATATAGCTTGCTTTTTCTTCGTCATTTTTGAAAGTCATAGTACCCTTCTTCGTTGCTGGAGTAGAAGGCGCTTCTTTTTTTGCAGGAGTTTCTGCTGCAAAGGATGAAAAAGAAAACATTGGAGAACTTGCAAGAGCAGCAAGTGTTGCCCATTTTTTTGTTGAAGCAAATTTCATAACTGAGTTCCTTCTTTTGGTTAAAGTATGGCATTCGTCAACAAAACGAATGGTCGCAACACTGTATTACTGTTATATATAAGTGTCAAGATAATTTCTTTTTTTAGCAGCGGAGAAATCATCTAATATTATGATAATACTAGATTTTTATGATTGGAGTCATGGTGGAGAAAAAAGTTTATGAGTTCAGTGTATATATTGGACGCTTTCAGCCATTTCACTTAGGACACTTGCAAAGCATCAAATTTGCTCTTAAGTATTCAAAAAAACTAATAATTATTTTGGGTGGAGCATATTCCTCTCCTTCGCCAAGAGGACCTTGGAATATTACGCAAAGAATTGAAATGATTCGCTCCTGTCTTACAACTTTGGAAAAGAAAAAAGTCTTTTTTGTTGGTATTCGAGATAGACTATATTGTGAAGAAAAATGGATTCAAAATGTCCAAGGAGAAGTATTTAAAATTACAAACTCAGAAAGTAATATTGCAATAATAGGACATCAAAAAGATTCTAGTTCTTATTATCTTAAAATTTTTCCGCAATGGAAATTTTTGGAAACAGGTAATTTTAAACAAATAAATGCTACAGACATAAGAAAAATTTACTTTTTAAAAAAAGATTTACCAAGAATAAAAGAGCTTGTTCCTAAATCTATTTTAAATTACTTAACTAAATATAGTAAATCAGATGATTATAATTTTCTAAAAAATAAATTTAAATATATTGAAAAAAATAAAGATTCATTTTTTAATGAAAATGTGACTAATGTGTTAATTTTTTGCAATCAGTATATTCTGCTTTTAAAAAGCAAGGAAACTTTAAAAGAAGGACTTTATTCTCTTCCAGAAGCAAATAATTTCAACAAAGATTTTGAAAGTAATGCACTTGAATATTTGCAGTATGAAGTAAGAATAAATATAGATAAAGAGTATTTTTCTAAAAGCTATGTTTCCAGCGAATTTTTTAATTACTCAGATCGATTTCCTTTAGGAAAACAAATATCAAAGACTTATTTATTTATTCTTAAATCTGATAATTTACCTGTAATTTCAAAGGCAAGAAATTCATCTGAAGTAATTTGGATTTTATTAGATGACTTATCTTTTTTAGAAAATAAAATGTATTCAGATCACTATCAGATAATTCAAAAATTTAAAAAGAATTTTTATTAAAAAAAGCATTTTGTCTTGTTAAGACTGATATCCAATCAGAAAACTTATTCAAGTCAAAATTTTCTTCGGATATTTCTGAGTTTTCTACAGCTTGTTGTAAGTTTAAACCTTGACTTAAAAGGTTTATAATAGGAAAAAATTCTTTAGGAATTAAAATTACATCTAAGCTCCAAGCATTACTTTTAAAAAGAATAACATCTTCAGATTTATTTTCAATCTGAGTTAATTTATCTTCGCGAAACTTTGCTAAAAATTCTGGAGTATTTTCTTTATTTTCGCTTTCGTTTAATATATCTTTTGCAGCGTTATATAGCTGTAAAATTGGCCACTCAGAAGTAAACAAAAAATGCTCTTTTTGTAAGTATATATTTTCGGCATTTGGAGCGTTTTGGCTAAAGGTATTTTCTAATGGATTTTTTGCAGATAAAATTTCATGAATAATAAAACAAAATGAAATAAAATCTGGTACAAAAGGGCAATTTTGAATTTCTTCTTGCGCCTTTAAGTAACTAGAAAATTCTTTGACAGAATTGGTCATATTTAATGGGGTAGGATTTTTATGGAAATAATCAATGAGATAATTTTCAATAAAACTTTTACCAAATAATGCACTGGCAAGATCAAATATTGTTTGCGAAAAAACTCCAGATACTCTTCCATAAAATGATTGACGATATGCTTGAATCCTATGAAATGTCTCTGGAAGAAAGTAAGTATACTCTTTTTCAGTAGTAAAATTTTTATAATTTTCATCTAGATTCGAGTAAATTACTTTTAAGAAAAAATTTTGCAGTTCTTTTAATTCATCTATTTTCATATTAATGAATTTCCAATATTGATTTCATTTATTATTTCAGAAAAAGGTGCTTGTTCATCATCACGTTCAATAATAACAGGTCTTTTACCAATGAAATTTAGAGCTGACTGCATTAACGACCAAACTTCAGAGCATACTAAATTGTCATGCGTATCAAACAAAAAATCATCCATAGCTGAGTGACCTGCTAAATGGTACTGTTTGACATAATTTGGATTGACTTTTTTTAATTCTGTTATGGCACTAAATTTATGATTTTTTGCTGAGACATAAATGTTATTAATGTCTAATAAAATACCACAACCAGTTTTTTTACATAGTGAATTTAAAAATTCTATTTCAGTAAAATCGTTATTATTATAAGATACATAAGAAGATATATTTTCTAAACAAAGCTGTCTCTGAAGAATATCTTGAACGATATGAATGTTATTTACTAAAAGTTTTTCTGTCTCTTCATTAAAAGGAATAGGAAGTAAATCAAAACTATTGTGCGTTGGAGAAGCTGAGAAGCAAAGATGATCTGAAATAACTAGCGGATTGAGTCTGTCGCTTAATTTTTTTAAATTGTAGCAGTATTCTCTATCAATACTAAACGCATTTGCAATATTTAAACCAACACCATGCATAACTGTTTTTGTCCGTTCCCTTATTTTATCCAAGTGATAAAGAGCAGGCCCCCCTTCTAACGTCATGTAGTTATCAGCCATCACTTCAAGAACTGGAAGGTTTGACATTTGGTGCCAAAATGAATAATGGGCAGCACGTAGGCCTGCCCCAAAAATTCCATCTTTGTGTTCTATAATTATATTTTTTTCATTCACATTGATTATCCTTTTTCGACAACTTTTTTTCCTTTCTCATCTTTTCGAATTAAAAATCCTCCCTCAATTTTTAAACAAGATCCTTTTGCAACATACAGCCAGCCAAGGTAACCTTTTTTATCAGATCCCATGACATTTCCAGCGCATTCAAATGTGGTACTTTTTTTGTATTTATTTTTGAACGCTGCATTGGCAGCATCAATATCAGTTTTATCTATAGCACAAGCATTCATTTCTTTTTTTTGAATACCAAAGCATTTTTCAACTTCTTGAGAGATGACAGGATCTGCATTATTTTGTGCATGAACAGTTAAGGCTATACTATTTAACGCAGCTGTTATAACTATTTTTTTCTGCATATCTGTCATCTCCTTTAAAAAATTATTTCTTTAATTTTTCTATTTTACCTTTATCATCCATTAAAAAACCACCTAATTTTTGACATTCATCTTTTGAAATTTTTGTCCAGTTTAGGTTTCCGCCTTTTGCGCCGCACTCAGCTTTACCAGAACATGAATGTTCCATTGCTTTTCCAAACTTAGTACTTAATTCTTTATCTTTTTTAACAGCTTCAACTTGTGCTTTGTTTACTCCACAACCAGCTTTATCTTTTGCCGCAGATTTTCCTCCGCAGCTATTAACTCCCCAGCATTTAACTTCTTCAGCAGAAGCAGAAGAAATTGCTCCCATAGCTAAACCAGCAACTGCTGCACTAAGAACTAATTTACTTTTCTTTGACATAAAAAATCTCCTTAAAAAAAATTATGGTTTACGAGTCCCTTCACAGGCAATATTTATAGTAACAGTATCTCCGACAACTGGTCCAGCTTCAACGACAGCTTGAAAATTAACTCCAAAATCTTTTCGATTGATTTCAGCTACAGCTTTAAACGCTTGAAGAACTTTTGTTTTATCTTTTATTTGACCATTATGTGTAACTTTAAAAGTAACAGGTTTAGATGTTCCTTTTATAGTCATATCACCTGTTAATTCAAATGTTTTATCACCAGTTTTTTTGGCTCCTGTTGATTTGAAAGTCATTACAGGAAATTTTTTTGCATCAAAAAAATCAGGGCTTTTTAAATGATCATCTCTTTTTTTCACAGAAGTATCTATTGAATTTATTTCTGCAGTTGCCTCTAATTGAGTTTGAGAAAAATCTTCAGGATTAAATTTAAAATTTCCTTTAAATTTTTTAAATTCACCAGTAACTGAACTAATAACTAAGTGGGCAACTTCAAATGAGACTTTCGAATGATCAGGATCTATCGAATAGTCTTTAGCTACTTCTGCCGCAGCTATTACAGTTTCTGTTTTAGTATTTGTACTGTTGGCTAAAACGTTTATTGGGGTAACTATAAGAGAAGTTAACACTAGTAACTTAGAGAGATCGATAGAACGCATGTCTTACCTCTTAGAATTAGCAGACTTTCTATGTCTTATTCTGACAAATTACAACCTTAACAAATTAATAAGCATTTTTTAAGAAGTCAAATTTATTAGTTAAGTTATTATTGTTAATTTAATTCAACAGAATTTTTAGCTTTATCTAAGAATAAATGCAAACTTGGATAACGATCTCTTGCTTTAAGTGCCCAATAGAGTTGTTTCCTTGGTTGCTCATGTCTGATTAATATATGAAGAAGAAGTTCTTCATCTGCAGTAATACTTTTTTTTTCTTTTTGAATCTTTTTTAATTCAAATGATGCTAAACTTCTTATCTTTTCATCAAATCCTTCATGTTTTTTTCGGAAAGCATTTAAATCATCTATATCCGATGTTTCTTCCCTATATTTATTCATATAATGAAACCATGCTCCAACTAGCATGGATAAAGATGGAATTTCTTTTGAAAAAAAATCAATTAAGGCAATTATTTGATCAAAAGGATGATTTTCTAAAAGCAGATTTGCAAAATTTTCTTCTTTTTTTAAATCCATTTTATTTCCGTGATATTTAGCAAAATTTTCTACTATTTTTTTTACTTCAACATCTTTTTCCTCTCCAATATTTTTCTTTTCTTTTTGTATTTTATTAGGAAATAATAATGCTTCTTCACTTGAAATTGAAACATTTATAGGACTACTCTTAGAACCAATATTTTTTTGGGGAATAAGGGAATGTAAATTTTTTGCATCCCCTAAAATTCTTTTTTTGGGTTCTGGAGAACTGCGCAAATTTTTCCATTTTCCAGGATCTAAATTCATTTTTATAACAAGAGTTTTTCCGTGTTTATTCGAAACAGAAATAATATTGCTATCTGTGAGTTCATCTAGAGCCAGTTTAACTTGGCGTTCAGTTACACCTAATAAAATTGATAATTCCGCTGCACTTGAAATCAATTCGTCTATTCGAGCTACTATGCAATTAATAATATATAGAACAAGCGAGTAGCTACAGGAGCCTAAACGTGCTACAGCAAGAACTTTAAACCCGCCTCTTTCTAAGAAGGTATTGAGATTCACCTGTGTTTCCCTCCAATCAAAAGTTACCAAGTTAAATACTAACGCAAAATTTCCGAAACGGAACCAATGAACTGAAGAAAGAGGAAACAGATAATGTTACAACGTTTTCTTACAATTGCTGACATTCCTGAACTACGTCCAGATCCAATTCAAACAGATAAAAATATTCCAGAAATTGAAGTGTTTATTCCTGTTGATGTTTTCTGGACAATTCAAGAAATAATAAAAAATATGCGTTATGCAAGAACAGCAGATTTATCTATAGATAAACTTTGGCATGATTTTAATAAACTGATTTATCCGTGTATTTTACTTGAAAAAGATAGAATGTGGTTTAGACGGAATGTTGGCTAATATTATTCAAACAAAAAGACAAATCCGCCTTGTAAAAAGATTCCGGAAGTAGATAAAGCCGGACTTGGATTGTTGTTATAAGCAATTGATAAGCGTAATAAAACATCAGAAAGAAAAATTCCTAATTCACCAGGAGTGATTGAAAAAATAGGTACTAAACTAATATCTAAATTTCCTCCAAATTCAAATATCGGACTATATTTTGTGACTCCCAATGGCTTATCAGTATTAGAATTTGAACTAGCAGAATCAGAGTCTTCTCGCATTCTGACAGCTCCAACACCTAAATAAACACCTGGTTGGATATATGCCCAACGAGGATTTCTAAATCTTGCTCCTACAATTCCTTCAGCAATTAAGGCATAAATTTGGCGATTAATAGGTTGCTGAGTACCTAACATAGTAACGTTATCAGAACCTTTATTAAAAACGTATTTTCCTTGTAATCCTAATGAAAGTCCCAAATAATCAAAGAACCACCAAATATAATTTGCTCCAAGTTCAAAATGAGCTGTTTGTTGTGAACTATAATATTTATCATAATATTTTTGATCATCAGTGGGCATTAGTATGCCACCTGTAATAAAAAGATCATAATTAGGTTGTTCATCTTTAGCATAATAATAGCTTGAAGATTTATCACGCATTTCTTTTTTCTGTGGGGTTTGTGCTGTTGGTGGAATAATATTTTTGTTTATTTTTTTTGGAGAAGAATTAAGATCTTCTTTAATTGGCTCTACAACTGAAGGATTATTTTCTTCTTTAGGTTGAATATCTTCTGGTTTTTCCTTTGGAGATAAATCCTTAGTTTTATCAGTATTCTCAGAAGTAGAAGAAGTTTGTGGTACTTTATCATCTTTTGGAGATTCAGCAGTATTATTTGCATTATCTGAAGAGGAAGAAGTTTGTGGTACTTTATCATCTTTTGGAGATTCAGCAGTATTATTTGCATTATCTGAAGAGGAAGAAGTTTGTGGTACTTTATCCTCTTTTGGAGTTTCAGCAGTTTTATTTGCATTATCTGAAGAGGAAGAAGTTTGTGATACTTTATCAGTATTATGATTTTCAACACTTATTGATTTTTCATCTATAATTTGAGCCGGTAATTCCTGGGCGCTTGCTTCTTGAACAAAAATATTTTTTAAACTTTTAGCTTTTTCTGAAATATATTCATTAAATGATTTTACAAGACCAGATAATTTATAAAAATACTTTCCTGATGTTTCAAATATAAAATTTAAAGCCGGTTTTAATCTTGGATGTTCATCTAACCATTGTGCCCAACTTTGTGCATGTTGATAATAAAATTTAGTAAAACCAATAGGAGTTAAATATTCATCTCTTAAAAGTCTCCAATAAAAAACTGAAGAACTATTTGGATCTCCAGAAGCCGCAGTAACTACAAAACAATCTTTTGTTTTAGCTAAATCTGGTGTTTTATCTGTGCTTGCGAGGGGAATATAAACCCCAGTGACATAACTTATATTAGAATGAGCTAAACTATAGTTTGGCTTTACGGTGTTTGTTGTAGTGTCATAAACGCTATTCAGTGCCCAGGCCATAATTCCATAGATATCTCCATTTTTTAAGTTTCCCTTACTCCATGTCGTTTGGCTTCCGGGAACGTAAACTACATTGTAACAACCAGAAGGTGTGCCATTGCTATCGCTTGGAATTGTATTAGGATTTGAATAACTTGGTGTATATGGAATTGCTACATTATCAGCCGTAAGGGGAGCTGGCCCAGAAGCAAGCGGTAGAAAGCCTGTCATACCTGCAGAAGCGCATCCTATTACACTTGAAGTGCCTCCTGCTTTAAAAGAGCTCTGATATTGTTGATAAGAGCAGAGATAAGATTTTGTACTCGCTGCACTTAAAGCTGCTGGATTGATCTGAAAACTCCAATTTCCCGGCGAAGCTCTACAACCCGTTGCGTTACCTTTAGCGTCTGAATCTAACCAATAAACAATAATATATCCAGAAATAGAATTATTCGCTGTTGCTTTTAGAGTTGAAGAAGCTGAGTCAGCTAATACAGCCGAAGTATCGCTGGGCCCTTTAAGAGTTACTACAAAAGCTTGATCTTGGGCAGTTACGGAAATGGTGGGTGGGTTAATCATAGCTCCTTGATCGGCCTGCCATTGAAAAGCAAGGGAATCTCTAGCTACCGGGGATGAACCATTATAGTATAAAGGTTGAAGAGTTATGCTTGAGTTAGACATCTTTCCAACAATATCTGTAGGCAGTTGATTGCTAGCATTTGTAAAATCAAGAGTGACGGCAACAGTTCCTGCAAAATAGTTTTTTCCGCTTGCAGATAAATTTAATTTAGACGAGACAGTTACACTTCCTAAATTTCCAGCTCCAGGATAGTAATCAACTGGAGATGCGGAAGATAAACCAAATCGTATTCCCCATTTGTTAGCATCATAATTAAAATTATCTACATTACGAGCGTCGAGGATAACTGAATAAGTAAACTGAAGTTTACCAATTTTACCAGGAACAGGATTTCCATTAGAGATATATTTTGTTGGTGGTGCAAAAGTACCAGTACTTTGGTTAGGTTCATATATAAGAATATTAGTAGAGGTACAATTAGCTGAAGAAACAACACTAGTATCACATGCATTAAATGCTTGAGAAAAAGCAAATTGACTCTGTATCATTCCATAAAATAGAATCATTAATTTAAACAAACATTTCATTTTTTTTCTTTCACATCATGTTACTTATTTAAAATAGCTTGAATCGTTCCATTTATAGCACAAGTATTAATAACTTGAATTGCATTTAATGCAGCACCTTTACGGAGATTGTCACTTACTAACCACAAAGAGAGACCGTTCTCAAAAACGCTGACTTTTCTTATACGACTCACAAAGACTTCATCTTTTCCATGGCATTCACGAGGTGTGACAAATTGGCCATATTGTTGCAATTCATCATCATGAATAGCAGTTCCATCTATTACTAATAAGCCGGGAAATTTTTGCAACTTTTCTTTAATTTCAGATATTTCAAAAGATTTTTCTAATTCTAAGGTAACGGATTCACCATGTCCAACTAGAGTAGGGACTCTGACGCTAGTTGCAGAGATAGGAAAGTTTTCATTAGCAAGAATTTTTCGTGTTTCTGCAATTATTTTTGATTCTTCGTCTGTATCTCCATTTTCTAAAATACCTGCAACATAAGGAAATACATTAAAAGCTATAGATTTTGGAAAAATATTTGAAGAGGTACTTGTTAGATCTTGTTGATTAAAAAAGTTTTTGGATTCTTCCAAAAGAGTATCAATGCCTGGTTTTCCTGCTCCAGATACGCTTTGATATGTCGATAAAATTACCTTTTTTATGCCAAAATTTTCAAGGATAGGTTTTAGCACCATCACCAAAGGAATTGTGCAACAATTAGGACTTGCAACTACTGGAAATTTTTTCAGAAAATTTTTGTTTAACAATTCACCATTTACTTCTGGAACAACTAAAGGAACATTAGGATGTGTTCTGAAAGCTGAAGATTTATCAATACATAATATTCCTTTTTCTGCTAATTTTGGAATGTATTCAGCTGAAATAGTAGCATCAGAAGCAAATAAAACTGCATCACATTCCAAAATAGAAGTTAACGTTATTTCTTCGATAGTAATTTTCTTATTTTTAAAAGAAACTTTTTTCCCAGCAGAGGACTTTGAAGCATATAGTTTTAAATTTTTTACTTTAAAACCAGGAAAATCATCATGTAAAATTTCAAGAGCTGTTTGGCCTACCACTCCTGTGGAGCCAACAATTCCTATCGTTAGTTCTAGCATAAAAGACCTCTAATATAAAACTTATTCTGAGTTGTGTCCTGCCTCAAAAAGTTCTTCTTCTTCAGCTGCTTTATCTTTCCGAGTGAAAATCCATAAAACAGGACCATGAAAGCAATATATTATTAAAAAGAGCGCTAGGGAAACAATAAATTGCAATATAAAAATTATTGCGCAAATGATTAAAACTGCAGCTAAAACTCGAAATGGCCTTTTTTTCGGTAGGCGCATTGCTTTATGGCTTAAATATTCAAAAGTTGAAATCATACCTAGAGCTAGAAAAAACATAATAATGAGGAGAGTAATATTTCTAACATCCGGATTTATCAGAATTTGTGCAAGTGATACTTCCCATGCTGAATGATCATTTAAATTCCAAGTAGCTAATTCATTTTGTGCCATGATAAATACAGCCAGCGGTGCTGCTGCCATAGGAATGGGAATTCCAGTGAAATTTCCGCTCGTTTTTCCCATAGCGCTTTGGACATTAAATCGTGCTAAACGCAAAGCACCACAGGCAGCAAATATGAATGCGACACAAAAGCCTAAACGGTAAAAATCATTTAAAGCGTAATTGTAAATAACGACAGCGGGCGCTATTCCAAAAGAAACTAAATCGCAGAGAGAATCTAGTTGGACACCAAAAGAACTTTGCGTATGAGTTAAGCGAGCTACACTTCCGTCTAATCCATCGCAAAGACCAGCGGCTAAAATAGCATAAGCAGCAAAAACAAATTCTTGTGCATTGCCACTGATTCTTCCATCAATTGAATACTTGATTGCAAGCAATCCAAAAAAAAGCGAAGCAGATGTAATTAGGTTAGGTAATAGATAAATACTTGATTTAACTTTTTTTCTTCTATCGATAATGTGTGTTACATTATCGTCTTTTAAATTGTTATCTTGCTGTAACTCAGAGTTCATATTATAGTTCCTTCTAACATTTTAAGAACTGGTCCAGGTTGTTTTCCGTATTGAGGAATTAGAGAATCCACAGGTAAATTCTTTTCAAGAAAAATACTTTCTAGAGCAAAATAAAGGTCAAAAAAAGTAACAAAACCTGTTGATTCATCATCAAGGTCAAAGTCTGCTAATTGCATTTTGCAAGCATCTTCAGAAAATTTTGCTTGGCATTTTAATATAAGTTCAGGTGTAAGATGGGTTGTTACGGGAATTAAATTTATGAAAGGACTTCCAATTTTTATTCCATTAATAAAAGCACAACCAAGTCTTAATCCAGTAAAAGAACCAGGGCCAATACCAACAGCATAAGTATTAACATCTTTTGGATGAAGACCTGAAATATCAAGTGCAAATTTAAATAAATCATATAAATTTTCTGCAGTCTTAGCTAAAACTCTAGTGAACAAAATATCTTGGTATTTAAAATATTCATAAAGTGAAGTTTTTTGAATGCTATGATTGGTTGCATTTAAAAAAAGTTCAGTTGGTTCTTTTAATAATTCAGTAATTTTTTTTTCGTCTTTTAAAACAGCAATACCTACTCCTCTTCGATGAGTTAGTATTAAAACAAGGGGAAATTTTATTTTTTGATGCTGCATCAAAATGATCCTTTTAATGAAAACGAATAAGTCTTAATATATCATTATAAAATACTATAACAAATAAAGTTAAAAGAATAAATATACCAATTCTTTGAACTGTAATTTGGATATTTTTAGGTAGAGATTTACCATATGCAGCTTCTACTAAATTTAAAAATAAATGGCCTCCATCTAAGGCAGGAAGTGGTAATAAGTTCATCATACCTATATTTGTGCTAATAAAAGCCATAGTCATTAGAAAAATAATTAAACCACCTTTTGCAGCTTCTCCAGCTACATTAGCTATAGCAATAGGCCCCCCTAAATTGGATAGGGGAATTGACCCTGTAAAGAGCATCTTTATGGCGCTGTAAGTCATTTGAATTTGATTCAATACAGAATTAAATCCTTTTTCCAAAGCAGAATATAAATTATTTGCTTTGGAAATTTCATTTGGGAATGTGATACTTTGGGAATAAAATTTGATTGGAAAATCAAGATATAAAGTGGCTCTATTTAAATGATCATATCCATAGCGTAAAGGAATTTCACAATTCAAAGTAGATAAAGTACCATTTTTTTCTAATACACTCATTTTCACATTAATATTTTTATTATTTGCTGGAGGAATTCCTTTTGTTGCACTATCCATCCAAGAATAAACCTGTAAAAGCGAAATAATTTTTCCTTGACCAACAATAGAATAAATAGTTTGACCTTCTTTCAGACCGCATTTTTGCCAAGCAGACTGGGCAGGAAAAAGAATATCTTCTTTTCCTTTCGCAGAAAATTCTGATATTGTTTGATCTGCTGATAGAAAGCGATATTGCCAACTTTCATTAATTTCGGGACGATTACTTTTAATGATATTCGTCGCCCATACTTTTAAAGTTGGTTGATTGAAGTTAACTGAAATATTTTTTTCTGAATTATTTCTAATTACAGTAAGGTTAAAATTATTGTCTAAAAACTTGTTCTGAATAATATTTTTTGCTAACAGATATTCAGAATCTGCTTTTAAATTGTTTTTTAAATAGGATATTACTTCATATTGAAATTTTATTTCTTTATCGTCAATCTTTGTTACTTTATCACCGGTTTGTAATCCAATTTGAGCAAAAAAACTTGAAGGAAAAACAATTATATTCGAAGAATTAAAAATAGGAGTTATACCAATTCTTCCTGAAATTTGTTTGTTACCTAAAGTGGTTTCAACTTCTTCTTTATTCGGTTTTATATTGATATTTTTTTTAATACCATTTGCTTCAATTTCTAGTGATAACATTTTTTCAGGAGAGGTACTTATTTTTGTAGATAGATCCGACCAACTCTCAATATTCTTTTGATCAATAGAAAGAATTTTATCGCCAGTTTGTAATCCACTCTTTTCAGCAACTGAATTTGGAAGTACGTTTATGACAGTTGGTTTATAAGGAACACCATACAAATAAATAAAAGTCATAACAATAAAGCTTAATATAAAATTGGCAAAAGGACCTGCGAAAGAAACAATAGCTCTTTTGTGAACTTTAGCGTATAGAAAAGATTTTTCTTTTTTTTCTGGTGGAATAATTTGTTCTATATCCGAACCATAAAACCGAACATATCCTCCTAAAGGTAACCAATTAATTCTGTATTCAGTAGCTCCTTTTTTGAATGAAAAAGCCTTTGGCCCAAACCCTATACTAAACTCTTCTACTTCTATCCCAAATGCTTTTCCTGCTAAAAAGTGACCCAATTCATGGACGAATACAACTATGCTTATTAAAATTATGAAAGCTATTATTGTATTTGAAAGTATTGAATGTAAAATGTCCATTACTAATTTGTTACCTCTTTAAAAAGACCGCAGTTTCATTTTTTTTTAATTGCTCAGAAGTCATACCAAAACGCCGTTCTCTTAGTGTAAATTGTTTTAGTAAATCTACTAGTTTTTTTGTATCAAAATCTGGCCAAAATGAGTCGTTAAAAAATAATTCTGCATAAGCCAATTGCCACAATAAAAAGTTACTAACCCGCATTTCTCCGCTTGTTCTAATAAACATATCTAATTGAGGCAGCCCTTGTGTATCAAGGCAATCTTCAAATATATTTTCATCAATATCATTAGGATAAAGTTCATTATGATTTACCTTCTCTACTAATTTTCGAACAGCTCTTAGAATTTCACCTCTTGCTCCATAGCTTAATGCAACGCACAAATGCATACCATTATTGTGTTTGGTGTCATGTTCTAAGTTTTCAATGAGTTCTATAATGTCTAGGGATAGTTTCCTGCGGTCTCCAATAACTCTAAATTGGACATTATTTTCTTTGATTCTCGCATGTTCTTTTCTAATATACCAGCGTAATAATCCCATAATTCCGCCTACTTCTTCTTCTGGGCGACGCCAATTTTCATCTGAAAATGCAAATAGTGTTAAAGCCTGAATGCCAATATTTCCACAAAACTCAGTTATTTCTTGAACTCGTTCTACACCTTTACGATGACCAGCAATTCTTGGTAGATGTCTTTTTGTTGCCCATCTCCCATTACCATCCATAACAATGCCAATATGCTGTGGTAGTTTAAGTGGGTTTAGATCCCATTGCTCACAATATTTATTCATAGTTTATACCCATTTTTAAATATATCACCTTATAAAAACGATTTCTTAAACTATCAAGCTATGGGGCTAGATAATCTCATTTTCAGAAATGCAATCTGGCATATTTAATAACTGTAAAGCAAGTATGATATAACGTGAAATAGAATTGACAGGCTTTTCTACAACTATTAACTTCAAGTGCTTAAATATGCTGATAGCGTTTCCAGATTTGCAGGAAGTCAATATGTCAAAACAAACACCACAATTAAAAAAAAATACGCTAAGTACCCAAGGTTACAAGGGTACTCGCGATTTTTTTCCCTCTGAACAACGGTTAAAATCTTATCTCTATTCTAAAATTCATAAACTTATGGTGTCTTATGGTTATGAAGAGTATGCTGGGCCTTTTGTGGAACATTTAGAACTATATGCTGCTAAATCCAGTGAAGAAATTGTTAAAGATCAATTATACTCATTTAAAGATAAGGGAGATAGAACTCTTGCTATCAGACCTGAAATGACTCCTACTCTGGCAAGAATGGTGGCTACAAAGCAAAGAGAATTAATAAAACCGATAAGGTGGTACTCTATACCAACATGTATGCGTTATGAGCGTCCTCAAAGGGGAAGATTGAGAGAATTTGATCAATTAAATGTTGATATTTTTGGTGGAAATCCATTAGATGAAGATATTGAAATAGTTCTAACAGGTATTGATATATTAAAATCTATAGGGGCATCTTACCAAGATTTTGTAGTTAAAATAAATCACCGAGGTATAATTAATTCCTTTTTGACAAAAATATTGGCTATAGATCTTGAAAATATACCTCCTATTCTTCGTTTATTCGATAAAAAAGATAAATTATCTGCAGAAAATTTTCAGATTCAATGTAAAAATTTAAATTTGTCTGATGAAAATATTCATAAAATAAATTCTTTTATGAATTCAAGTATTGAAGAGTGTATCCAATTACTTGGTGAATATTCAGCAGAAGCAAAAGAATTAAAGTTAAGAATAGATGCATTAAAAGAACTCACTTCTTCTGAATGTATTTTATATTCGCCTGATATTATGCGTGGTTTTGATTATTATACTGGCATGGTGTTCGAATTTTTTGATCGTCATCCGTCAAACCAACGCGCATTATTTGGTGGAGGTCGTTACGATAATTTAGTAGGTGCTTTTGGTGGTGATGAATTACCGGGAGTTGGTTATGGTGCTGGAGATGTGGCTCTCATTAATTTCATGGAAGTTCATGGCTATTTGCCAGTATTAAATAAACAGACAGATATTTGTGTTTTGCGTTTTTCGGAGCAAGATAGAATGTCTGCTTTAAAATTAACTCAAATTTTGAGAGAAAAAGGTTTAAATATTGAAGCCCCTGTTTCTGTATCTAAGTTTGGGAAGCAAATTCAATATGCAGAAAAAATAGGTGCAAAAGCAGTTGTTTTTCAAGGTGAAGAAGAAATTAAAAGCCAAACTTTTTCGGTTAAGTGGTTAAAAACTGGATTACAAGAAAATTATGAATTAAATGATAATGAAATTAATAATTTTATTAAAAAATCTGCTCTTATTTAAATAAATATAGATTACCAAAATTAAGTTATTAATTTTATTTATATAAAAATTTGAAAATTTATTTTTTCCATGTATGTTACCTTTTGTGCGGAGGTAATTATGAAATTTTCAATTTTTAAATTAATTTCGATTTTTTCTTTTATTTTTTTTACTTATTTTGCTAAAGCTGAGGTTAAAAATTCTGTTTATTTAATGGTTGTACCTAAAAATCCTAATAATTGGGCGTTTATGGGTGGTTATATTTCTATAGTTTCTGAAAATATATTTTATCAACTTGTTCCTAGAAATTTTATGATTCCTATTAATTATGGGAATAAAATAGATTTAAAAGTATTTGCTATGAATGTTCAACCTGAACTACATTTTAGTTGCAGTAATTTATTTGTTTCCAATGAAAAATTAAATGTTCTTGAATTTGAATTAAAAACAGATTTTAAAATACATTGTTTATATTACTAATCTAAAAGTTACTTGACTGCGAAAGTAGATATTATAATTAGATTTATTAATGAATTTTATTTTTAATTTATTAAATTTCTTTTAATTTCAGAAATTAGAGTATTTGAAAAAAAGTCTAAATTATCATTAAAATAAAAGTGATTTCCCTCGAAATTTATTATGTTGCAAGTGTTTTTTGTAAAATTTTTCCAATTAGTTATTTTTTCTTTTTCAATTCCTGAATCTTTATTTCCATAAAAAATTGATAGAGGAATTTCTAATTTATATTTTAGTTTAAATGAACTATTTAAGTTGTGATAAAGATAAAGATCGTGCCTTAAGCTAGGTAAAAATAGATTTAAAATTTCTTTATTTTCTAACAATTCACTAGGTGTGCCATTAACTTTTCTTAACCAATTAATCAATTCTTCGTCACTATAGGTATATAATGGAATAGTATTCTTACTTTGGCCTGGCGGATTTTTACTTGAGATACCGAGCCATTTTATTTTAATATTTTTTATTTCTTCTAAATAGTAAGCTAACTCAAGCGAAATATGTCCACCTAAGCTATGCCCAAAAATTGCAATATTTCCAGTTTCAAATTCATTAAAAGTATTAGAAAAAAAATGATATAAATCATCTCTTTCTTTTAATTGTTTTACTTGATTATGATAACTTCTAAGAGGTAGATCTATTAAATAGATTTCCCAATTTTTAGGAAAGTAATCTGTAAATTTAAAATAAAATGCAGCATTTCCGCCTGCATGATGATTTACTATTAATTTAACTTCAGGATTATCAATTTTATTTATAATAAAGATATTTTTATTTGCATTAATCAAAATTCTCTCCATTCTTAAAAATAGAATTAAATTATAAGCCTATAATAGGATTTTAAGAAAAACTATTTCCTAAAAAAATATTTATTTTATTACTTTTAATATTTTTTTAGATAAAATTTTTGAATATTAATGTTTATTTTTCTATAACAAATAGTCAAATATTTAATAATATATACGAATTGTTAAGTCAACTTATCAATTCGTATAAAGATGGAGGGATTAAAAAAATTGGCTTATACAAGATGACTACGGAGCATCCAAGCCGTTTTTTCGTGTTCTTCAATTCTTGCGGTTAGAAAATCGGCTGTCCCAACATCACCAGCTGTAGTTACTTCATCTATCCAAGTACGTAAGTTTCGAATTATGGTTTCGTGGTCTTCTGCAAGAACTTTTAGCATTTCCATATCTTTAGGGACTTCTTTTAATTCTTTGAGGCAAGTAAGATCTTTTAATTGAATATATGATGCAGGAACAAATTCTCCCAAAGAACGAATTCGTTCAGCTATTTCGTCTAAACTTGAAAAAAGCGAATTATATTGCTCATCAAATAGTTTATGCAAAGGTTGGAAAAACATACCTGTAACATTCCAATGGAAACCATGGGTTTTAAAATAAAGAAAATAAGAATCTGCTAGATAGTTTGAGAGTATGCTAACTACTTTAGAAATATTTGATTTATTGATTCCAATATTAGCCTTCATTGTAATTCCTTTCTGGGATGAAGAAAAATTCCATCTCAGAAGAAATAGCATGAAAATTTAAAAAACACCACTAAATTAGATTTATTCTAAAATTAATTTAAGTCTATTTTTCTGGCCTAACGTAGTCGATCAAATGCTTCTTTAAATGTTTTGGTTTTAAAGCATGAATTTCAGGGACTGAACCCGCTAATGGTAGGACATATTCAAAAAACTCTTCAGTTACTCCATTTTCTTCTTTGTTAATCATACTTCTGGGCATAAGTTTTGTCTTTTGAGCAACTAATTTTAAATCGCAAAGAGAAGTTTCACATTTATATGTTGTGCCAGGCAGTCTTACCAAAGTTACCATTTTATCAGACTCACCTTTCATCATGTAATGTACAGCCATAGAGCCAACTAAAAATGCGTCAGCTTGATCGGTTTCAGAGGCCATTCCTGCTAATGAGCGTTGCAAATATCCTAAAGTATCAGCTCTGCAACGAAGTTTTCCAAATGCGGTATTATATACAAGATTTTTTTTGATTAAATTTGAAAGATAATCCCCTAATTTTCCTGAACTTGAAAGTAGTGCATTGCCAAATTCATCGACTTCACCAGAGAATTTTTCTTCACCTAATTGATCAGCTATCCCTTCTGCAACAACAATAGTAGCTCTACCAATTCTGTTATATGTCTTTTGTACATCGGATAGAAATTTTTTTTCGTTAAATTCTACTTCTGGAAGATAGATAAGATGAGGACCTACTTCATCATCATCTTCAATATCGATGTGCCCTTTTTTAGCAATGGCGGTTGCCGCAGCTATCCACCCAGCGTGTCTTCCCATGACAACATTTATTTTTACACTATTAAAAAAGCTTCTATTATCTAGGTCATCACCTGCAATAATGTGGGATACGACTTTTGCTACACTACCATAACCGGGGCAATGATCGGTTACCATAAGATCATTATCAATTGTTTTAGGTATATGCAGAATTCTAACATCGTAGTGTCTTTTGTTTGCTTCTTCTCTAATTAATTGAGCAGCTTCAGCAGAGTCATTTCCACCATTATAAAAAACAAATTTAATGTTGTGTGCTGAAAAAACCTCAAAAATTCTGTCTAAATCACTATGTCTTGGTTTTATTCTTGCAGAACCTAAGGCAGCACCTGGGGAAATGGCGATGGTTCGCCAAACTCGAGTATCTTCAGCCGATAAATCTACTAAATTTTCATACAACACACCATGCAAACCATGGTATGCTCCTAGAACTTTTTGAATTTTATCTGGATAGTCACGACTTGCTCCCATAATTCCAGCCAGTGATTGATTGATAACAGCTGTGGGGCCGCCTGATTGAATAATGAGAGCATTGCCTTGAAGTATCATTTTTATTCTCCAAAAAAGAAAAATTATAGCAAAAATGCTATAACTATATAACTGTAAAATTACATTTATAATCTACTTTAAAAAATTTTAAATGTAATTTCAAGCGTAAGAATCAAATTTATGCTAACCAGATGCCTTCGCTTCTTTCTGCTCCCGTTGAGATATATGCACTTGGAACATCTATGAATTCTTCAATTTTTTTCACAAAAGCTTTATAATTTTTGTTTAAATTAGTACCAACCGCAACATTATCCCATCCATCCATAAACTCAACTACAGGTTCAACATTGTCCCATGCATTTTGCGTCATAGGGTAGCCATTCATTTCTTTATTTGTTCGTTTGTCATTGTAATTTGTTATAAGTCCAATATGTTCAATTCCAGCAAGAACATCTGCTTTCATAATGGCAAGACCAGTTAAGCCATTAATTTTAGCTAAATAACGTAAAGCTACGAGATCGAGCCAGCCAACTGAGCGTGGGCGACCTGTATTTGTCCCAAATTCATGCCCACGTTTGCGGAGTTCATCAGCAAAAGGTCCTGTTAATTCGGCAGGATAAGGCCCATTTCCAACTCTTGTTGAGTAAGCCTTAATAACTCCAAGAATACTTGAAACTTTCCAAGGTGGTATTCCTAACCCACCAGCACAGGAACCAGCCACTAAATTACTTGAAGTAACATAAGGATAGGTACCAAAACTGACATCAAGCATAGCTCCTTGAGCTCCTTCGAGCAGTACTCTAGCGCCTTGAGAAAGTCTGTTATTGGCAATCATAGCCAAATCTTTCATATAAGGTCTTAATAATTCAGCGGTTTCTAAAAACTCATCGAGCAGTTTTCCTTCTAATCCTTCAGCCAAGTAAGGATTTGCTTTTAACCAGTTTTTAAAATTTTCAGGACTTGCAATTTCTGCTATTCGTGGTCCTTCACGGTAAGCTCTACTAGCGTAAGTTGGTCCAATTCCTCTTCCAGTTGTTCCAATTTTTGTTGTATTTTTAGAACGCTCTAATTCACGTTTAAGATCCATGTTTTTGTGATATGGTAAAATAACACTTGCTCTGTAATCGACATGTAGTCTTTCAGGTGTGATGTCATATCCTTGAGATTTTATTTTTTTAATTTCATCTCTTAAAACAAAAGGATCAACAACGACTCCAGCTCCAATTCCAATTTCACAATTTTCTCTAAGAATGCCTGAAGGTAAAAGTTGTGTAACTATTTTTTCACCATTTACCCAAATTGTATGTCCAGCATTATTTCCACCTTGGACACGACACACCAGTTCAGCTTGTTCTGCCAAAACATCTACAAGCTTCCCTTTTCCTTCGTCGCCATATTGGACTCCTAAGACGAGGGTTGCAGCGCCATGTTTTAATTTCATTCTTTTCTCCTATTAGATTTATAAACCATTGAAAATTTTAAAATGGTTACTTTTAAAGTGAAATAGGAACAGAGATCTGTTCGCGCAACTCTCACACATCCATTTTTAATCTTCAACATTTTAATGTATTATTTGTGTATTGTTATAAAGGAGAGAATTTGTGCAAAATTCTTTAAATGATTTTCGTTCAGCACTGTTTGCGGCAGACTTTCAATTAGCTGAAAATATTGGACTTGATCAAATTCAGCAATTAGGCGAAAAGGCTGATTGGTTGAATGAATTAGGTCTTTTATTTTTAATGAAAGGAGATCTGCCTGAAGCTCTCAGGTTTTTTGATCGCGCTATTCAAGCCGATGCTAATTTTATAGAAGCTCAATTTAATGCAACTATTATATTAAGTGACTTAGGTTTTTATGACGAAGCAGCTATTCGTTTTCAAGATGCTTGTCAAAGGGAAGGAGTTATTCTTGCAAGAAAACATTATGATATGACTCTTTTTTATCAATCAGTTGGAAAATTTCAGGAAGCTATAGAAGAAATTCAAAAAGCTATTCAACTTATTAAGGATCATGATTACTATGTCGAATTGACTCGTATACATATTGAATTACAACAATTCAGTGAAGCTTTGCAAAGTATCAATGAAGCTTTGATAATAAATCCTCAAAGTTCAATTGCTCAAAATTTAAAACAGCAATGTGAACAAACTTTAGATCATTACATAGCAAGTCGTAATTCTGGTAAAGAACTTGAAAATAAGATAATGCAATAACATATCTCATCTGTTTGTGATGAGTGCAATATTGGAGCTTCTTATGAGAATATTTTTATCATTATTACTTGTTTTATTTTCTTTTTCTTCTTTTGCGCGTGAAGTTTGTATTCGAAATGAAAAAGGAATTTTTTGTGGAACTGAAGTTGTAGTTCAAGAAAAAGATAAGTACGAACAAAAAAAGAAAAATGAACCTAAAAAAGAATGCATCACTTATCAAGGAAAAGAACTTTGCGGAATTGAATGCAAGAAAAATGGTTCTGGTGCTGATTGCAAACAAAGTAAAAATGAAACGTGTTTAGCAAATGATAAAGGTGTAGTTTGTGGATTTAATTGCATTGATAAGCAATCAGTAGCTGCTTGCGCGTCTAAAAAACAATTTAGATGTGAAAGTTATTTTGATGATGCAAAATGCGGAGTAAATTGTTCTGTTAAATTTGGTGAATTGACTTGTGATGAAGATGATGAAAACTTTAAGCAAATTAAAGCCTCGTAATTAATAAATCCAATCAAAAAATTTATCATCATATGGCGTTACTTTAAAGACTACTTGAAAGTAGTCTTTGGTTCTTGCTAAAAATTCTCTAAATGAATAGTACCAATTATTTTTGCTTTCTCCAGCATTAACGCCTTGTGCGTCTATTCCAATTTCTCTCGCAAGCCAAACAGCTCTAGCTAAATGAAAATTTTGACTAATAATATAAGCACTTTGAGCATTAAAAACTTCTTTTGCTCTTAAAATTGTAGCATAAGTATTATATCCCTTTTCATCAGTAATTAATACTTCCTCAGGAATACCATGTTTTAATGCATATTTTTTCATTGCTGCTGTTTCATTATAATAACTATCAGTACCATCTCCACTCATTAAAATAGTTTTAACCAGCTTTTTATCATATAATTCTATTGCTTTTTCCATTCTAGCTTTTAATAAGCCTGATAAAGAATCACCATGCACACTAGCGCCTAATACAATGGCAAATTCTTTTGCAGTGGTCTGTGTTTCTGAACTTTGAGAATTAATATACATAATTGTGTTAGTTGCTAAAAAAATGAGACAAACAATTGAAAAAATTAAGAAAACAGAAATGAAAATAAACTTTAGGATTTTTAATGGCAACGAAATGAATTTTGGAATCAAAATGTCTCCTATTCTTAAAATAAGACTATTTGAATTGAACCTTTCTTTTTGTCTAAAAATTGCAGCCCTATGTCAAATTGTTGAGGCTTCTAAATCTTTATAAAACTAACATACAATTTAAACAATTAGGGAGTCATTAAGTGAGTAGTTTAAAAATAGTCAAAAAATTAATTTCTGCAATTTTTCTATTATTTTACCCTTTAATATGTTTTGGTTTAGAAAATCCCGCTGCTCAATCTCCTATTACCCAAGGCGATACCTTTTTATTACCTCCCCTGCGCAGAGTTGGACTAGATATTGTAGAAACAAATTTAGATAAATTTAGAATATATATGCGCAAGCAAGATAGGCAATTATATGGAATTCCCGCTTTTCCTTTTAATGAAAGCGATATTCAAAAAATATTTGCTGAAGATATTGCTGATGAAATAAAAAATACAGGAAGATTTTGGAACTTAGCATTAAATGATTTTGTTAAATTATTACCTTTAGCAGGTAATCCAAGCAATAATTTAACTAAAAAAATTGAAGATTTTAAAAGACGATTGGAATTAGATTATAATTTAGAGGCTTGGATTAAGCCATCTGTTTATTTTGCCCCAGATCAAACTCTAGTTAGATTGGTTTTAAAAGGAGCAGGGGTTCATTCATCTGTTTGGGCAAGAGAAGATATCATGTTAGAACCTCAAGTATCACAAGATAAAATTAAAGTTGCTTTTTCTCAAGCTCTTGCTCGTCTTATCAATACCATTGGACATGACGGTAAGGTAACATATTTAAGAGAAAACTTACTTACCATAGATTTTGGAATTGAAAGAGGTGTAGTTAGGGGAGATTCTTTGTCAGTAGGTTATGTATTACTCACAAGTTTTCATCCTCAAAGTGGAGAATTTTTAAGATCTCAAAGAGTAACAATTCATGAAATAAAAGTTTTAGAATCTAGGCAGGGAAGTTCTTTATGTCAAATAATAGCGTCGGATAGATTGGCTTTTGAACAGGCCTTAAAAGTCCTTGGAACAAATGATGTGACAATGCTGGTTTGGAAAAAAAATCAATCTGGTTATAAAGAAGGTTGGAGAGAGCCTTATAATCCTGAAACAGCACCGATTTTGGGAGCCGTTGAATCGGGATTTGGAAATCCTATTGTTGAAAAAGAAGCGCCTGAAAGTTTAAAATCAGCAATTCCTCCTGTTGTTTTTGAAAAAGAAACAAATTTTGGAGCTCCATTAACGAAAGAAGAGTTACAAAAAAGAAATAATAAAAATATTACAGAAAAACAAGGATTACCTTATAAAATAGCTGGTAAAGAAGAAAATTTACCTATTGCGAATAGTGAGATTAATAGCAATAAATTTAAAAGAGCAATTATTAACAAACCTGGAACCTGGTTTCCTTATACAGCTTTGTTAGGTACGGGTATAGTAATAGGAGCGAGTAATGGTTACATCTCTGATTTTCCTAAAACTATTTTAAATAAATTATCAGGGGCTTCGTATATTAATTTAGATTCTGAAATTCAATTGAAATTGTTACCTTATGCGCAGTATTCTTATTTTCAAAATTCTACTCTTTCAGGTAGTTCTTATTATGCAGGAGCAGCTTTTTTAGACACCATCGTAAATATCGATCGTTATGATTATTTGTCGATAGGTGCTTCAGCTGAATACACTGGTGGACAAATAGATTATAGCTGTGATTGTAGAGATAGTAATGTACTGTCACATCCAGCAGTAATGGCAAATGTAATGTGGGAAGATAATGTCGCTTCTTTTGGGAATTATAATCTATTGGCTGGCTTATCTGTTCTAGATTTTGTGCAACAATCTTCAGTTTGGTCTATAAAAGCAAATATAAGACCTTATAATCAATTACCAAAGGAATTGGTTTTTGATATCGGTATTAAACGCTTTTATAGTGGCTGGATAGAATTTAGTATAGGTGTATCTTGGGATTTCATACCTGAATATAACTACATACGAACCATTTTATAAATAAAAATAATTCTTCTAATTTTTTTTATTTGCTATTCAAGTGGTAAAAAGTTAGAATTTTTTTGTTTTTTATTAGGAGAAATATTTTGATGGATTCTTTAATTTCTTTTGTGTATTACTTACTAGGATTTCTAAAAGATCCTATCTTACTAATTCAAACAGTCGGATATATAGGTTTAATAATTATTGTTTTTGCTGAAACTGGTTTATTATTAGGTTTTTTCTTACCAGGAGATTCGTTATTAATTGCAGCTGGTTTATTTGCTGCAAAAGGTGACATGAATATTGTTATTTTATTAGTAACTTTAACAATAGCTGGAATTATTGGTGATGCTGTCGGATTTTATATTGGAAGAAAATTAGGACCTTTACTTTATCAGAAAAAAGATTCTTTTTTCTTTCGGCGAAAACATTTATTAGCAGCGCATGATTTTTATGAAAAACATGGTGGTAAAACCATTATACTTGCTAGATTTATCCCAATCATAAGAACATTTGCTCCCACTGTTGCTGGCGCAGCTGAAATGCAATATCTGCGTTTCGCTATTTTTAATATTGTTGGAGGTTTCTTGTGGGTTTGGAGTATGCTTCTTGCGGGGTATTTTTTAGGAAAAACTTTTGGTGATAAAATAAATGATTATATTCATTACTTAATAGTGGGTGTTATTATTATTTCATTCCTACCAATTTTAATTAAATGGTTACAAGCTAAAAAAATTGAAAAGAAACAAGCTTAACAACTGAATTATTTTTTTGTTTTAGTAACAATATTATTTTCTGTTTCCCAAACCGTTATTGATTCTAACTGAATTAATGTAATTTTTTCTTCTTTCATTTTATATTCTAATCTTTCCCAAATACTTTCTACTAAAATTTCTGTAGTTGGAATTTTACCTTGTAACCATAATACATCATGATTTAAATGTTTATGATCAACATCATTAATAATATTTTCATTGACTAATTGCTTTAAAGTTTGAAGATTAAATAACATTCCTGTCTCAGGATCTATATTACCACTAACTACAACCTCTAATTTATAATTATGGCCATGACCATTCATACCAGAACATTTACCAAAAATTGAATGATTTTTTTCATCACTAAAATTTGGGTTATATAATCTATGACTAGCACAGAAAGAAAACATTCTTTTTAAAGTTAACATGCTGATTACTCTTTTTCCTGTAAAATTTTAAGTAAAATACTTCTAGCTTGAACAGTTGGCCCTAAACTTTCCATGATTAATAAATTACCACCAAGTCTTCTGTTAATAAAGAGAACTTCAGAGCTAGGAGCTCTAAATTTAGTAGCTTTCATAAAATGAATAGATTCAGCATTTGTCCGCTTTAATTGTTTGCAATTTTTCCATGAATAAGTTTCTTGGAGAAAGGGCTCAATAGCAATTTCCATCAATTTAATAAAACTATCTTTTGCTTCTGGAGGGTCATGTCTATGTAAAAAGCCCATTTTTTTTGCAACTTTCACTAATTCCTGCAAATCATTCTCAATGGCTGAAAGGGTTAAAGTTGCATAATTTTCTATAAGTTCATCACTTAGTTCTTGAGTTGCGCCAAAATCAAGCAATACTAATTGCCCAGAAGGTGTTACTAAAAAATTGCCTGGATTTGGATCTGATTGGATATGTTTGAAATGAAAAACTTCTGTAAATACCAATTCTAATAAAACACTCCCTAGTTTATCTCGAGTGAAAATACAATCGGGCGCTGTATGTAATTGCAACTCATTTTGTTTCATCCACTCTTGTAGAGTGATGGCATCAACCCATTCAGTAGTTAATATATTTTTTCGGCAATACTCAGGGATAGTTTTAGGAACTACAATATTAGGATTACTTCTGAATTTTTCATGATAAATATCATAAAATTTTTGTTCACGATAAAAGTCTAATTCTTGAATAAATAGTTTTTCCACTGCATCAAAAACTTTATCATAATTTGACATATTTGGAATAAGATTGGCTATTTTTACAACCTTTTTCATGTTCTGCAAGTCAGAGTGAACATTTTTTTCTAAATTAGGGTATTGAACTTTAAAAGCCACAATGCGTCCATCTATCAATTCGGCTTTATGAACCTGTCCTATGCTTGCTGCATGAACAGCTTTTTTGTCTATATGTTTAATAAAACTTAAATCATGAAATTCTTTTAACAGAATAGGCTCGATAAACTCCCAATCTTTTGCTGTAGCTTGTGATTGCAGTTTACTTAAGGCATCTTTCCAACCTGGAGGTAAAATATTGTCGTCAACCATACTTAAAAGTTGTCCGACTTTCATAGCGGCGCCTTTTAATTCATCTAGTCCTTTAACTAAACGTAAAGCAGCTTCGCTCATAAAAGTCTCACTTTGGCCAGATAGATTCAATTTTCTTTTAAGAGCTTCATTTCCAGCTTTCACCGCAGTACTGCTTATCGTTTTTATTAAGGATAAAGCTCTTGTTTTGGCATCGTTATCTTTTTTCAAAAAAATTTCCTTTAAACATGATTTTATAAAATAACTAAAATCTTGAAAGCGAAACAAGAATTCGCTGAATAAAATTATATATAATTTTTTCTTATTATGCGACTTTTTAATTATTGTTTAAGAAAAATTAAATTCATTCACTGCTCTTATTGCTTCTGCAATAGCAACATGTGTAAGGGCATTCCAACCCGCATCACAATTAGCAATAGTAATATTTTTGCATGGTTTTTTTGCTAAAGAAATTAAATTTTCAACACTATTTTCATCATCAAAAAGCGGGTTAAATGAATAAGAATATCCATGTGGCCATCTATTTATTGTGATTTCAAGTATATCTTTTTCATGTTCAAATTCACCTGTAGGTCCAAGTATTCTTTGTAACTGTAATCTAATATCGTTTTCTAAAACAGAAAATGGCGTAGAATATAATTTGGCTCGGCTTGCTTTAAACTGAGTACGAGCATCAGATCCAAGTTTATTGTTTTTTGGAATACTTACCATATGCAGTAAAATGGGTTTATCTGGGTTTTTGGGATGTGAATAATGTCCAATATTTACTGGAAAGTCTAATTTAATGAGAGCATAATTTAAAGAGGGATTATAAATACAATGAGTCTTTAATTTTAAAAATGACCGCCAATTAGAAAGTAATACGTTTGTATAAATTAAAGGAGCTTTTACATTTGAAAGTAAAACTTCTTTTTGATTACTGGGAAGTTCTGGTACAATAAAAGGAATCATCATATTGTAACCAGCCATCACTACATGTTTAGCAGTAAGTTTATGCAATTTACCATGACGTATAAATTTCCCTTGTGAATCTAAAATAGGTTTTTCTAAGTACCCTAACGAAACTGTATTATTAATTTCATTTTTCGCATGGACTACTGTACTATTTAAGCGAATTCTAACTTGTGAATTTGGTAAATCTAGGAAAGAATAGTTAAATTTAGTTTGTATTATTGAATCCATATTTAATTTTTGCAAAAATATTTTTGGCAATAATTTTGCTACTAATAAGCGAGCAATTGTAGCCCCGCCATCAGGAAAATGATAAATGTATGGCTCATCTACTTCTGCCTGAGTATCTGGGTCGAGGGGGGGGAGATTCATCCCGTCTAAACCAGGAAGGGAAATACTTCTGGCATCTAGGTAGCTGTTAATTCCATCAATTCCAATCGCCAAATAATCGTGACTTTTTTGCTGAAAAATATTAACTATTTTTTCACTTAACTTAACATTGTGTAATAAGAAGTTTCTATAACTTGTTTTTTTTAAATACTCTACTTTTTCATTAACGGATTTTAGATCAGGTAAATAATCTTTTTTTACAGTCAATAAATTAAGTAATGAAAATTTTTCTTCATCAGTTAAAGGAAAATTTTCAATAATTTCTGTTACAGAATTACTATTTTTAGTTACTTCAGCACTTCCTAATGGGTCTCCTAAAACAAATTTATCTTCTCCAAAATTTTCTTTATCAAAGAATATGCTAAAATCTAGTCCCAAATTTTTGTAAAATTCTTGATCGAATTTTTTTCCAAGTTTATCAATATTTATTCCTAATTCTAGCAGAAAATGATTCAATTCTTTCTGATAATAATGTTTTGGTGATTGAAAAGATTCAGTTCCACCATAACCCAAAACAAAATTTTTCTTTTGTTTGAATTCATTTCTTTTGGCATGTCCACCAAAGTCATCATGATTATCTAAGATCAAAATTTTTGCTTTGCTATTTTTTTTTAGATAATAATATGCGGCTGTTAAACCACTTATTCCAGCACCAACTACTACAAGATCATAAAACTCTTCACTTTGCATAGTATCAATATTAAAATTTTCACCAGAAACTAAAGCATGTGCGTTTTCAAATGAACCAATATGGCTGCCTCTTAAACCAGTAAGTTCTGGTGGATAGTTATTTTGACAAGTTTCTTTTCCAAGAATTTCTAGGGGAGACATTCCTGCCAGAATAGCAACTGCACTTCCATTAATAAAGTCTCTTCTATTAATACTCATTCTTCCCTCCGCGCATATTTGTTTGATTTAGTTTAACAAAAATAGAAACAAAAGGGAGAGTTTCTGTAATATAAAATTGTTTTTTATAAATTCAAAATTAAATTTTAGAAATTTTTTAATTATATAAAATTAAAGTTGTTTTAAACATTACTATTAGTTACCTTTTTAAGGCTGTATTTTCTAATTGAATTTAATATATATATAATAATTGCTAGCCAAACTAAACAAAAACTAAATATTTTAAGTTGACTTATCTTTTCTTGAAAAACAAACATAGCTAGTATTAATTGCAAAGTAGGACTGATATATTGATAAAACCCAATTTTTGTCATTGGCAACAGCTTAGCACCAGCAACAAATGTAATTAAGGGGATTGAAGTTATAACACCTGCAAGTAATAATAAACCAGTTATTTTTACATTTGATAAAAATGATAATTCATGCTGAATACCTAAATTAATTATATAAATTAAAGCTAAAGGTGCTAGCAATAAAGTTTCAATTGTTAGCCCATGAATAGAATCAATATTGATTTTTTTCCTTAGCAAAGAATAAAAACCGAAAGTTAATGCTAATAAAATAGGTACTAATGGCGCAAAGCCTGTAAATGACATTTCAGAAAATTGAATTGCAATTGCAATTATAGTAACTATAACAGAAAAAATTTCTACTTTGTTTAATTTTTCTTTTAAGAAAATGAGTCCTAAAAAAATATTAAAAATTGGTGATATAAAGTAACCAAAACTTGATTCGGTTAAATGATTATTTATTACTGCCCAAATGTAAGTAAACCAATTAGCAGAAATCAAAATTGCAGTACAAGTTAATGTTAATATAGTTTTAGGAGAATAAAAAACTTCTATAATTTTAAAAATCTGCTTTTTCATAGCAATAATTGCAAATAAAAATAGAATTGACCACAAAATTCTGTGGGCTAGGATTTCAAAAGGATTCACCATATTAATAGATTTAAAATAAAAAGGAGAAAGTCCCCAAGAAAAGAAGGCAATTAATATTAAGATTGTCCCATAAGTATTTGAATTTATTTTATTCTTCATGATGATTCCCTTAAATTAAGGTAAAAATAATTTTTTTGTTACTAATAAAATTATTTTAAAGATTTCTAACATGAATTTATTTTAATTAAAATTAGTAAATGGAAAATATATAAAAACAAAACCTCTAGTAAATAGAGGCTTGATAAGACATGGGATATTATATGATTTAAAAAACTATCTTTTTATTTTTGCTATTGATTCCATTTCTTTACGAATTAAAGCCATTTTTTCCGAAGCAATATCAGCTGGAACAGTTCTTGGGTTTCTGAAATAAGAACTTTCATCTAATTCTCTACGACAAAACATAGTTTGAAAAGTATGGTGTTCTGGTGAATTTTGATCAATAGTGTCGTAATCTCTTAAAATTAAAGGAGAAACATACTTAGTAATACTGGACATTTCATGGTCCATAAATATTTTCTCATTGTTTTTAGTACGTGCAAAACCGCGCACAACATAATCCACACAAACCACATCAGTTTCAAAGGCTTTGAACATAAAATCGAGAGCATACAAAGGCGAAATACTTCCACAAGTTGCAATATCTATATCGACACGAAAACTACAAATTCCTGAAGGATCCAGACTATCAGGATAAGTGTGTGCGCAGATATGACTTTTATCTAAGTGAATAGAAACAGTAGATTGAGCCATTAGATTCGAGGCTTTATTAGCTTCTTTAGTAGCTTGATCTCCTTTTAAATCGCTCATTAAAAGGACAACACTCGCTCCATAGGGATCAAAATCTTTTGAACTAACATTCAGCACTTCTGCATCGATAATTTCTGCTATTCTGATTAATTGAGACTCTATTTGCTTTGCTGAGTATCTTTCGTCAATGTAACGGATATAGGAAGCCCTTTCCTCGTCATTTAGGGCAACAGCAAAATCATAAAGATTGAAGCTTAAAGCTTTGGTTAGGTTATTAAAACCGAGTATTTCTGTCATCTTATGTCCTCAATGAGTTCAGCTTAAAATGTTCTAAGCAAATTACCTGATCATACAGAATTAATGCAATATAGTGTAGAGTGGAAAATGCAACAGTATTTTCTACTTTCTAATCGATTTGGTAAAATATTGTAGCATGGGCTATCGTGCAAGAATAATTTAAAAGATTTCGCTTTTTTGTTTAAAGTGGAATTTGGTATTAAGGTGTATTAAATGGATTCAAAGCGTGGACTTTTTTTAGTTATTTGTGATGACCCCGAATTGGCTTCAACCTTGGTGCATATACAGAAGAATATGGATATTAAAGTCTGGCTGCCGAACAAACAAAATCAACTTCAGGCATCTCTCCTTGAAGCTTGTGAAGATTCAAAAGACATTGAAGAAATTCTAGTTAAGGGTGATATTACAAAGGCTTCTTTTTACCATCAATGGAGTGGGTACAATCCAATTTGTGTTGTTCTTTCTCTAAAAGATCATGATAAATATTCAATTGTTCGTGAATATATTTTAGATGAATTGCCTAAATCAAGAATACTTTCTTTTCAAATAGGGGATCCGGAAGAAGTTCCTAGAAAGTTGGTTGATAATGATAGAGAGCTTGTGCTTTCTTGGACAGAGCTGTTAAGCAGGCCGATTAGTGCTGAACTTCGGCATATTGAAAGTACGCATCGAGTTAAGGAAGTTCGAGATATTTTATTAAATGGTGATAAAATAGCCCTTTTACTACAACCCGATCCCGATCCGGATGGCCTTGCTTCAGCTCTTGCCTTACGATGTCTGTTAGGAAGAAATAAACTTTCAACACCTATAGTTAGCTTTGGAAAAGTAACTCGTCCTGAAAATATTGCGATGATGCAATTACTAGATTTAGAAGTATTAACAATTAAGCCCCAAGATCTGTCTAATTTTGATAAAGTAGCTTTGCTTGATACGCAACCAGCACATTTCACATTTCCTTTACCGAGAGTAGACGTCATTATTGATCATCATCCTATGGTCGGAAATTATCAAAATATACCTTATTGCGATATTCGTTCAAAATATGGAGCCACATCCACTATTTTAACCGAATATTTACGTGCAGCTGCTGTAAATATCGGTCAACGATTAGCTACTGCTTTGATTTACGGTATTAAGGCCGACACCTTACATTTAAATCGAGAAGTTATCGATGCGGATTTATACGCTTTTGTTTCTTTATATCCAGATATAAATTATAATTTGCTCAGAAGAATGGAGAAACCAGAAATACCTATGGCATTTGCTCCTTTGTTGGCAAATGCTTTATTGAAAATGGAATATCAAGATAAACTGTTAGTAAGCTATTTAACAAATGTAACTAGAGAAGATTTAATTCCTCAAGTTGCAGATTTTATGCTGCAGTTTGAAGGAATTGAATGGGTTGTTTGTGCTGGTGTATTTGAAGAAAATCTTGTGATGAGTATCCGCAATGTGGGATATGTTAAAAATGCAGGCGATGTAGTGCGAAAAATCATTGCAAACGTAGGATTTGGTTCAGGTGGAGGACATCGGACAATGGCAAAAGCAATTTTTCCTGTAAATCAATGGAAAGAAAAAATTAGTTCTATTAAAGAAGATATTGTTAAAAAATCTTTACTAAATTTGTTTGTTGAGGAAGCTTTATGAGTTTCATTCTCTCAAACTACTTTTCTACTAAGAAAAATGACATCAGACCTCTCCATTCAGGATTTGGTTTTTTCTCTGAAGTAATCCAAAAAAAATTAAATTCTCATGAAATAAAACAAATTCAATCCGATAAAGTTAAAAATAATTATTTAGAAAATAAAATCGAAACCAAAAATGAGATTTTTGCCGATGAACATTCATCTGAAATTGCAATTCCTTTGAGTGAAAATATTTTAAATGATTCAGAAAATTCTTTAAATAATAAAAATTTAAAAAAACAACATGAAAAACAAAAAATAGATTATAAAAATTCAACTATTGAGAAATACTATGTAAATCCATTTTTTGCGTTTTTGGCTTGGACTATAGATGCTTTATTAGGATTTTGCTTTTTAATTATTTCACTATGTATAAATTTTGTTTTTCTTCCAAAGGGTTTTTTTGCGATATCACCAAGTAATGCAAAAATTTTGAGCTTTATAACTACAGATATGAATATGATTTACACCTTTATGTTTTCTTTGCAAGTTTGGTTGTTTATGGCCTTTTTAGTTTTTCTTTTTCAATATTCAATTTTAGGTTTTGAAGGATCAACCTTAGGTCGATGGATTTTTGGTATTGCTATAAAAAATCATAAAAATATCCATTTGAAAGTGAGCGAAAAATCAAAAATATGTGCAGCACTTTCGGAAGCTTTTTTATTAGGAGGAATTCTTTCCTTTCTATTTATAGTCATTTTTCCTTCAAGAGTACCTATATTCTTTTGGTTACGCTATTCTTCTAAAAAATAAAAATCTCTTTTCCTTTTAAAATTATTTATGCTAAGAACGAATGACCGAATTGATTAAAGTTTTTTGATATTTAAAATTCTATATATAAATTTTGTTTATTTAGAGGTTTATTCTTTTATTTAGAATTTTGTTTATTTTTTGGAGTTGCACCAAATGACTGATATTTTACCTTACTACCCTTTATCTTTTCGCAAAGTGAATCGCCCTCTAAACGGAGATGGAAAACAATCTAGAGTTGCGGAATATTTTGGAACAAATGTTTTTGATCTTAGAGCAATGGTAAAACGACTATCATCTCAAGATTTGGAAACTATGAGTAAAGTTATGAAGCTTGGAGGTAAAATAGACTCGGCTTTAGCTGAAAGAGTTGCATCAGCAGCAAGAGAGTGGGCAATGGAAAAAGGGGCAACACACTATTGTCATTGGTTTCAACCTCAAACAGGTGCGACAGCTGAAAAACATGATGCATTTCTCTGGTTTGATAAAAGCGGAAATCCCATTGAAAGATTTACTGGACCTGAGTTATTGCAAAGTGAGCCAGACGCATCAAGCTTTCCATCAGGAGGTAAACGCTCTACTTTTGAAGCTAGAGGTTATACTGGTTGGGACCCTTCAAGTCCTATGTTTATCATGGAAA
The DNA here is from genome assembly GCF_029873255.1 of Pigmentibacter sp. JX0631. Classification (NCBI taxonomy): domain Bacteria; kingdom Pseudomonadati; phylum Bdellovibrionota; class Oligoflexia; order Silvanigrellales; family Silvanigrellaceae; genus Pigmentibacter; species Pigmentibacter sp. JX0631. The sequence continues at coordinate 278,222 of NZ_CP123622.1, read as the reverse complement.
CTGAAAATGGAAAAACTTTATATATTCCTTCAGTCTTTGTTAGTTATCATGGAGAAGCTTTAGATTTTAAAACTCCTTTGTTACGTTCTAATGCTGCAATTTCTGCTGAAGCGACTAAAACTTTAAATTTAATAGGCGAAAAAAAAGTTACGCACGTTACTGTTTCAGTAGGTCCTGAACAAGAGTTTTTTATTATAGATAAACGGCACGCTATGAAACGAATTGATCTGCATTTATCAGGAAGAGCTGTTTTTGGAAGAAAAGCTCCTAAAGGTCAAGAACTTGAAGATCATTACTTTGCGCATATCCCAAGTAGAGTTCAATCTTTTTTTAATGAACTAGAAGTTGAATTATACAAATTAGGCGTTCCAGTAAAAACGAGACATAATGAAGTTGCGCCAAGTCAATTTGAAGTTGCTCCTATTTATGAAAGTTCAAATATTGCAGCAGATCATAATCAACTTGTTATGAAATGTTTAAAAAGTGTTGCTTTAAAACATGGATTTGTTGCTTTATTACATGAAAAACCATTTGAAGGCGTTAATGGAAGCGGAAAGCATTTGAATTGGTCTATGATGGATTCTACAGGAAGAAATTTATTAGATCCTGGAGCCACTCCACATGAGAATTTAGTTTTTCTAACATTTTTATGCTCAGTTTTATTAGGTATTTATGAAAATGCTGATGTTCTAAGAGCATCTATTGCCTCTGCGGGAAATGATCATAGATTAGGAGCCAATGAAGCACCACCAGCAATAATTTCTATTTTCTTAGGAAATAATCTAGACAAAATTTTAAATGCCATTGAAGTTGGTTCTGTAGATAAAGTAAATGCAGAAAAAGTCATGATTGATCTCGGCGTATCTCATCTACAAGATGTAGCTAAAGATAATACTGATAGAAATAGAACATCTCCATTTGCATTTACTGGGAATAAATTTGAATTTCGTGCTGTTGGTTCAAGTGCTCCAATAAATTATCCAGCAGCAATATTAAATGCAGCAGTATGTGATGGGCTTGCAAAATTAAATAAAAAGTTAGAAAAAGTAGCAGTTAACGGAACAGTAGGAGACAATGATCTTTTAAAAATATTAAAAGATGTAATTAGTTTCACTAAAAAAATTCGTTTTGAAGGTAACGGATATTCGCAAGAATGGCAAGATGATGCTTTTGAACGTGGACTTTCAAATTTTAAAAACACTCCTGAAGCATTACTTGTATTAGCTGATAAAAATAAAACAAAATTTCTGGAAGAAGTAGGCGTTTTTAATGCTGAAGATATTTTAAGCCGTTTGGCAATTCAGCAAGAAAGATATGTAAAACAAAGATTAATTGAAGTTAATTGTGCTATTGAAATGGCTCAATCTTTAGTATTACCAGCTTGTATAGAATATCATAATAAATTACTAAAAAATGTTAAGCTTTCAAATGAATTAAACATCTCAACTCCAGTGAAAAAAATTGTTGAAAAATATAATGATGCTTTGGGACATGTAGCAAGTTCTCTTGAAAATTTAAAAATTCAAGTTGAAAAGGTAACAGCAGGAAATGCCCTAGAACATGATAACTTAACAGGAACAAGTAAAGAAATTGCAAATAATTTAATTCCAAAATTGGATGATCTCCGTAACGCTGTTGATAATATTGAAGGAATGGTGCCAAATGAACTTTGGCCTTATCCTAAATATTCTGATATGATTTTTAGTATTGAATAAAAGAAATAGAAATTAAAAATTGCAGCCAGTTCTAACTTTATTTGGGTACTTAACAAGTAAAGCTTGAAGGGTTGCAAGAACTCTCAAATTATCAAATCCTTTAATTAATTCAATGGTATCCCCATCAAAGTCGCTTTGTTTATCGGGTGTTTTTTTAGGATCATGTTTTGAACGGTTTATTTTAACTTGGGTTTTTTTATTTTTCTTGTTCTTTCCATTAGATTTTTCTCTTAACTTTGCTCTTTCTTGTTTTTTTGCTACTTGTGCTTCTTCTATAGTTCTATGGGCTAAATAATCATCAGGTAAGTAATGCATTAAAAATGCATGTAAGGCAAAGTTTGTTTTTTTATTATCAAATATTTTATTTTTAATATTTTTTGTACCAAATTCATTTGCAAGATTTAAGGCTTTGATATCTGCAATTGGTGTTTTATGTATATTGTATTCAAAATTTAAAAGATCTGTTTGTATTTTTTTATTTGAAGATTTTTCATTTCTAATATCATAGCCAAATTCATAAAGACGTATTTGAATTAAAAAAGGAGAAATATTTGCTCCTAATGATTGTTTTATTTTTTCAATTTGTGTTTGAATTTCAGACTCGTTAGCCCAAGCTCCAATTCCATTATCGGCCATTCTTTTCCAAGGAAAAAGAGGTCCAGGATCGAGTTTTCTATCTACAGCAATATCAGAGTGTCCTACAATGCACAGCGGATCAATATTATATCTTTCTTGAATATCTTTTGCTAATGAAATAATGAGTTTCTGTTGCTCATCTGGAAAATCTATCCATTCAATAGAATCTTGATCACAAAATTTTTTGTTATTCTTGCATTTAAAACCTAAGTTCACAATTTCAATTCCAATTGAGATAACATTAACATTTTTTCTGTTTTTCCAAAGACTCGTTCCTGCGTGTTGTGCCCTTCTATCTTCGCTAACAATTTTAAAGACAGTCTTACCACTGGATGGGACAAGCCAATGTGAACTGTTTCCGCCAGTTGTCAGGGCTCGAAGAGATTTTTTATAGGGTTGTGCAGTATAATGGAACACCATAGTACAAATTTTTTCATTCTGAATTCTATTTGGGTATTGTTCATCAGTAATATAGTCGTCGTTGATATCGTATTTTATCACATCTTTTGCTTCTTTAGGCTTTGCATAAATAATTTCTTTATTTGTTTTATAATGTTCAGAAAACTCATCTTCGTTACGTTCATTAGTTTTGTTACTAGAAGAACAACCAGAAAGCGTAAGTATCAGAATAAGTTTAAGTAAATACGTTCTTTTCATACTTTTTAGAAAGCCTAACCTAGTAGTTTAAAAACCATTAGCCAAGCTATCATCGAAATATTTCAACAGTTAATTAAATCCTTGTGGAAATTGATTATACGTATAGTAAAAAAAATGACATTTTATTTTAGGTATAATGAATCATACGGAATTTCATTTGTTGGAAGGAGTTATATGCTTCAAAGTTTATCTAATCTAAATATACCAAGCAATTTATATAGATTTTTATTGGCAATAGGGGTGATGAAATTATGTATTGCTTGCCAATCAACATATACATCAGAGCAAAATAAGACGCAAAATGAGAGTGTAACAAAAGAAAACTTAGGAGATGATGCTAGCTATATTTTAATTGGTGCAAAAGGAAGGGCTGGAAAAGGTGCTGTTTTTAAGTGCACTTTAGATGGGTATGAATGCTATGAATTTTTAGGAGGTAACAAACGCTTTTCTCCTCCTGAAAATAGATCTTATAAAACAGTAAATATTTTTAATGGTGATGTTTTTGGTGCTAGCATTAACGTTTTTAATAAAAAAATATTTATTGGCGCTACGGGAAGAGATAATAAAAAAGCAAATGATACGGGAAGCATTTCTAGTGCAAATTATAAAGACGAAGTCGGTTCATTATTTGAATGTGATTTGGAAGGAAACGATTGCAGAGAATTTTTGGGAGGTCATTTACCATTTGAAAATTCACAAGTTATTGTTCCTGTAAAGTTATTTTCAAGTGATCATTTTGCTGCAAGTACTGCTTTTAGTCAAAATAAATTACTGATTGGTGTCCCTGGAAGAGATGGAAATGATGTCGATGATATTGGTAGTATATTTCAATGTAACTTAGATGGAAAATATTGTTCAGAATTTTTAGGTGGTAAATCTAAAAATAAAGCAGTTATAAGCCAATTAGCAACTGATGATTCTTTTGGAACAAGTCTAATAACAAGTAATAATTTTTTATATATTGGAGTTCCAAATAAAAATTCAGGTAGTGGAAGTGTTATGAAATGTACAATTGATGGATCAAAATGTGATTTTTTCAATTTAAAAAATTTACGTCTAGCCTCGAATAATAACTTTGGAACAAGTATAACTATTTCAAAAACAAATATATACGTAGGCGCTTCTGGAAGAAGTGGTGTTCCTATTACAGATCCTCAACAATATGATCTAGGTGCCGTTTTTAAATGCGGTTTAGATGGAAACAACTGTTCAGAAATAATTGGTGGAGAAAATAAAGAAAGTGCAGCTAAACTTAAATTAGGACCAAGAGATTACTTAGGTATGAGTATAGCAGTTTTTAAAGAATATTTGTTTATTGGAGTTCCTGGAAGAATGAATTTTCAAAATCAAAGGACGGGAGCGGTCTTTAGATGCGACCTGAATGGCAGTAATTGTATTGAATTTATTGGGGGAAAAAGTACTGGATATCTTGATTCGGAGAGCTTAGATCTCTTAGATGGCGACCAGTTTGGTTCTAGTTTATTTGTTGTTTCAAAGAGTTATGCGAAGTAGTCTTTTTTTGCTTGCTTCTTTTATGAATTTCCTATATCAAACTTCGGATGTTTTTTTGCCATTCCAAAAGAGGTTATTCGTGAACGTTTTATCTGTATACAATCTAAGCTTAAAGCGCTCTAAGGAAAAAGACCTTTTTGGTGATTTTATTTCGTAATTTATTTTAAGCTCCGCTTTGCGGGGCTTTTTTTTTGGCTAAATTTAGAAGTTTTTAAATTAGGAGATTTCATTATGACAGAATATGTAAAAGTAGCCTCTTATGAAGGTCGCAAGGGAGAAATTCGTAAGGTTGTTTTATTGTACTCTGGTGGCTTAGACACATCTGTTATGTTGAAATGGATTCAAGAGTATTATCAAGCTGAAGTGATTGCCTTGACTATTGATATAGGGCAACAAGCTGATAATCTTGAAGAAATAAAACAAAAAGCCCTTCGCTTAGGTGCAAAAAAAGCATATGTTATCGATGCAAAAAAGGAATTTGCATACCATTATTTATCAAAGGGAATCAAAGCAAATGCTCGTTACCAAGGGGACTATCATCTTGCGACTCCATTAGGTAGACCTTTATTGGCTAAAATTGCAGTTGATATTGCAAGAGAAGAAAATTGTGACTGTATTGCACACGGTTGTACTGGAAAAGGGAACGATCAAGTAAGAATTGAAGGAACTATATTAACATTGGCTCCAGAAATGAAAATTATTGCCCCTGTACGTGAATGGGGTATGGGTAGAGATGAAGAGTTAGAATATGCAAGAAAGCATGACATTCCAGTAAAACAAACTAAAGATTCTCCTTATAGTTATGATGATAATATGTGGGGAGTTTCAGCAGAAGGTGGAGAAATAGAAAATCCAGCTTTAATTCCTAATCTCCCAGCCATACTGCAAGTATGTAATATTGTAGAAAAAACACCAAATGAAGCGGAAGTCCTAAAAATTGGATTTTTAAGAGGAATTCCTGTGCAAATTAATGGTAAAGATCTTGATCTTCCTTCAATTATTTTTGAATTAAATAAATTAGGAGCTGCGCATGGTGTTGGCGTTACTCATCATTTAGAAGACAGGGTTGTAGGTCTTAAAGTAAGAGGAGTTTATGAAGCTCCAGCTGCGCATGTTATTATTCGTGCGCATGAAACACTCGAGAAGTTTGTTTGCACTCGTCAAGAAAATGAATTTAAAACATTAGTTGATCAAAAATGGGGATATTTATGCTATGGGGCATTGTGGCATGAGCCTTTAATGGATGATTTAAATGCATTTATTGAAAAAATAAATGAAAAAGTAACAGGTTTAGTTACTGTGAAATTATTTAAAGGAAGAGCGGATGTTATTGCAGTTGAAACTCCAAATAGTATTTTTGATGAAAAACTAGCAACATTCATGAAGAGTAATGCCTTTAATCAAAATGCTTCAGCAGGGTTTACTGAAATTTACACCATGCAAATGCGACTTTCACAAGAAAAAGAGAGATATGCTTTGGTATCTGTGGGTGGCGATGAAAATAAAGAAAAATTTACTCCTTTAATAAATGAATTAAATAAACAAGGTTTTTTACTTTTTGCCACAAAAGGAACTCATTCATATTTGGCTAAACATGGAATTAAAAGTGTCCTTGTACATAAAGCAAATGAAGAAAGTCATAAGCCAAATTTAATTGATTTATTAAAACAAAATAGATTTGATTTAGTTGTTAATGTTCCAAACCCTTCCAAACTTCCAAGTGAAGAAATAGATGGAAAAAATATTCGAAATTGGAGTGTTAAAAATGGAGTTCAGCTCATAACAGATTTTGAAGTACTTAAAGTTACAGTTGAGAAAATGGCGAAGACTCCAAAGTCTGGTGTATCTAAATCAATAGAATCATCCAAAAAACCTGCATTACTTTAAGGATAAAAAATATGTGGAATCCACTTACAAAACTGTCAGGGTTAATCTCTGGTCAGGGTGGGTTCGTCAATGCTCATGCGCATTTTGATCGAGCTTATTCTGTAACTTTAAATGATTTCAATTCAACCCAGGGAAATATCAACAGTCAATTACAAGAAAAGTGGCAATTAGTAGATAGGTTTAAAAAAACAGCTACAGAAGATATCTATTTTCAGCACATATCAACCGCTTTGCAATTACAACATGAACAAGGGATAAGAAATTGTCTTTCCTTCATTGATTGTGATTCTGTTGCTGGCGAAAGAGCTTTAAAAGCAGCAATTAAGGCAAAGGAATATGCTGGCAAAGAACTCAAAATGCGTTTTTTAATCGCTTGTCAAACATTAAAAGGAGTTGTTGAGCCAGAGGCTCGCAAATGGTTTGAAAAATCTCTGGAGTTCGTTGATATTATTGGCGGTTTACCTGGAGCTGATGCTGGCCTAGAAGAGCAGCACTTAAACATTCTTTTGCAAGCCGCTAAAGAAACAAACAAACGGGTTCATGTTCATGTGGATCAATTAAATTCTGCAACAGAAAAAGAGACTGAATTATTGGCTCGCAAAGTAATTGAGTACGGTTTAGAAGGCAAAGTAACTGCAGTGCATGGAATATCAATTGCAGCTCATTCCAAAAATTATCGAATGGAATTATACAAGCTTTGTAAAGATGCTGATCTAAGTTTTGTAGCTTGTCCAACTGCATGGATTGATAGCAGACGCAATGAAATATTTTCACCAACACATAATTCAATTACACCAATTGATGAGATGATTCCTGCTGGTTTAACTGTTGCATTGGGATCAGATAATATTTGTGATATATATAAACCTTTTGCAGATGGAAATCTTTTAACAGAATTAAGAGTTTTGTTAGAAGCAACACATTTTTATGAAATGGATGAACTGGTTAAAATTGCTACTTTAAACGGTTTGAAAGTAATGGGATTAGCTTAATTATGTATAATACTGCGGCGACTTACGATGAAAATTATATAAAAGGCCCAGATCCACGTTTTGTGAAGGGTGGTAAGGTACCAATTGTAAAATATACTGAAAATGCAAAGTATGAGTTTCTAGGCTGTCCTTTGCATATTCCTTTTGGGGTTGCTGCTGGACCCTTGTTAAATGCTGCATTTGTAAGAGTTGCATTAAATGCTGGTTTTTGTATGCCAGTGTACAAAACGGTGCGTTCATTAGAATGGAAAAGTAATGCTTGGCCAAATATTTTAACAATATCTGCTAATGAAAAATCTTTATATGCAGAAAATAATAACTTAGTAATTGGACGTAACTTAATAGCAGAAGATTTTTTTTCCAGAAATCTTTCTATATCAAATTCATTCGGAGTTCCTAGTCAAAAACCTGCAATATGGCAAAAGGATTTTATCCAGCTTTGCGACTTACATTCTGCAACAGGACGACAAATTGTCTTAAGTTTCCAAGGTAGTAGAATGGAAAAAGGAAGCTCTACTGAAACAAAAAAAGCCTTTTATGAAGATATTATCAAAGTAACGCAATTAGTACTTGAATGTGTCAATTCGACAAATAGCAGTACTATTGAAATAAACTTAAGTTGCCCAAATGAAGTGCAAAGTCCATTATATAAGGACATCCAGAGTTCAGTAGAGGTCATTCATTTAGTAAATTCAATTCTAATGCAACAAAAGAAAAAAATTAATTTAATTGCTAAAATTGGTGTTTTATCTGAAGAAGATTTAAATAGATTTATTGGTGAAACCGCTGGTAAAATTAATGCAATTAGTGCAATAAATACAGTTTCTGCAGAGATCAGAAAACCAAATGGTGAAATTGCTTTAGGTAGTGGAACCTATAGTGGAGGGATTTGTGGGGCACTAATTTTTCAACAAGGGCTCCAAATGGTTTCTAGACTAGCCAAATTAAAAGAAAAGCATGGCTTAAAATCATCAGAACTTTCAATAATTGGTGTTGGTGGTGTGATGTCTGCAGAACATTTCAGTTCTTATCTATCTGCTGGAGCGAATATTGTTCATGCAGCAACTGGTATGATGTGGAATTTAAATTTAGCTGCTGAAATTGCAGAAGTATTAAAAGTACCATTTGAAAAAAGTTGGGAGGTTTTATCATGATACTTGATTCTGATATTCATGATATAGTCAGAGGTTTTATCGAAACTAAAGTATTACAAATTAGTACAAATCCGATGTTTAAACTTGCAAGTGGAAAAGAATCTCCAGTTTATTTGGATCACCGTAAAATTTTTTCTCACGTTACATTAAGGAAAAAAATAGTAACTAAATGGGGTCATTTTTTGAAAACAGAATTTCCTTCTGTTTTTGAAAGTACAAACAATATTGTTTTTGCTGGTACTGCTACTGCAGGGATAGCCCCCGCATACGCTTTAGCTGAATTTTTTAATTGTGGTTTTGTTTATGTCAGAAGTAAACCTAAACAACACGGATTGACTTCCGTCATAGAGGGAACTTTACCAACAAATGCCGTTGTTTTTGTGGTAGATGACATGATTACAACAGGCGGTAGCGTGCTTCAAGCGTTAGAATATGTAAAGATGGAACCTGTAAAGAATATTTTTGTGACTAGCATTTCAACTCATCAGTTAAAAAAAGCAAGTGAGTCTTTTGCAACCCATCATGTCATTGCTAAAAGTCTTTTCAGAACTACTGATTTGTTTGATGTTGCTTACGCAAAAGAATTTATAACCGGAAAAGAAATGAAAATGATCATGGAGTGGTTAACACAATTGGATGGTTAAAAATAATTTTAAAGAAATGTTGAAATATTTTTGGGAAAGAGACTATCGCTCCATTCTTCAAGGATTGAGAACTGCATTAGCTATTCTAGTGGTAGTTCTTATTTATGCTTATTTCAAAGATATTTCTCTTTTCTTTATGGGTATTTGTGCTCTAGGCCTAAGTCAAGCAAGCACACGAACTATGTACTGGCGTTTTGAAATAAATATGTTACTTTCTTTTTTTATTTCAATTATGCTAGTTTTTATTTCTTATCCTTATTCTTTTTATATATCAACAACGTATGTGTTTTTATTTCTCATTACTTTTTTGTTATATATATGTACTTACTATCAAATTAATAGTCTTTTTTCAATTTGGGCGTATTTTATCCCTTTAAATAGTATTATGACAATAAAAAATCATAATGATTTTATAAAATTTCTGTTGATGGATACCGTCGCTTTTTCAATCTGTTACTTAGTTTCAGTTTTAATAATACCGCCAAAACTAAAAAAAGAATGTTACTATGAATTAAAGTCGGTTTTGCATGAAGTAAATTCATATTTGCAAAGTTTAGATATTTATATGAATGATAAAACAGATAAGAATGCTCTTCTTCTTACAAATAAAAGGGAAAAAATATTTTTGCGCTTAAAAAATGTTAGAATTCTTTTAAATGAATTAAATTTAATAATTAAAAAAGGAAAAAAAAGTACAAAAAATGAGCTAAATCCATTCTATATTCTTATAAAATTGATTGAAAAATATGTTGAAAACATTTTGGGTATTTCAATAAAAATAAGGGCTCTGAATATAACTTTAGAACTTGAAGATTATTTTTTAAAATTTAAAATTTTAATCAATAAAATTAATCAGGATTTGCTTAATTTTATTTCTAATGTTTCTTTAATAAATTTGAAAGATTTAGGCAATATATTTGAAAAATTGTACTTAAACAGTTTGGTTGAATTTAGAAAATTTGAAAAGATTGGTTTGCGTTTTTCTAATAATGAAACATTTGATGAAATATTATTTTTGGTTTTTTTATTAAAAGATAATATTAGTCTAATTTATAAAGAGTTTAAAATATTAAGTAAAGCTGAATAATATGTCTTTAATAAATATTATTTATAGTGCAGTAAAGTTTGTTTTTAATTTCAGAGTCCTTGAAATTAGACAAGCTTGGAGAACTTCGATTGTTTGTATAATTTGTTTATTTATAAATCGACATTTTCTCCAAGGCGAATTTCCTGCATGGGCTATTGTAACTGCTGTTGTTTGTCTACAAAGCAATTTTGGAGCTACCTTAAAGAGAGTGAAGCAAAGAGTTATAGGTACTATTTTGGGGTGTGCTCTTGCATTATCGTTAACTCTTTTATTCCCTGATAATGTTTATTTATCTATTGGGATACTTTTAGTTTCTATATTACTAGCTATATATAATTCTTTGTATAATACATATTCATACACATACACAGTATTTTTTTTCACTCTTGGATTAATAGCTATTTTTTCAACTATTTTCCACAATGGAAGAGAATTTGCTATTTTACGAATTGAAGATGTGGCACTAGGAGCTCTTGTTGGAACATTAGGCTCTCTTGTATTATGGCCTGATTTTGCAAGAAAAACATTCAAAAATGACTTGTTGAAAGTTGTCTCTGAAATTGAAAATTATTTTATTATAATTAGAAATTGGGTTGGGGGAGAAGCTTCCGAAGAAAGCGTTTATGCACAAAAAATTGTTTCTGCCACTTCAAACCAAGAGGCAAGAAATAAAATTTCTGAAATATATTATGAACTTGGTTCTAAAAAGTATCCCTTAAAAGAATATGAGTCTTTTATCTTATCTCAAGAAAGAATTCATTATTCACTCTTAAATATTTATAATACTTTACAATTAAACTCCTATGAGAAAAAGATAAATGGCCTATCCTCAGTTTCAATTCAATTAGAAACAATCCAAGATTTTTTTCGAATGTCAGTAGCAAGATTACCTCTCTCAAAGAGAAATATTCAATTGCATGATACTGGAAATGAAATGAAACTTTTGCAAAAGCTTGAAAAACAGGCTGAAGAGGGGATCTCTCATTATCGGAGGAAAGAAAATTCATTAGATCATAAAAAGTTTATACTTTTATTAGAAAAGTTAGTGAATGACATAAAGCTTATGAACGAAGAAATCAATAAAATTTATGATTATTATCATCTACATTAAATCCTTATAATTAAATAATTATTGTCCAATATTATTTTTTGCAATTATCCATTTTAAAAGTTGAAAAACTAAGCTTTTGTATGGCAAGCTACAGGCTCTATTGTTTATTGTTTCTCTTGGAGAAGTCGTTATGCATCTTATTGGGTTTGATATAGGTGGAACAAAACTTGAAGCTATGCTGATTCATATCGGAAAGTTAAATAAAGATGAAGATTACCTTTCTTCTTTTGAATTCCAAAAATCATCAGGTGACATTGTACCAGGTTATGTTTTATTTAAGAAAAGAGTGGCGACAGAAAGGCATAATGGTTACGCACAAGTAATTGATAAGCTAGCATCGCTTGCTAAAGAAGTTTGTGCCGAGAAAAATTTAGATTTGCATTCATTAGCTGGGATTGGGTTAAGTATCCCAGGACCAGTTGATCCCAAAACTGAAGTAGTGACATCAAGTAATACTATGATCTTAGTAGGTCATAATATACATCAAGATCTTCGGGCAAAATTAAAAGTCTCTTTTCCTATTGTTTGTGAAAACGACGCCAATTGTTTTGCTTTAGCAGAAACTCTCTGCGGAGCAGGTCTAGATTACTTTAAAAAATCAGGAATTCCTGTAAACAAGCAAGTAAGTATTGGTCTTATACTAGGTTCAGGTTTTGGTGGCGGCATTGTTGTAAATGGGAAAGCAGTTACTGGAAGAAGAGGCGGCGCTGGTGAAGTGGGGCACATGACTCTTTATGCTGGAGGATCTCCTTGTTACTGTGGCCGTGCTGGTTGTGCAGAACAATATTTATGCGGCCCAGCACTTGAAGCTGCATTAAATAATCGAATTTATTCACAAATAGAAAAACGCCCGACTGCGGCAGAAATTTTTGAATTATATAAAGCGCAAGATCCTATCGCTTTAGCTGTTGTTAAACGCTATAAATCTGACTTAGCTCTTTTTTTAGGTTCCTTAACTTGTATGCTTGATCCTCATTACTTTGTTTTAGGAGGTGGTCTGAGTCTGCAAGATATCATTTATGAAGGATTAGAAAGAAAAATTGGGGAAAACACTTATCTGCCTGAACAACCAATTCCTATATATAAACATAAAATAGGTGATTCAGCTGGAGCTATTGGTGCAGCACTAGTTGTATTGGAACAAAACAAACTTCATTTTTAAAAACACTATTTAACATTCCATATAAATATAAAAAATATTCTGTAAAATTTTTATTAATCACAATTAAATATTATTAGTAAAAATTTTAGTGATTAATCTTTACAATATTTCGAGATTTTGTTTCTCTCAGATCATACTTTCTAAATTTTTTCTTAATTGTTTTAATACACGAGTAAGTAACATTTTTTCATCATCAGCTATATCTTTAAGCACTTTTGGTCTTATACGTTCGCTTATTTTGAATGCATCTAGTAGTTTGCTTTCTCCTTGTTCTGTTAGATGCAAGCATTTTGCTCTCTTGTCTTTATTGTCGTCTTGTTTTTGCAACCATTTTTTTTGTTCCATATTTTCGAGTGAACGGGTTAAGCTTTGAGGTTCCACATCCATGATTAAAGCTAAATCCGCTTGTCGAATTCCTGGATTTCTACCAATATAAACAAGTATTCGTCTTTCTAATCTACTAAGTTCATACTCCTTTGCAAGATCATCTAATTTATTTCGCCAAAGATTAATTGTATCGATAAAGTAAAATTCTAAAATAACATCAATGCTCAAATTATCTGTTTTAAACTTTGGAATAGACGCTGTCTTCTCAGACGAAACAAAATCAAGATTTTCCATGTTATTCTCCAATTGAACATTAAAAATGCAAAGAAATAATCAAGTCCTGTATGGAACCGCTACCAAGAAGAACAAATATAACTGGAAAAATAAATAAAACCAAAGGGAAAACCATTTTAACTGCAGCCTTGGCTGCAAAAGCTTCAGCGGTTAAAATAGCATGTGATTGCAATGTCCGACTTAATTCCAATAATGCTTTTTGTATTGGTGTTCCGAGTTGCTGAGAAATTAGTATTGTTTCAATTGTCTCAAGAAAAAATGGACTTAATGATTTATTGTATGCTTCTTTTAAACAAGTAGGAAAAGGGGTGCCTAAGTGATAACGTAGAAGTATTTCATTTGTTACTTTATTTAAATCATCATTTGTAATACAATAACATGCATTTTGAAAGGATTTATATAAATTTTGTCCAGCTTCTAAATTTAAAACTAACAGATCAATAAAATCTATAGTTGTGTAATATTCATTAAGCGAAAAATTTATAGATGCTATTTTTATCTTTCTAATTGGAATAAAAATATCTTTATAAAAAAGAGTTATTAAGTTTAAGAAAAAAAATATAATTATAAAATTCATTTAAATATGCCTATAATTTTGTTTATTAAATAAATTCCTACCAGATAAAATATTATCATAAAAAAAAGTAAAATTTTTCCAAACTTATTATCAATAAAAAATAAAATATAATTTGGAGATAAAATAAACATAATTATAGATAAAATAAATGGTGATAGAGAAATAATTAAAGCTTGAAAACGAATTTGAGAAGTATAGGTCTGAAATTTCTTTTTTGCAGATAATTTTTCAATTAGCCTATTTCTAAAGTTTTCTAAAATAAAGTTTATATTTCCTTTGTTAATAGAACATATTTTAAGTGTACTGAGTAATAGTAATAAATTACTTTCATGGGTCTTAATTTTGTTAGAATGTATTGTTTTATCTATAGAATAAACTAAAGAATTTCCATTATTGTAATAATAATTTATTAAGAATAATATATTTTTAATATATGGATTCCAATTGTGATTTATTGAAATTTTTTGGAGAGCTTGGGCAAGATCAATCCCAGAAGATAAATAAGATTTTAAATAAAGTACGAATTTTGGCAATTCTTTATTTATCATATATGCATATTTTTTTCTTTTAACATATTCTAATAAGTAATAAAATGAAGTTAGCAAAAAGTAAAAAAATGGGTGGAAAAGTTTTATGATATAAAGCTTTTCATTCTTTATAACTTCAAAATAAATGAAGTTTGAAATAAAAAAAATTAAAAATAAAGTAATCATATAAAGGCATCATTTTCATAAATTTTTTTTAATATATAATCATTTTCTTTGCTTAACTGTACCAATTCGTAGATAGATTGAATTTTCCTTTCACCAGTATTTTTTCTAACTAGTTGAATAATTACATCAATCGCAGAAGAAATTTGTTCTCGAATACCCTTCATAGGAAGTTCATATCCAGAAAATAAAACTAGTGTTTCAAGTCTTAGCAATGCATCATGGGGAGAGTTTGAGTGAATGGTTGTCATACTTCCTAAATGTCCCGTATTCATAGCTTGCAACATATCCAGGGCTTCTTCACCACGACATTCACCAATAATAATTCTGTCAGGGCGCATTCTTAAAGCATTTCTAAGCAAATCACGGATACTAATAGATCCTTTATTCTCAATATTTTCTTTTCTAGTTTCTAATCTAATTACATGGGGATGAACGAGTTTTAGTTCTGCTGAATCTTCGATTGTGATTATTCTTTCATTTTCTGAAATTAAAGAAGTTAAGCAATTTAATAAAGTAGTTTTTCCGCTACCAGTACCACCAGAGATCAGTATATTCTTTTTCAGTAATATATCATTTCTAAGATAGTTTTTTAATTCCTCATGAAAATTACTATTTCTTAGAAGGGTGTCTATAGAAAATGATTTTTTAGGAAATTTTCTAATGGTTAAACAGGCTCCATCAATTGCTAAAGGGGGAATTATGGCATGTATTCTATCACCATTGTTTAATCTGGCATCACAAAAAGGAGAAGTAATATCTATTTTTCTTCCACAATAATTACACATTTTTTCAATTATATGTATCAAGCTTTTTTCTGAAGGAAATTTTAATTTTGTTAGTATTAGAGTTCCTAGTTTTTCAATAAATATTGTTTTATAATTATTTATCATCACTTCTGTGATATCTTCTTGCTGCAAGAGTGAAGAAATTACTCCATAATCAAAAAATTGTGCTTTCAAGCACCAAAGGTATTTACGGAAAAAAATCCTATTTTCTTGGAAAAATATGTCTTCATTTTGAAAAAATAACTCTCCTAAAATATTAGTTGCTACTTCATAAAAATTATCTTCGGAAATATGCAAATTATCGTGAAAAAATTGTTCTTTATCAATAAACTTGTTTTGTATTTTATTAAAAATTGTTTCAAAATTTTTATCTATAAAAAAATTAGAAATTTCATTTTCATTTGGTTCTAAATACTTGCAATTATCTAAATAATTAATAGTAATCATTTGTTTACTAATATTTAAAAAAGTATTTTTAAAAAAAACTTTTTTTGTTTTATTTTCAACTATATAAATAAAACCTTCTTCCAAAATTAATTGAATAAATTTATTTTTATGAGAACTAATCACAATATCACATTCTTTAGAAGATCCAATTGTTAGATGAGCATCAACAGTTTTTGCCTTTTTATTGTTAAAAAAAGTTTCTATTTCCCAACTCATTTTTTATCACCATAAATTATTTGAAATCTATCATTTTTTATAATGTTTTTTATCTTTTCATTTTCAATAAATTTATTTAATGTAACCGCTTGATCTTTGCTATCAAAATTGTCATTAGGATTTCTTAAGGCTAGTGAAAAATTTGCGTACCGTTTCATAAATAAAATAATTTTAATTTCTTCTGGTGTTAAATAGAAACTTATTGAATTGCTACTATTATATCGAGATCTATAATATTTATTTTTTTCTTCTAGACCGATAAGTTGGATATTTTGTAAGATTACCTCTGTAGCTTTTCCAAAACCTGGGATGTCAAGATTAGCAATAATATCAACTTTATCACCTGTGCGCAAACTTTTAGCAATTGCCCCTAATTCTAGTTCTAATACAAATAGTCTTTTTCCATAAGGAATTTTTTCGGGTATAGAATTTTTATCTTTTGTTTGAATGTTTGCATTAAAAATATAGTTATTTTCATCTAAATCAATAGCGGTTTTTTTTCCTAAAAAGAAATTAAGATTATTATTTTTTTGGATAAAATTAGAAATATCTTCAATTTTTTCTGAAGAAACTACTATATTGTCTTCTGTTAGTGGTTCGCCAAAATTTATTTTCCCTTTAGTTTTAATTATTTTAAATTCTGTATTACTTACTAGTTTATTATCATTTAAACAATGGAGAAAAATAATTTGAATGAAAGATATAACAAGACAGAGATATATTTTTTTTGAAATATTACTTTTAAAAGAAAAAAAATTTAATTTTTCTTTATTTAAATTTTTATTGCTAACTTCCCAATTAATATCTATCATTTTTAAAGACTTTCGCTGTCAAATATATCATCATCTTGAGTTATTGAAGTATTACCATTAACTTTGCCAGCATTTTTTTGTGCTTTTTCAGCTGAATTTTTTGCTTTTTTTTCTGCGTCAGATACTTTTGATACATCTTGACCCGCAATTACACCAGCTAGTGATGCTATTTTTCCTTTTATAGCTCCTCCAAAAAAAGCAGTAGCAGCAACAGCAGCAACGGCTACTAAACTTAATATTATTGCGTATTCTGTTAAACTTTGGCCTAATTCTGACTTCCACTTTGAAAGCATAAAACAACTCCTTTATAAAAAATTAATAATTAACACTTTTAAAAAAATTATATATCAATTATTTTCTGATACTTAATTTACTGAAATTACAATGAAATTATTTGGCTAAAAAAGGATTCATGTAACATATTGGAAAAATATCAAATAACAAAAGTACATAAAAAAAATTTTATTTCTGAAGTTTGTCAATTCATTTTAAAAATTTATATTTTAAAGTTAATTTTGTCTTTTATTTTAAAGGTTGCAGAATGAAATTAGTAAAATATAAAAAAGAATATTATCTTCTTTTTAAAAATGATCTAGAGAAAAAAATTCCCTTGCTAGAAGTTAAAAAAAGATTTTTAATGAAGGCAGGATATTTAAATCACTTATTTCCACCTGATAATTATGGGTTAATCTATAAAAATCATTTTATTTTTCACTCCTTAGATATGAATTTTGATATTTTTGTGGCATGTTTTGATAAATACTATAATTTAATTAGCACTCCATTTTTAGTTCCAAAAAATAGAATTTTTATTGTTCCTTTAAAGACGAAATATGTTTGTGAATTATCTTGTAAATCAATATCAATTATTAAAAATGATAATTTGAATAAAAAAATTATTTTATTAAAAAATAAGTTTTTATGTAGCATTATAAGATGCATAAAATTATTTTTTTTAATTATAATTTTGGCAAATATTGTGTTTATAAGTTTTTCTTGTTTAGCAAGTGAGCAACTCAATCTTTTGTTAGGTAAAGATAAAACATTAGATTTAGGTCAAGCTCCTTTAAGTATCCAAATATCAGATCCTGATATCATAGATGTTAATAGAGTTGGAATGACAAATTCTATAAAATTAATTCCTAAGCAAAATGGTTTTACAACTCTAATTCTTCAATATTCTGATGGAAACGAACAGCATTGGAATATTAATGTTGGAAAAGCTCAAAATAGTTCAAATTATGAAGCTCCTAATTATGAAGAAAATTTTTCTAACTTAGATATTATAGCAAAACCTTTAAGAAAAATTAATGGAATTAGTTACCTAATTAGAAATGGAAAAGTTATTATTGTTGGAAGTATAAAAACGATACCTGATTTTCGTAAATTAGTAAAAATAGTGAGTTCAAAATCTACACTTTTTTATCCTGCGTATGAAATTAATCCGTATTTAGAAGAACAGATTTATAAAATTTTAGAAGGTTATTTAAAGTTAATGGGAGAAAAAAATTTACAAATATTAAACAGAGCGGGGTTTTTGGTTGTTTCTGGAGTGTCTACGAATCCAGCGGCTAAAAATAAAGTTTGGAGTTTTTTAAGCGCATTATTACCAAATTTAAATGATCACATCAGTCTAAAGACAGGAGATAGTTCTATTGTACAAATTAACCTTGAGTTTCTTGAAGTCGGAAAATTAAAAAATAATCAAGTGGGAACGGCATGGCCTGGAATGCATCAACCAATTGTAGGAAATTTTAATTTAGGTGGAAATCTTTTAACAGAAGGTTTTTCTAATTCAACTCTTCAAGTAGCACCCTTATCTATTTTATTAAAAGCATTGAAAGAGAGAAATTTTGCCAGAAATATTGCTAAGCCTGTTATTCTCACTCGTTCAGGTGAAAAAGCATTTTTTTTAGCAGGAGGTGAAGTACCAATTGTTTCAAATATAATGCAAAACAATCAGCAAAGTAGTTCAGTAAGTTTTAAACCTTTTGGAATATTATTTCATGTAACACCAATTCTACAGAATGATGGAGCAATTTGGGTTCAATTGGATTTAGAAGTAAGCGATGTTTCAGATGCCTTATCTTATCAAAATATTCCAGGATTTGTAACTAGAAAATTAAAGACTAATATTATTCTAAAAGATGAAAATTATGTTGTATTAAGCGGTCTTATTCAAACAAAGCACTCAAAAAGTATCTCAAAGCTCCCTTTGATAGGAGATTTACCAATAATAGGGGAGCTTTTTAAAAGTAGGAAATTTAAAGATGATGAATCAGAACTTTGGATTGCAATTTCTGCTACAAAAGAAGAACAGAGCTATTCTAAAATGAATGAAATTTATATGAATAAATTGAAAAATAATTCAAAAAATTCTTTGTCTTTTAGCTTGCTGGATTAATTATGATTGTTTTATTTGATACAAGAACACGGATTTTGCAAATATCTTCTTTATTCCCTAGTTCTAAAACAATTCATAGAGGTGTATGTTTATTCAAGGAAGAATTTTTATTATCACCTAACATTATTATCATAAACTTGAAATTTAAATTTGTGAAGCAAGAATATATTCCTGACTATCGTTTGTATGTAAATAGTAAAATATTAACTTTTATAATCAAAAATTTATTTTTATTTATTAATATGTCATTAAATTTGAAAAAAAATTTAAAATACTTTGCTATTATAAAAAAAATATTTTTTTTAATTAGCATTTCTTTAATTACTACGAAGTTTTTATATTGTGGCTTATTTTATAAAAAAATAGAAGATGTAAAATTAAATTATAATGAGTTATTACAAAAAATTTTATTCAGTAATGGTAAAGAAATTATTCTTGGAAATCAGAGTAGTATGGTGTATGCTGAATTAAGTAATTTTTATTATTCACAAAATATAAAGTATATAAAAACTAAAAATATAAGTTCATTTGGTAGCAACAAAGTTAATAAAAAAATATTGGTAACTTATTATAGTAAATTATTTTTATTAAATGAAGACTATAAATTAATTCAACCTATTTATTCTTGTAGTAATAAAGATGGAGTGTTTTATATATTTATTATAAATTTAGTTGAACTAAATGAAGTATTAATTTTTAATGATATTAATATTAACAATAAAAAATATGGTATACTTTTGTTTCCTTATGAGTCTTATTCTTCATATAGTGTGGAGAATTTTTGTCGGATTAGAATATGACAAATTCTCTGATTTTATTTTCTTTTAAAAAGAACGAATTTATAAGTATTGAAGATTTTTTAAATGAAAATACTAAATTTTTATTTACTTTTAAAAACGACATTTTTTTTGTTAAGTATAACGGTGTTGAAATGTTTGTTAATTATAATACTTGTTTTTATTTAGATAGCAATATTTATATTTTATTAAATAAAAATAGTAATAATTTTATTATTGAAGATAGTATAGAGAAAAATTTTTTTTTGGAATACAATTTAATAGAGTATTTAAAAAAAATAATTTATTTTCTTACAGTGAAAGATGTTTTAATGGTTTTTTTGATTTTTAGAAATTTAATAGTAATAATTTTTCTTACTGCATTTTTTATTAAAATTATTTTTTTTGAAAAAAATGAGACAAAATATTACGAATTAAATAATAATTCTGAATATTCTAAAGAATATATAATTGAAAAAAATATTCTTAAATTAATTAATGAGAAAAATAAAGAGTAGTTTTATATGAAATTGTTTACTAAAAATTCAGACGGATTGACATTGCTTGAATTTGTATTTATTTTTCCAACAATTATTTTTCTTGCAATCTCAATTGTGGAAATTTCTAGATTGTATTCATTTAAATTATTTTTGCAAGCAATTACAAATGATATATCAATTTATTTGTCCCATCAAAAATTAAAAATAAATATAAGTAGTGATTCTGAAATTGATGATATAAAAAATGAAATTAAAAAAAATATAGTAATTAAAATTGATAATTTTCCAACTTATAAAATACAGAGTAATTATGAAAAAATAGGAAAATATAGTAATTCAATTTATTTAGATATAGTATTTATTGATTCGATTAAGGAAAAAATTCCTTCTGGTATATACTTAAAGATAAATACATGTTTACCTCTTTTGTTTTCTAAATTTTTGAATGAATATTTTTATAAAGAAATATCAATTGGTAAGAAAAGTGAAAATAATTCCAATAAAAATAGAAATTGTTTAGGTCATTTTCTGACATATGAAACAAAGGAAAGTGTATTCTATTTCCGCGTAAGAAGTGCTGCTTATATTCCATGGCCAGCTTCAACAAATATTTTTTTAAAAGGTTTATATATTCCTGATAAATTTTATGGTATGGAAACAATTAATGAAACAGAAAAAAGAAATTTTTTTATGCAAAATATCGGGAAAAATTTGGAACAATAAAAATAAAACATGTCAAGCAGGACAGGTTTTATTTTCTGGTTTGTTTCTAATAATTTTTTCTTTATCATTTTCTTTGTTTTTTCTCTTTATTTCTGAAAGTTACATTAGAAATTATTCGAATGTAAATATCGCACGAAATAGTGTTTTAAAAGAAAGAGCAGTTATAGCAAATATATTAAATGAAATAAGTATCAATAATTACTTAATTGTTCATGCAATAAAATTTGCTGAGAAATATTTTTTACAGGCAAGTGAGTTGAGTATGTATAATGCATATTCTCAACCTTATTGGGAAACATTTAGTAAAATCAATAATTCAGCATCTCTTGAAAACTATTTAGCAAATTATAGTGAAAAAAGTATTAAACTAAATTTTGAAACATTTAGCGCTTCTGTTGCTAGAAATCTATATATTGCTAAAAGTTTGTCTTTTCGAAATATAACTCTTTTTAATAAACTACCCAAAAAAGTAGCTAGTAATTTTAAATTTTCAGAAAATAATTCTACATTTTGCTTGGCTCTAGAGTCAAATAAAAATATTTTCAAATATCCAGGAAATTTTTTCTTCCCGATTTTAGAAAATTTCTATACTTTTCAATTTTCTAAGAATGAATGCGAAGTTTTTCATAAGCGAAATAAGTTTTTTTCTTTTCTTGCAAATTTGCCTTTTTTAAAAGCTGATATGCAAGATAAATTTCTTTTTTTGGAGAAAAATTCTTCTATTTCAAATTCTTTGCATTATAGCTTACTATATGTCCCTTTTGCAAAAAAAGAAAGTTTTTTAACTTCCTTAGCTTCAGAAGCTCCTACTGATGTCTATTTTAAGAATAGCTATGTAACTTTTTTTAATCTAGTTCAGAGAACTCTAATAAAAAGTTTAGACAAAAAATTATTGGCAAAACATTCTAAGCATATTTCTGCAAATATTATACATAGAAATCATTTTTGTAAAAAAGATCATTCAGAACTTATAAAAAATAAAAATAATTTTTTCAGCAGCAATAATTTACATTGTTCTATTTCTGAAAACGATTTTTTGTTTTCGTTCTTTATGCCAAATTGGACTGCTATTATTTCTTTTGAAAAGGATAAACTTGAAAATGAAAATTAGTTATTCAGATATGAATGGGCAAGCTTTGGTAGAGTCTATCTTTATAATTCCTATTTTCTTTTTACTTTTGTCAGGTATTATTATCCTCTTTCAAGGAAAATTAAGAATAATGACGGATGAAAATGTTTTAAGTGGACAACTGTTATCTTTTGCTTACTTAAATGATGAAGAAAAATGGAGTGAAATAAAATCTGAAAAAATTGTTTCACAACAAACTTTGTATTCTTTTATGCCCAGTAAATTTTTTAAAAACTCTGTTGATCAAATTGACGGACTTTTTTTTGATAAAGTTTACTTAAATAAAAATGAAGCAGGTTTGAAAAATAAAAATACTCCTCAATATAGCATATTTAACAGTTTAAAAGGAATTATTTTATTAGAAACTTGGGCGTATGATTCTAATTATGAGAGAGAAAAAAATTTACCTTTTAAGTTTGAATTTCGTCCTAGCCATAAAATTTACGAAGAACAAAATATTTTTTATCCTTCTTCTGAATTAGACCTTGAAAATAGAAATTTCAAAGTTCTTAAATCTGTCACTGGATTTAGTAAGACTTTGGAATCTCAGCAGTATTCTCAACAACAGGCTTCATTTTTTTTTCCTTTGCAAGGAGAATTTGTCCAGAAGTGTCTTATGCAGCCATTTTCTCCCCGTTGTTCGCTTCAGACAATCCAGAATATTTTAAATCGTACAGTTGTTGATTCTACAAATTTCCAAATCAGCCTTTGTTTTGCAGAAGCGACATCGCGTTGTACCGGTTCAGGGCCCGCCATTGCGGCTTGTGTTGCCAGCAAGATTGTCCAGATAAAAAATGCAATTGAACTTGGTGTTCCCGCATGGGTTTGTCCATTGCTGAACGCTAAGTCAAGAGAGGTGAGAATTGCCACAAATTTCTTCGTTTCATCTGAATTAGCACGTTTTTCTTTGCTAGAAGCACAATTAAGAGGCGAATTTGTGAGTAATTTAGAGGCAGATAAAAAAAATGAAAAAAACTTGAGATCAATGCTTGACTGATCTGACCTTCGTGTATTAGTCACAGTCCTACCAACGGTTCGGCACTTTAGCTCAGTCGGTAGAGCAGTGGACTGAAAATCCACGTGTCCCCAGTTCGATTCTGGGAGGTGCCACCATCCTTCTCCTGTCTTTCCTTTACTTCCTTTTAAGTATATCATCCTTTGAAATAAAAATAGGTTAGTTTTATGCGACCCAAATCATATTCAAATTTACTGCCATCTGTTTCTAAATATGTTGAAGATCTACTAAGCGTAGATTCGCATCCTTCCCAACAATTGGCTCTTCAGGTTGCCAAGAAACGCGGGACTCCTCCGTTACAAGTTCTACCAACAGATGGTCGGACTCTTGAAGTCATCGCAAGAACTATACAGCCCACCAAAATTGTCGAAATAGGTACTCTTTGCGGATATTCTTCTTTGTTTTTAGCTAATGCTCTTGTTCCGGGGGGAAAATTGTATACCTGTGAGCAGAGTCAGCATCATATCCAGGTAGCCACAGAAGTATTTCAGACATTGAACTTGTTAGACAAAATTGAAATTATTGAAGGAAACGCAGTTTTAACACTACCCCAATTAAGCCATAAAGGCCCCTTTGATATTGTTTTCATTGATGCAGACAAACTAAATTATCCTAATTATTTTGATTGGGCTATTGAAAATTTAAGGAGTGGAGGTCTTTTAATAGCTGATAATGTTTTTGTATTTGGTTATATTGGTGAAGATAACATTCCTGAGCAAGGGGAATTGAAAAATCTTGTTTCTGCAATGCGATTATTCAATGAAAAATGTGTTAAAGATGAACGTTTAGTAACTACTTTTTTGCCTACCGGAGAAGGTTTAATGATTGCTACTAAAAAATAGCAATCATTTTATAGCAAAAGCTTTTATTCAAGGGCGCATTTTTTTTTTTCTAAAGGAACAAGAATAGAACTTTGTTTCGGATAAACTTAGAAACTCCTTATCCCCCTTCTTGAAAATTCAGAATCAATATCTGTGCCATTTATAAGTATTTGGAATACAAGGCTGTCTGCAATTTTCAGGAGCTTCACCGCCCCTATCGTCAGCAGACCATGCTACCAAGCTGCGAATAATGTTTTCTAATGGAACTTTTCTTTGTGCTGCGTATGGAGAATATGCTCCCCATTCATTGAATGGACGGGTTGGGTTTTCTTGCCATTTATAAATGTTATAGTTGTAAGACTCAGTTGTATTTCCGGGTACTAATCCAGTCGATACATCGGCTGTTGCTGTTGGTGTCCAAATGAAATCGGGATGCGCATTTTGGTACCATTCCCCGCCAATAATTCTATCACTAGAATCCAACTCAAGGTCGTAATAATATTCAACGGAAATAACATTATCTCTTGATTCATTGTCTTTTTGTGCCGTACTAGGACCTGTTTCTGCAATATACTCTATTCTTGTTTTAACTCCGACAACTTTTGCAGCTCTGTTAGAGCGATATTTTCTAAATTTGTCATTGGTAAATTGCTGAATTGGAATAGCTGCATCTTTTGCATTATAGGCAACTCTGCCTGTTTGTGGGTTAAAATAAACATACGAGTAGCCTAATATTGGCTGATTCCATACTTGGAAATCATAAGTCGCATCAAATACAAAACTTCTATTATTTAGTCCCATTTGGTTAATTAAAGTAAGGTGGAATGTTCCAGGGTTGGTATCAAAACATTCTTGACTAAGAATGCGTCCATTTGCATCAGTTTGTGGATCTTTTTGATTGCAACGACCACCGATAAATTTTGTCGGATAACTTAAATTTGCCCAGAGTAATGAAGACAAGGCTTTTATATCGGATGGGTAGAAAGTTATTTCGACTCCGCTTGTATTTGTTAACTTAACACTTCTTGCTGGTCTATTATACATGTAAGCAGCAGGTGCCCAGCCATGACAAATTCCTTCCCAACCTTCAAATGATCCATAACTTGTTACTTCTCCAAGAATTGCGCGAGTTAAAGAATAATTTTGATCATTAACGAGCAGGTCATATTTTTCAGCGGGAGATAAATTATTTATTCTTCCTTCTTGAACCAAGCTGCTAGCTGGTTTTTGATTTAAGATGTAGTCTTCGTACGCTCTGATATCAGAAACGGCTCCTAAACGTTCTGCGTATCTACTTGTTACTGAACCTTGCGAAAGAGGCCAGTAGCTTCCTGACCAAGGTTGGAAAGATAAGCGGAATGTTGAAACATTCTTGCTATCTATTGTTTTAATATTATCAATAAAGGAACTAGGATTCTCAACTAAGTATTTTGGATTATCATTTCCTAAATATTCAGCAAATGGTGTGAATCTCCGTGTATTTTTATAAGCATTTTTCATGAGTTTTTCACGAATTTTGTCTTTTTTAGATAAGTACTCTTTTGTTTTTTGATCATTACTTGAAAATTGACTTTCAGGAATTACTTCATTAGAAGAACTTTTCTTTTGTGGTATTGTATCCATAATTTTTTTAGGATTTTTATTAAATTCATTTAAAAAAGCAGTTACATCTGTTTGAATTGATTGTGGGTTGGCGAAGGCAACAGAAGAAAGACATAAAGCAATGGCAATAGGAAATTTTCGAAAATTTTTGCTATAATCCATAAGCAAATCCCCTACTAATAGATATTATATAGTAATTATGTGAATATAAATAAATTTGAAATGCCGACACTTCGAGTGCGAAACTAATCTGTTAATTTAATTATGTCAATATAAATTATTTAAATTATTAAAAATAAAAATGGTGTGATTATATGGTATTTTTTTCTTTGAAAGATATATGCCAAATTATTACATAAATTATTGAAGTATAAATATAAACTACTGAAGAATCAAAAAATACATTTTGTGTTAGGGCATGAATTAAATTTGCTATAAACATACTTAAATAACAAAAAATTAAAAAATTCATTTCTTTGAAATGTTTATTTATTTTGTTTTTTATAGTTTTATATAAAAATACAAGAATTGTTGTAATCCAAAATAAGGCTAATAGCCCACCACTTGCTAAAATTTCTAAATAGTTGTTATGAGCGTTATATTTTTCAGGTAAATTTTCATAGCCCATTTTATTGTAGTAGTTTTCTCTAACACCGTCTTTCAACCAATAATTACCATGACCAACGATGGGTTTATCTAAAAACATTTGCCAATAAACTTTCCAAAAATATTGCCTGTAATTACCATTATCAAGAGTTTGTGTTTCTGAGATAGAATTTGTTGTAAATAATATTCTTTCCATTAAACCAGACTTTTTTAAAAAAAATAGACTTGTAACCCCTAGAGTTAAAATTGTAAGAATTGTTAAGAATGGTTTTCTTCTTATACCTAACAGAAGTGGTATTGAAATAAGTAAAAATACACAAACAATTCCGGCTGTTCTTCCAGAACTTAAGATAACAATTATAAAATTGCAAAGTGAGATGATAACTAAAGCAAGCTTGTGAATATTTTTATTTTTAAAAATGAAGAGATTATCAAACTTATAAATATGATTTTTAGTTATTGATAACCATAATAAACTCCAACAAAAAATTGAGTATGCTAATCCCGCACCTGCAATTGTTAAAGGATGTCCATAAAATCCATTAACTCTATACTTTCCATTATCAAGGATTTCTGTTGCTTCAAGATATTTTCCTTTAAAGGAATGGAAGTCCAGACCTACATTGTATTGGTATATGAGAGCAAGGCAAATTAAAATAGAGGCTGGAAATAATCCTGATAAAAAATATTTTAAAGGCGAAATTTCAATTTTTTCTGACTTATTTTGAGAAATTTTTTTGTTATATTTTTTACTAAAAAATAGAAAAATAAATAACAAAATTGATCCTATAAATAAATAAGAAGGAAAATTGCTTTGTAATACACTCGGCCATTTTAAAGAAAGTTGATGTTTATAATTAGGAAACTGTTCAAGTGGAAATATGTAATTAATTATATTCGTAATGGGGAAAATAATATGAATTAGTAATAAACAAATTGCAGTTTTTATAATATGATCAGGAATTATATGTCTGTGTTTGATGAAATAAACTGCAGGAGCTACAATACAAATAATATAAAAGGAAAGACCTTGTAGTGCTATACCTAGGTAAAGAAAGAATGGGAACAAGAAAAAAAGATAATTTATAAACATAATCCATCCTTTTGAAACAAAAAAAACTTTAAAAAATAACTAAAAGTTAATTGAATTCTAGCATTTTAAAAATTTATTGCCTAATATAATGACAATTAATATTAAAACTTATTTCTTTTAAAGCTAATGAGAAGAAAAAGGAAGGTCATGTATTAAAAAGTTCACAAGTGCTTTTTGGGAAACACTTGTGGTATAAAATAGTTTTAATACAAAATAGTTTGATCCATAGTCATCGCGTTAAAGTAATTGTAAGTCATATAGTAGTCACCACTATCACCCATTTCAGTACTCCAAGAATTTCTAATTTTTAATAGTTGTTGATTATCATCATATCCAATGACAATGACTTCATGGCCAGCATTCGTTCTTACACAACGATTTCTTGTATCTTGAGGTTGATAGCATGCCCATAACCCACCTCTGTTTTGAGTTGCTTGGCTACCATCGTTGTTAATCATAGTTGTCCCGAAGTCTGAATTGTAAAGGAAACCAATTAAAACTCTATGTCCAGCAGCCAAAGCTTGTCTTAATGCATTTAAGTCAGCTTTTGTGTTTGTAGTTTGAATTTTATCACTAAAATCTTTATAACTTTGTTTCGTATATTGGTTTATATCAATTGTTTGATTTGGGTTTGGATATTTTGAACCAAAGCAATAATTTTTAGCAGTGATACCATATTTTTTTAAAGGTTGGATAATGTCATTTGCAGTCCAAGCTCCATTCCAGTAATTATTTCCTAGAGTTTTAGTTAATGCTAATGCACATTGTTGATCTATGTAGTCACCAATTGCAAATCTAGCATCTAAAGCAGCTGTTGAAGAAAATGTAACACAAGTTCCATAACGGCCTTGATCTAAAACTGGTACATTTGCCATTTTTAAATCAACAGCATTTGCTGATTGTGAAAATCTGACTATTCCTTGTCTATAATCTTTTTCTCCCCCACGGAAAAGCATAAAATAATTAGCATAATTTATTTTTTCCTCCATTTTTGGTGTTATTTCCACATTCATAAATGTTATTTCTTTTTTATTATCAAAGTTGAAGATAGGATTAAATCCTCCTTGAGGATCATTTTTTTCTACATTTAAAGTAACATATCCATTAATATTTGCATAATCAGTGATTATTGATCCTGATTGAGCTTGTGCAATGAGCGGTAATAAGTTAAAAATACTTAAAATAGAAACAATTTTTCCTGGAAAACGCATAATTTTCTCCTTCTATTTAGCGTTAGTGGAAACTTAAATATTTGGATTTTTATTTCGTCTTGATCTTTAGGAATTGAAGGTAGTAGTAGGAAAAATAATTCCTATTTGTAAATTGAAAAATAATTTTATAGGAATTTTTTGTTGCAATTGAAAAAGGTTTTATTATTTAAAATAATAAAACCCAATTTATTAATGGAAACTAAAAAATTAAAGATAGTAAAATTAGAAATCAAATTCCAAACAAGAAATATCGTCAGAAAAAACATTTGCTAAAAAAGCTTTAGCTTCTGGTAATACATGATTAGCAAAGAATTTCGCAGTTTTAATTTTGTTACTATAGAATTTTTTATCATTTGCAGAAAGCTTATTGTTTTTTAATGAATTTTGAGAAATTACAGCTTGTTCTAATAAAAGCCCACTGATTATTGTGTGACCAAATGCCATCATAAAAGGATAAGCATTTAAGACAGCAGCATGTTTATTGCCTTTTTTAGCTAATTCACTCATGTGCATAGCAGCTTTTCCAATTTTATTAACGTAATCTCCAAGTATTTGTGTTTCTTTAGCTATTTCTGAATTTTCTTTGTTAGTTTCTATAAAAGTTACATGTCTCTGGAGCCATTTCATAAAAATTGCCCCATCTTCCATTCGCATTTTCCTACCAACAAGATCTAGTGCCTGTATACCATTTGTGCCTTCATATATGGAAGTTATTTTAGAATCTCTAAGCAATTGCTCAACTGGATAATCTTTTGTAAACCCATAACCACCATAAGTTTGAATAGATTGGATAATCGATTGGAATCCCATATCAGTACACCAAGACTTCATAATAGGAGTGAGTAATTCTAAAAAACCATGAGCTATTTTCTTATCTTTTTCATTTAAAGCGTGTTGTGATTCATCATGCATGAGAGCGGCTGTGTAACAAAGTGCACGCATACCTTCAACTAAACTTCTTTGTCTTAAAAGCATTCTTTTTACATCAGGATGATTTACTATTGCAATTCGTGGTGGGTTTTCATTCCCTTTTTTTACGGCAATATCAACTCCTTGGATTCTTTCTTTGGCATAGTTTTCTGCATTTAAAAATGCAACAGATGCTTGTCCTAATCCTTGTAAACCAACGCCAATTCTTGCTTCATTCATCATGAGAAACATGTAATTAATTCCTTGATTTTCTTTTCCAATGAGAAAACCTTGGCATTGCTCTTTATCTCCAAATCCCATGAGACATGTGGAATTTCCATGAATTCCCATTTTTTCTTCTAAAGAAATGCAATAAACATCATTTTTTCCAGTTACTTTACCTGTATCTTTATCAAAACGAAATTTTGGAACTAAAAATAGGCTAACCCCTTCAATTCCACTTGGAGCTCCTTCAATTCTTGCTAAAACTAAATGAAGAATGTTTTCAGTGAAATCATTTTCACCGCCAGAAATCCATTGTTTCACACCTTTAATTGAAAAAGTGCCATCTTTGTTTCTTTTTGCGGTTGATCGTAAATCTCCGACCGCACTCCCGGCTGATGGTTCTGTTAAGCACATTGTTCCTGTCCAAAACCCTTCTGCAATTTTAGGTATGCAGGTTTTTCTCATCCAATCTTCACCAAAGTGGTAAATCACATGCGAAGCTGATCGGGTTAAACCTGGATACATTGTAAAAGCTTGATTCGCACTAGAAAAAATTTCCATAAACACTGATGCAACAATACCAGGGGCTTGAATACCTCCCGCTTCTTCTGAATCAGCAAGGGTGAGGAAGCCATTTTCAACAAATTGTTTATATGCTTCTTTAGTTCCAGGTGGTGTTGTTACTTCTTTTGTTTCTTTATTATGAGTACAGCCTATCCTATCCCCAACCTTATTCAAGGGTCCTAAGTTTTGATTACATAAAGTGATAGCAGATGTTAGCATTTCACCAACTGAATCTATTGAATGATCTGAATAATATGGGATATCAAATAATTTTTGTATTTTAAGATATTCAAACAGGACAAATTCAATTTCTCTTCTGTCAATCATAAAGGAACTTGTAGCGGCCATTAGTGACATCTCCTAAGAAAAAGCTAAATCATTAAAAATTCAAAAAGGAAAACCTCTAGATTAATTTGAATCTTTTTCAGTTGCAAGCCACTTTTCATCAGAGTCATCTAAAATAATTGAAGCAAACTGTGATGAATATTCAGAATCAGATTTTAACGAAGCAAAATCTGAATCAAATCGGGCAAGTTCAACTAATTTTTTATCTTCTATAAGCGCAAGTTTCAAGTTTTGCAAAGCTTCACTTTTTTTCCCAAGTAAGGCGAGCATACAAGCTTTATTGTAGATGTAAATAGCAGTATTTGGCTTTATTTTAAGAGCAGTTTCAAAATCATTTAAAGCATTCAAGTAGTCTGTTTTTTTGTAGTATGAAATTCCTCTTTCAGCAAAAATATCATCTTTTGATTGATCTAGTGCAATAGCTTTACTAAACATGTCGATTGAATCATCATAACGTTTTTGATTTCTAAATATTTCACCAAAAACTGTATACGATAAAGAAAAATTTGGTTGTTCTTTAATTAAATACTTCAGAGCATTCTCTACAATGTGGAGGGCGTTTTGTTTTTTGTACTCCGTAACAAGAGAAACAAAGAACTGTTTATTTTCAAAAGCAGTTTCAGCCGAGTAAACAGCGGCGGTAGATGCATCAGTGTAATTTTTATTTCTAAAGTGAGCCATTGAAATGTGAGCGTAGACTAAAGAAAAAGCAGTTTTATTAATATAATTATGTTTACTTAATGTAGTTAAAAGTTTGTTTAAATTATCTAGAGACATTTTATACTTGTTTTGCAAGCTGTATTGCATAACGGCTAATTGTAATCTTGATTCAATATCATTTCCTAAAGCAATAGCTTTTTCAAAGGATAATGTAGCCATTTCAAAATTTTTAAGCATGAGAAATGACAAGGCGGTTTTATGCCAAAGCCATCTATCGGGATAAATTTCAGAAAATTCTTTTAGCATATTTGCTGAAATTTCGGGCTGATAAAGCTTTGAAAAAGCTAAAGCAACTGATTGAGAAATATCATCAGTTGAGGCGCCATTTTGAAGTGCAAGTTTAGCGTTTTCGATTGCTTCAGCAGGTTTCTTTTCAGCAAATAATCTAGCTTTTTCAATGTAAGAATCTAAATGGTTTGGATATTGATTAAGAGTTTCAAGATAAAGCTGTTCAGCGGCTTTTGCCTGGCCTGAATAATATAGAATATCTGCTTTGGCAAACAAAACTTTTGGTCTAGTAGGGGCTAATTCATAGGCTTCTGTAACTAATTCAACACTTTTTTGTAATTCATAAGGATGTCTTAATCCTTGTGAAACTTGAATTTGGATAAGTTTTGATAAATCAATATACGCATCTATGTCATTTGGATTTAGTCTGATGCATTCTATCAATAATTTTTCAGCTTTAATTTGTTCGCCAGGTAGAGCATTAATTAATATTGCTTTTGCTTCTTTAAATAATTTCTTAGCAATTTCTGCTTCATTTTTCTGCTGCTTTTTATTAACGGAATTATTTAAACTTGTAAGTTTTTGTAAATTATCATCACCTAAGCTATTAGCGTAAGTTAACAACTCCATATTGATACTATTACATAATATACTTAAAGAAATGATCTTTTTAAGCAAATAAATTCCTTCCGCGGTATCAGAGAAAGTCTTAAGTCACCTTCTCCCTATCTTGCCTATCGACTTATTTGATGAATTATTAAGTTTTGTGTTATTAGGATTAGTGTGTTGAAATTATTGAAATTTTAATGCTTTGATCATATTGGTTTAAAATTTCCTATAGATTATAAATTCACTGTATAGAGAGTTTAAATGCTTAGAAACATTGCTTTTATTATTGGCTACTACTTTTATTTGCTACTGGTTAAAACCTGTAAAATTCGCTTGGTAGGATTTAATGAGGTTGAAGAATATTGGCGTCAGAAAAAAAATATAGTTTTTTGTTGCCCACATAACGCGATATTAGCTTGTTTTATTGGGGTTGATTCGGTGCACAGACCTAATGTCGTTTTAATTTCTAGTTTGAGTCAAGATGGTGAACTAGTAGCTAAATTACTGATTAAAAGAAGATTTGAAATGATAAGGGGGTCTTCTAGTCGGGGAGCAAAAAAAGCATTGCTTGAATTACAAAAAGCGGCAAAACTTGGAAAAAGTGTTGGTATTGCTTTTGATGGTCCTAAAGGTCCCCCTTTTGTCCCAAAACGGGGAATTGTTGCTTGTGCGAGAGTAGTTGATGGCCCAATTTTTTTTATTCATGCGCATGTAACTGGCAGTAGGATATGGGGTTTAAAAAAAGAATTAAGAGTTAATTCTTGGGATAGATTTTTAATCCCTCTTCCTTTTTCAAAAGTATCTGTTCATTTTGAAAAAATTCCCGATAAGTCTGAAATGAATTTTACGGATGATGAACAATATGAAAAATTTGTTCTAAAAAAAGTAGAAGAAAGAACTACAGAATTATATAAGCATATTTATAAAAAATAATTTTATTCAACTCTTTGTATAAATACAATTTGTGCTTCTTTATTTTTTCCGATAACATCATTTATATCTAATATATAAAAGCCTTGATATTGATTATTGATATTAGATCTTTTAAACAGTACAATTTTATCTTTCAATTTTATAGAATAATCTATAAATTGAATATCATTTTTTGGTATTCCAGAAAATAATTCTGAAAGAGATCCTGTGTCAATAATTGAATACTTGATAGGATCTAAAATATCATAATTACCATCTTTCTTTAAAAAATATAGTTCATCACCATTAGATTTTGAAAGTATAAATGCACTAAAAACATTGTTAATGTAGTTTTTTTCAAGGGTTTTTTCTATTGTGTAATTTGCACTATGTCCAGCATAATTTCCATTAATTAAACTGGATGCTTTCAAAATATTTCCATTGTCATCAATAAATCTAATATCCCAAATTCCATTCCAAATATTTCCTATTTGACTAATACTATTTTTAATTTCTCCAAAGGCAAGAAGTTTTTTACCTGAATTAAAAGCATCACTTGGATTACTACTAACCCAATCGCGAGATCCCCAATATTCATAAACAGTACCTACGCCAATATATAATCCGGTTTTATTTGCTAAAAGTCTAAAACTACCTTGAGATTCTGTGAGTATTAAAGTACTATTATTCATTGAACTAAAGGCATTTATAAATTTAATTTTTGTTTTATTTAAGTCTGAAAGAATATTGCACATAGTATATTTAAAATTATTTGAAACATTTCCTGCCTGAATTTTTTGTTCTGAACAGTTTTCATTTATTATGTTATTATTCTCGGTTATTGGTAAAGTCGCAATAGTAATACTTGAACCAAATAAATCACCATCTTTTAGACCAAATTTTGCCCCAAGATTGTCTTTAGATTTTCCACCAACAAGTTCTGAGCATTTATTGCCTTCTAAATCACATTTAAAGACAGATCCTGTTTTATTATTTTCTTGATCTTTTCTCCCTTCAGCACCAATGTAAATATAATTATCAAAGATCATAATGCTAGAGCCAAATCTATCACCGTTTTCAAGATTAATGTCTTGTTTTTTTTGGTTTTTTGCACCAAATAACTCCTGGCAATCTTCTCCTTTAGTATTACAACGGAAAACAGCTCCAATATCTTCAGAATTGATGCCTGATAATAAACTGCTTTTCCTTCCAGGAGCACCGATGAAAATATATTGATTTGTGCCATAAATACTAGAACCAAATTGATCTTTAGAGTTCAAATTTAAATTGTTTGTATTAAATTCTTTACAATTATTTCCTGATATTTCGCAAATAAAAGCTGTTCCTGTTTCCTTATTTCTATTACTTGATCCGGCGTAAATAAATTTTTGTGTTAGGAAAATACTTGAACCAAAATTATCTTTTGGTAAAAATTTGATACCATTATCTTCAATTTTTCCACCAATTAATTCTTTTCCATTTGTTAATGCTATATTGAATTTAAAGATTGCACCAACATCATCATTTTGTCTGATAGAGTTAATGTAACTATCTCTCCCCGAAGAACCAATATAAATACTGTCTTTTGTGGCAAAAATACTGGCCCCGAAACGGTCATTTGATACTAGATTAATTGAGCTTAAATTAATTAATTCACAAATTTTTCCAAGTAAATCGCATTTATATATTGCTCCATTTGTTGATTTAGGATCGTGTTTAGAATTTTGATCATAACCAGGTTTAAACATTGCACCAATATAGATAAAGCTTTGATTTGCAGCTATACCGGAAGCAAAGTGTTCCCCTTTTAATAAACTAATTACTTCATTTGGTTTTTCTAAGTATTGTTGTAAATCTAAATTACCGCCAATATATTCTAAACATTTTGTTCCATCTAATTGGCATCTAAAAACAGCCCCTTTACCTGCTCTTCCCTTAGCGCCAATTAATAAATAATTCTGCATGTCTTGTTTTGGATTCATATCAATAGTGGCAACTGAAAAATTTGAAGAATTGCTATCAATGTTTGATTGTCCACTTTTCAAAGAGCAGCCATATAAAGTAACTACTCCAATGCATGCTGATAAATTTACTTTACCAAGCAGTTTTTTAGGGACATAAAACATGGTTCCTCCGAGGAAGAAAAATCAATACATTTTATGTTCGGAAGTTTATATATAAAACTTAAGCAATTTAAATTAATAAATAAAAAGTAATTATTTATGATAACTTAAAATCCTTTTTTTCTTGATTTTCACAAATTAATTAAATTTTTTAAAGAAGAGGATTGCTAGTAACTAAATTTTGTAAGATTTTATGTGTGTTTTTGAATATTTTTTTATGCCCTCTTGTATTTCGCTAAATCCGCTAACATATAAATTTGACCTTGTATTGATTTTTGGAAATCACTAAGTAACAAACTCTCATTTTCTGAGTGTGCATTCGTGTAAGGATCTTCAACTCCAACCAATATTGCAGGAATACCGCCAAATGCTTCTGTTAAGGGCTGAACAAAAGGAATGCTCGCACCACAACCTATGAATTGTGTTGTATGTTTGTATGCTTTTTCTAATGAACGCGCTGCAATTTGATAAACATCTTCATTTGGATTAGCAATTGCCCACCAATTACTCGCAGATTCTGGAGTTACTTTTAACCGAAACCCAGGAGGACATACATTTTCAATATGTTTAGTTAATTTTAGGAGAATATCTTCAGGATTCATATTTGGCACAATTCTAATAGAAACACGAGCCCATGCGGAGTCTTGAATAATATTACTTACTAATTTTTTAGAGCCACTTTGAATTGCATTAATACTTAAAGATGGGTATCTCCATAATTTTTCTGCAAAGTCAGATTCTTTTGCAGTAAAGGGAAGTCCATTCAATAAGCCTGTAGCACCGCGTGCGATATTTTCCATTTTTAATTTTGCAAAATTTTCTTTTTCAAATTCAGTTAAAAGTTTTAGTTCATCTAAAATACCTTTAACTTTGATGTTACCTTTTTCATCCATTAGTGAAGAAAGAATTTGTGTCAAAGCAAAAACAGGATCAGGTAGAATTCCACCCCATAATCCTGAGTGGACAGGATGATCTAAAGCTGAAACTTCAATATCTACTGCTACAAGACCTCTTAAAGCTGTAGTAATACTTGGAATTCCAGAATCAACATTCGCACAATCTGTAACGATAATGCTATCCGCTTTTAATTTTTCTTTGTGCAAACGAACAAATTGTCCTAGATTGTTACTCCCTATTTCTTCTTCTCCCTCAATAATAACTTTTACATTTACAGGGAGTTCGCCCATCGTTTTTAAATAAGCGGAAATAGCAGCTGTGTGTGCAATAATACCAGCCTTATCGTCAGCAGTACCTCTTCCAAAAAGTCGTCCATTTCTTTCTGTAGGAATAAAAGGATTCGAATTCCATTTTTCTTCACGCCCCGGAGGTTGAACATCGTGGTGAGCATAAAGCAATAAAGTTGGTGTATCAGGCTTATGTAACCATTCGGCGTAAACATAAGGGTGAACATCATTGCTTAATTGTAAAATTTCAACATTTTCTAGACCAGCTGTTTGAAGGCATTCTGCTGTTGCTTCAGCGCTTAGCTTAACATCATGAGGATCAAATCCTTGCAAACTTACACTTGGTATTTTTACGAGTTTTTTTAATTCTTCATATTCTTTAGCTATATTTTTTTCACTATATTCAATTGCTTTTATAGTTGAAGCACTAGGTGCCGTTATGAAAAGTGGTTCACCTTTTTCATTTTTACAGCCACAATTTTGGGAATGGATGTGAGGATTATTTGTCATTTTTTAAATCCTTTTTAATGAGACTAAGAATTTTTTTATATATTTTTTTTTAATATTTGCCAAGCATCATTTAAATATTTCATTGCTTCAGGATTAATATGGTTATTTTTATCGGGATGCAAAATTTGAGCTAATAATAAATATTTATCTTTGATTTCTTTTAAATTAACAGGCTCTTGTAAATGTAAAATAGATAAAGCCCATTTTTTACTTCCGCGAGAATATTTTTCAGCATTAAGTAAACAGTTATCAAAGTCATATGTTTCATTAGTTGTTGTATTTTTTAGAAGATTTTGGATATTTAAAAGCAGATCTTTTTTCCTTGCAAGTCTTTCTTGTTTTGCTAATTTTTTTTGCTGCTTTAAATCTGCCTCTTGCTTTTTGGTTTGAAAAGAGTCATCGTCAATAAAATCAATATCCATATTGGAAAAGTCCATCCACTGTTATATGTATTTCTAGATCTGAATACCTTTAAGCTTTTTGAATTTGTTCAGCAAATTGGAAAAGTCCAAACTACTTAAAAGGATATCATTAATAATATGCAACGTCTGATATTTCAAGACAACTTAATGAATAACATATTTCTATTAGAGGCTATTTCTCGCATCTCAATGAGTGTGTTATTTGGTTTAGCATTATTAGGCTTTGGTTATACACTCAGTTTAAAAGCGCGTCAGAAAAAACATTATGAAAAATTTCATTATGTGGCGCGTATTTTTTTTATTTTAGGCAGCGTATTTACAGTAATATATTCAACCTTAGAATTTATATTACCAATAAATACAATCACCACTCAAGTTTATACTTCAATTTGTTTAGTCCTTTCTATTGCTGTAATTATAGTTGATAGAGGAAAAGAAGGACTCCCAGCATTTTCTTTTTTAGTTGGTGCATTAATTTTTCTTATGACAACACTAACCCCATTTTTAGATCCAAAACCCTTGTATAGAGCGGAATCTACTGATTGGTTGGTATATTTTCATATAGGAACAGCATCGCTAGGAGAAGCTATTTTTGTGGCTGCATTTTGTGCTTCTTTATTATATTTAAGGGAATATCGAAAACTTAAACAACGAAAAATAGATAAAAATCCTTCTGCCGCAAGTCTTTCTGGTTTAGAAAAATTGATGGAACGGTCTTCTCTGATTGGTCTTACTTTCATAACTGTAAGTTTATTCTCAGGTCTGGCCTTGATTTTCATCGGTAAAGAATCTGTTCAAGTTGGTTTAATCAAAATTTTATGGGCTTTTTTAGTTTGGGGATGGTATGTCATGACCATCTTTGGACGCAGTCGTTGGGGATGGCGTGGGAGAAAAGGTGCTAAACTGGCAATTTTTGGCATGATCCTGCTTATTTTGGGATTATTTGGTACAATTTGGCAGTACTTTTGAATTAAGAAAGTTAGTAGTTATTTATGAGAAAAAAAGTTTTAATCCTCCATACTGGTGGGACGTTTGCAATGGTTTTAGGAAGTGGCCAAACCGCTGCAAAACAACATTCGTCAAATCTTCGAGAAAATTTGTTACAACAAATTCCCGAATTAGCATCTTTAGCTGATATCGATTTAAAGGTTATTTGTAATATTGATTCATCAGATGTGACAATTGATATTTGGAAACTATTAGCAAAAACAATTTATGAATGTTGGTCTCAATGTGATGGATTTGTCGTTGTGCATGGAACGGATACAATGGCCTGGACTGCATCTGCACTAGCTTTTTTTCTTGGTGGATTAACAAAACCAGTTGTGTTTACAGGAGCGCAACGCCCTCTCACTGCATTACGTAGCGATGCAAGGATGAACATGATCGATGCTGTTGAATTGGCGACTCATGGAATTCCAGAAGTAATGATCTGTTTTGATAGTAAAGTGCATCGTGCGACACGTGCAACTAAATATAGTAATGAACATTTATATGCTTATAAAAGCTATAATTCTCCCATAATTGGCAGTTTTGGGGTAAATATAAAGTTAAGTAAAAAAGTTATAAACTCAATTTTACCAGAGGCAAAACGCCATGCTCCAAGTATAAATTCAGAAATAAATGGAAATATTACTTCATTAATGTGTGTCCCTGGTGCACTGCCATCAATTACTTTTATTGAAGGACTTTTATCTTCCACGGAAGGAATAATTATTCAAGGATTTGGGGCTGGAAATCTTCCCATTGCAGGTAAAATTTGGTTAGAATTATTTGAAAGAGCATTAGATAGACAAATACCAATTGTAATTTCTACTCAGTGTGAATCGGGAAGTGTAGATTTGCAGTTATATGAAAATGGAAGACGATTTGCTGCTTTGGGAGGGATATCTGCTTTAGATATGACATTTGAAGCCGCTAGTGTGAAATTAATGATTATGCTGGGACGAAAAATCCCATTTGAAAAAAGACAATTATTTTTTGCAACACCATTAGCATTTGAATGCCAGAATATAGCTTCTATACAAGGCAATTAAAAGAGGAATGAAATGGTAAATTCACATTTTTTTACCTATTGCGCAGTTCACTATAAATCTTGTCCAGTCGAATTAAGAGAAGCATGGGCAACAATAGGAACTTCACAAAAAATGAACGATGTTTGGAAAGAATTATTTCCTTTTGAGCAAATTGAATTTGTCATAATCAGTACATGCAATCGATATGATGTCTGTTTTTTTGGAAGTGTCTCTGTTCAACAAATTAGCCAAGTTTATTTAAAGCTTTATTCTGATTATTTAATAGAAAAAAAAGAGTTTTTTAAAAATTTATCTTCGAATTATTTAGCAAATTATTTACAGTTTTTTTATGATTTAGATGCTTTGCGCCACTTATTTAAAGTTACAGCAAGTTTAAATTCATTAGTTGTCGGTGAACCACAAATTTTAGGTCAAGTGAAAGAAGCATATTTATTAGCAGTTGAATTAGGATTTGCAAATAATTTAGCAGGGCCCATCTTCAATCGATGTTTTCGAGTTGCCAAAAAAGTGAGAACAGAAACTGAGATAGGTCGTAATGGAATTTCAATAGGTCACGCAGCAATTGATATCATTGCTAGAGTTTTCGATAATATTATCGATAAAAAAATACTAATCATTGGTGCAGGAGAAATGGCTCGAATCACTGCCCAGCATTTACTTTTTTCCAAAGCTAAATATGTTTTTATTGCAAATAGAACTTTTGTTCATGCTGAAAAATTAGCATTGGATTTAGGACAGGCATGGCCTTTGGAACTTGAAAGTGCGCTAGAAAAAATTGATGAATATGATATTTGTATTGCAGCTGCAGGTGGAAGTCAGTTTCTGTTAGAAAAGAAACATCTAAAAAAATACTCAAAAAAGAGATATGGAAAATTATCTGTAATGGTCGATATCAGTGTACCAAGAAAAATTGATCCATCTATTTCAGAAATAGAAAATCTATTTTTATTTAATGTTGATGATCTCGATTCCGTGATGGAAAAAAATAGAGAATCTAGATTATTAGCTGCTAGTCATGCTGAAAAAATAATAGAAAATGAAGTTCAAGATTATATCTTCACAGAAATTCAAAAACAAAATTTAGCAAATGTTGGAAAATTTCATATTTGGGTAAAAAATGTAGTTGATTATGAAGTGAATAGATACTTTAAAGAGCTGAATAACGGTAAAAAAGTAACTCCAAAAATAATTTCTGATGCAATAGCGAAGAAAATGGTTTCAATTCCAGCATTATTAGCTAAGAATAATATAAAGATAGATTCAGAAATTGAAACTGTAGGTGATTTACTAAATTTTCTTTTTAAACTATCTGAACAACCATTACTACCAGGTAATTTTATTAAAGAAGAAAATATTTTAAAATTTCCTGTTAAAAATAAATATCAAGAAAAATAAATTACTAAAGTCAGAAAGATTGTTTTCATGCAACAGGAATTTAAAATCGCAACAAGAAAAAGTCCATTAGCTTTGTGGCAAGCTGAAACTGTGCAGAATTTATTGACCAATTTAGGTGTTACGGTAGAATTGTTACCCTTAACTACGACAGGTGATAAATTACAAAAAACTCAGTTATCAAATATTCAGTTAGAAAAAAGTAATAATCCACATTTAGCAACGGGAAAAGGATTATTTATTAAAGAAATTCAAGAAGCAATTTTAACTAATAATGCACATTTAGCTGTGCATAGTATGAAAGATCTTCCTGTTACCCAAACAAAAGGTCTTTCAGTTGTATCTTTATTACCAAGAGCTGGGAAACATGATGTTTTACTTTTATCGCCTATTATTTTATCGGAAATGGAAAAAATTGATCCATCTTTTTCTTTAGAAAATGAGTCTGATTTTAATAAACTCAAAAGTATATTATTCCAATGTAATTCGTTTTTTAAGTTACCTATTGGCACAACAAGTTCTAGAAGACAAATGCTCTTAAAAAAACATTTGTCACCAAATTTAAATCTTCAGGTTTTAAGAGGTAATGTAGATACTCGTCTAACGAAACTAAACAATAATGAATTTTCAGCGATCATTTTAGCCGAAGCTGGTTTACAGCGATTAAATTTATTTGACAAAAAGAAAATGTTTTTACTTCCCATTTCTTTATTTATCCCAGCTCCAGCACAAGGGGTTGTGGCAGTAGAATTAAAAGATGAGGAAAATAAACTTTTATTCACGAATGTTTTAAAGATATCTCACTCTAGTACAGTTATGCAAGCTGCTCTTGAAAGGTTAACCTTATTTTTATTAGGTGGAGATTGTCACTCAGCTGTTGGTGTATGTTGCGAGAAAGATAAATTATACGTAATCTGTGAAAGAAATGGAAATATACGTGAGGCGGTTATGTTGATTCCTCCTTTATTTCCTTCAATTTTAGAAACATTGTTAAAAGAATCTGATGCTCAATTTTCTAAATTTTTTGAAAAATTATGTCAATCTTTCATTGCTAATGAAGTGAAGCAGTTTTTATTACACAATGACTTTTCAGCAGTTGCTGATTTTTCAGAAAACTAGCGAGATAGTGCTTTTATGCAAAAAATTCGGGAAAAAATCTATATTGAGGCTGGAATTTTTGGAGACAAGTCTACAAAAAAAGACGCATTTTTTTTTCCTGTATTAGATTTAATTCCACTAGAATTTAATTTTGGTTTTAAGTGTTTGGAATCTTTTGGTATTTGTTTTACAAGTAAACATGCGGTGGATTTTTTTCTTCTTAAATTTAAAAGTAACATTGAGATAACTAATTTCTTTTCGAAGTGTTTTTGTATAGGAACAGTTGGAGAACAAACTGCAAATTATGTGAAAGAAGTATTTCCTTCAACGCTTTGTAAGCTAACAGATAATATCATCTATCCCAAAAATGAATTAGGTTTAAAGTCTTTAATTCAAGATTTAAATAAAATTATTATTGAAAATAGAAACATTTATATCTTTACTGGATTATCAGGAAAAACAACACAAATTATATTTGAGAATGAAAAATATGTAAATTTAAAGCTGTATAGTGTACCTGTTTATGATACAAAAGAAATTGACTATAATTTATGTGTAAAATTTTTAAATGATATAATCGGAGAAAAAAAAATATCTGAATGTGATCTTATTTTTTCAGCTAAGTCAGGTCAAGTGATTAATACTACTATAAAAATTTTAATGTCATACTTTGGAATTGCAATAGTTGATAACTTACCAGCATCTATTTTTTTTATCCCTTGGGAAAAATCAGCAAAAAAAGTTTTAAATGAGTTAAAATTAATTGACAGAGATATCTCTTAATGACAATTTTAGAAAGTGTTCCGCTATTATTAAGGAGAGTGGTAACTAAAAATGTGTAAGGTAATCTTAAATTATAAAAAAACTAGGATTACTTGAGGTAATGCAACATGAAGCAGTCCGAACAAATCTGGATAGAAAACCTTGCAAGGGTAAATCTAGGAAAAACATTAGCACCTTCTGTGAACCAACAGCTTGTTCGGTTTGCGGTAAATGTTTTTTTGGAAGAACTGTGTTCTAAAATGATTGATTATGCCTCACATTTAAATTCAATAATATCTGAAATAAAACCTAATGAAACAGTTCAAGTGCTTCCTTTATCAATGCCAAGAACAGGACTCATTATTTTAAAAGCTGGCGATAAAATGATTATTTCCCAAAATGGGAAGGTTATTCAAGTCCGTACAGTTCAAGTTCATGTAGATAGTCAAAGAAATTATTTGGCATACGATTTTGAATTGAAACAAAATGAGCAAAATGGCATATTTTGGCGTTGTGTAAATGATGGGCAACTTGTTAATCCCGAATTAGTTGCTCAAAACTACTTGAGTTCTTTTTTAGTATCTGGATGTCGAGCTTTGCCCCAAACTCTTCGATTGGTGGCTTCACATCCGTAGCAGTTATTAATCTGTTTAATTAGAGGTATAAGAGTGTTAAGTCATGAAGTTAAGCAAAGAATTGAAAATGGTATCCCAAATACCCTTTGCTCTGTAAATGAATTTTCAGGTGGAACAGATCACTACTCAGTGGTTGTTGTTTCTAATTCTTTTGAAGGTTTGTCATCGTTAAAGCGGCATCGCATGATAATGGATCTCTTCAAAGAGGAAATGGAAACAGGCGAAGTGCATGCTCTTACCATTAAAGCTTTTACCCAAACACAATGGGAAAATGAAAAAAATAAAAATATTTAGACATCTGAGTTAAGGAGTTTTTAGTATGGATTGGAAAGAAAAAATTGAAAAAGACATCAAAGAAAATGAAATTATGGTGTACATGCGTGGAACTCCCGATGCTCCGCGCTGTGGATTTTCAGCAAAAGTAATTAGGACATTAGCTCAATTAGGAAAACCGTATCATGCAAATGATATGGATAGTGATCCTGCTTTATGGCAAACCTTAAAAGAAATGAACAACTGGCCTACGTCTCCACAAATTTTTATCAAAGGTGAGTTCATTGGAGGTTGCGATATTTTTGTTGAAATGTATCAGTCTGGTGAATTGCATGAAAAACTTGGTATGCAAAAATAATTAAGAGTTAAAGTACTTTTCATTTGCAAGAAAGTTAAAGCTTATTTTTCTTTAACTTTTTTATTTTACTTTTTCCTGATAAGCTCAATTTACTGAGAATTTATCAGGAGTTTTTTATGCAACATCATTTTTTTTCTCGAAGTTCTACTATCCCAGTATCCTGTGAAGAAGCCTTTCAATGGCACGAAAGAGAAGGAGCCTTTTTTCGGCTGTTACCTCCATGGATGCCTACAGAATTGCTTGATAAGAAGGGAACAATAAAAAATGGTGATTCAATAACAGTAAAAACCAAAATTGGAATTTTACCCATCACATTTCAAGCATTGCATCAAAATTATTTACAAAATAAACAATTTGAAGATATCCAATTAAAAGGCCCTTTTGCGTTTTATAAACATCTGCATAAGTTTGATAAAATAGAAGATAAAAAATGTAAATTAACCGATCAAATTGAGTTTAGTTTACCGATTGGTATGATTTCTAATTTTCTTGGACATACATTTGTTGAAGATAGATTGAATAAGTTGTTTAGTTATCGACATAGAACGTTAAAATATGA
Organism: Pigmentibacter sp. JX0631; assembly: GCF_029873255.1. Taxonomy (NCBI): domain Bacteria; kingdom Pseudomonadati; phylum Bdellovibrionota; class Oligoflexia; order Silvanigrellales; family Silvanigrellaceae; genus Pigmentibacter; species Pigmentibacter sp. JX0631. The sequence goes on along the minus strand of NZ_CP123622.1, from coordinate 233,750 downwards.
TTTGTATTTGCATGCTAAATATTCTCAAAAAAAACTTAAAATTTTAGTTACTGGATCTTCAGGATTAGTAGGAAGTAGTTTAATTCCATTCTTAACTTCCGGTGGACATCAGGTAATAAAACTAGTCCGAAGAAATATGGAAATTAATGAAGCTGAAAAGCATAATTTTGCCATTTGGAATAGTGAAAAAGGAGAATTTATAAATCCTGAAAATCTTGAAAACCTTGATGCAGTTGTGCATTTAGCGGGAGAAAATATTGCATCACAAAAATGGAGTGAGCAGCGCAAACAACAATTAATCAATAGTAGAATTCATTTTACAACAGCATTATGTCAAGCGTTAAGTAAACAATTAAAGAATAAACCCAAAACTTTTATTTCTGCTTCTGGTATAGGGATATTTGGAAGCCGAGATTATGATGATATTTTACATGAGGATTCAAAGCTTGGTGAAGGATTTTTAGCAAATTTAGCAAGAGATTGGGAACAGGCAGCTAAAACTGCAAACGAATCGGGAATAAGAGTCGTCCATTTACGTTTTGGAACTATTTTATCTTTATCAGGGGGTGTATTAAAGAAAATGTATACCCCGTATCGATTGTGTTTGGGAGGGCCTTTTGGATCGGGGCGGCAAATGGTGTCTTGGATTTCTATTATTGATGTGCTTGGACTTATCTTATTTTCAATAACAAATGATAAAGTAACAGGAGCGGTAAATTCTGTTTCTCCACATGCAGTTACAAATGCACAATTTTCTGAATTATTAGCTCAGTCGCTGGACAGACCTAGTTCATTACGAATACCAGAACTTTTTGTTGAGTCTTTATTTGGCGAAATGGGGAGAGAACTTCTTTTATCAGGACAACATGCTAAACCAACTAAAGCGCTCAAAAATGGATATGAATTTATTCATTCACAACTGCACGATGCTTTTGCCTATTGTTTGGGTGGATGATTAATATTTAAAAAAACAAATAAAAAAAGAGAGTATAATTACCGTAACAATTATACTCTCTTTTGATTTAAGGACTAGGAAGAATTAATTAAAACGCATAAGCCATAGTTAAGTAAGTCTTAGTTGAGCTTTTTTTGTTTACTACGCCATTAGTATCTGCATAAATATTTGTATCAGCACTGTTGAACTCAAAGTTAACTGCCGTTTCAAAAGTATTTACCCCATATCCAACAGATGCTGCAAATTGAGAAGCATTGTAGTCTTGAGAAGTTGCTTTGCTTCCGAAAGTTATGTTAGCCATCGCATAACTGACAGCATAGGTGATGAAGTCACCTTTTTGCAGCATGCCAGTTAAGTAATTGGAAGAGTCCGCCGCAATACCTAAACCTGCTAAAGTGGCATTTTGAGAATCATCAGTTGCTGTATTGGTATAATTAAAGTCACTACCGCTTTTAGCAGCAGTTTTTGTGCGACCAATATTTTCATTTTCATACCAAGCTGAAACACCATTGCCGGAAATAACGCCTTTAGTTCCTAATAAAGCACCGTTATTATAAAGCAAAGAAGCTTCTATATGAGTAACATCTCTAGCTTTTGTCAATGTTCCGTTAGAGTCTTGATCTGTTGGAGCGTTACCTTGGCTACCAATATAAGCCTTTGCTTTTATGAAGTGGTCTTCCTCAAAGTTTACAGTTGCAGCTAAATGACCAGCGATTCCCATGGACTGGCTAAAGGAGTTGCTACCCCAATTTGCTTGCTTAGTAGTAGTAGTAGCGTCCCCCCACCCGGTATATCCACCACTTTGATTATTAGTAGCAGGATAAGGGTTATTTGTAACAGCTATGATATTGTTGAATCCACCCACTCCGAGTTCTACATTTGCTGACTTACCAAATACCATTGCTTGTTTTAAGTATGCACCGTCTTGACGGCCGTAACCCGTTGGTGTCCACGTCGTATCAGGTGCTGCGGTTGTGTCACCACCACCAATACGAATACCTCCCAGTGATATTGTTGTTGTGAATACGTTTTGATCAGCTTTTAGTGTTAGTACATCCAAATTTAATTGAGCACGGCGAATTGTAACTTCTCCGTTACCATTATCACCAGAAGTTACTTGTGTAGTTTGACCACCGGAAGTAGTGCTTGAAACGGTTTGAGTTGATGACTTGTTACCGGCAAGTTGAACTTCTACTTGACCAGAAGCTATACCGCCTGAAACGTTTACACCAAGACGCACTTTTGAAGCAGAAAAGTCTGGTGCGCTAGAACGTTGAGAATCATTAAAGTTTGCATTTAATTGTACTAAACCTGCGAACGTAATTTTATTTTCAGTGACATCTTTTTTTTGCATTTCTTTTTTAAGAAAATCAATTTGTTCTTGGGAGAATAAAGTACCACCTGTAGTGTTAGATGCGTCTGCTACTTTAATTTCTTTATTTTCAGTAGATTTATTTTCTTCAGCAAAAGCGGAATTTCCTGCAACGGCAAGAGCGGAGATAGCCATACAATGAATAACAGATCTTTTCACAAATTACTCCTTTAATAGAAACAAGCTTATCTGAGTGTAATATAAATAAAACATATCCTAATATGACAACTTTTCGAAGATAAATTAGCAGGTTTTATTTGTCAACCTACGACTTATCGAATTTTGAATTCTACTTTGACAACATCAGTCTTCTTAATGAAATTAAAGCAGAAAAAAAATGAGAAACTATACATGACTTATTATAAAAAAAAAAAATAGGAGTCAATAGTAAAATAAATGATTCTTATTTTTTTAATCTTACTACTAAATAACAGGTTCTTTTTTTACTCTATAATGTTCACGATAAATAATTTTTATCTCTATTTATTTCAATTTTTTTAATAATGAAAATTGAAATTTCAACCATTAAATACATTGGAATTGAAACAAGACAAAGGCTAATGACATCGGGAGGAGATAAAATTGCCCCAATAATGAAGCAAGTTAAAAAAGCAATTCTTCTGTTTTGCATAAGTACTTTTGCAGGTAAAATTCCAGCAAGTCCTAGCAAAGATAAAATGACAGGAACTTCAAACACAGCACCAAAAATCAATAACATTGTAATTAAAGTATTAAAATAATTTTCGTAAGTGATCATGACTTGAGCGTACTGACTAGCCCACCCTAATGCGTTGGAAAAAAAATAGGGAATGATAAGAAAAAAACCAAATGAAATTCCTAAATAAAACAAAAGAATACTTGCTAATACTGAAAGTCTTGCAATTTTCTTTTCTTGTGAGTATAGGGCAGGAGAAATAAATTTCCAAATTTCGAACAGCATAAAAGGCAAACTAAAAACAAATCCAAGTAAGAAACAAATTTTAAAATTTACAGTGATCACTTCAAATATGCTTATGGAAGATAGATTTTGAGTAATTCCATGATCTTTTAAAGAAACAAGAACAGCGTCATAAGGTTTTTTTAAAAAAGCAATCAAAGGTTCCATAAAGATAAAAGCTATGGTTGAAAATAAACTAAGCCACAATACTGCTCGAAAGGCATGTTGTCTTAAATCTTTTATATGATCAAATAAAGACATTTGCTGATCTTCAAGCCCAATTATAGACGCTTCCCGTTTTGCTTTTCGTTGTAAGCCAGAATTAAAAATTGATGACAGATATTGAAAAGGTTTAAAACCCATTCTGCTCATTTACTTTGCCTCCAACCAGTTTTTTCCTGCTCCAATTTCAACTAGCATAGGTACTGAAAAGTTTACTGCCTTTTCCATTGCTTGTTCTACAATTTTATTGACTTGTTTAAATTCTTCAATTGGACCATCCAAAACAAGTTCGTCATGTACTTGAATGACTACTTTTGTTTTTAAATTTGCTGATTTTAAATTTTTACTCACAGCTAGCATTCCTAGTTTCATAATATCAGCAGCAGTTCCTTGAATAGGAGAATTAATAGCCATATTTTCTGCTAATTTTGCTTCAACTGGATTGTTCGAAAGCATGGCAGGGATAGGTCTGACCCTCCCGAAATAGGTTTTGACCATGGCGTGCGCATGAGCGGAAGCTCTTTGATCATCTAAATATTTTTTTACGCCTGAAAAATTTGTGAAATATTTTTCTATAAAACTTTTTGCCTCGGTTAAAGTTATTTTTTGTTGTTTTGCCAAACGTTGAGGTCCCATGCCATAAATGATACCGAAATTAATTGCTTTTGCGCTATTCCGTTCTGCAGCTGTTACTTCAGAGGGATCTTTTCCAAGAATTTGAGCTGCAGTTTGTCGATGGATGTCCGCTCCTGAGTTAAAAGCGGCGAGCATGTTTTTATCTTGCGATATATGCGCTAGAACTCTTAGTTCAATTTGAGAATAATCCGCAGAAATAATATGATAATTTCCTTTTGAAGCATTAAAAGCTGCACGGACTTTTTTACCCCAATCAGTTTTTACAGGAATATTTTGCAAATTAGGATCTGAACTAGATAAACGCCCAGTAGCTGTACCAATTTGATTGAAATGAGTATGAACTCTACCAGTAGAAGATTTCACCAATTTTGGTAAAACAAGAATATAAGTGGAAAGTAGTTTAGAAAGCTCTCTATATTGTTGAACTTTTTCTACAACGGGATGATCTTCAAACTGTTCTAAGACAGTGGCATCTGTTTTGTAACCTTGTGTTGTGCGTGCAAGTTTTCCTTTATAGCCTAATTGTTCGTGAATTTTTAATTTTTCAAATAAAATATCACCTAATTGTTTTGGGCTGGAAATTTTAAACGTTTCACCTACAGTTTTATAAATATCTGATTCTAGTTTTAGCAAAGTTGTTTGTACTTCAGCGGTTAATGCACCCAAATATTCTGAATTGATATGCACACCAGTTCTTTCCATTTCACAAAGTAATAATAAAATGGGCATTTCAAGATCATAATAAAGTTTTTGTAGCTCTATATTTTGTTGGAAGCGTTGATCATAATAATACCAAAGTCTGATAGTAGCATCAACATCTTCACAAGCATAAGTAGCCAATTCAGATAAAGGAACAGCTAGCATTGAAGATCTGCCTGTTTCTTTTCCAATTAACGCAGATGTCGGTATTTTTTGATAATTATAATGTTTGAGTGTTAAAAAATCTAAACTAAAACCACCTTCGGCAGGATTAGTTAACCAAGCAGCAACCATAGTGCAGCAAGTTAAATTATTTCCAAGTTCAACACCCACATTTTTCAGCATATGCATATCGAATTTTAAATTATGCGCTACTAACAATGCCTTTCTATTGTTTAATGCCGTGTTTAAATCTTGCCAAACTTCTTTTTTGGAATATTCAGGAAGATCTTTCTCTGCAGTAAGTAATGTTCCGCCAGACAAATGCTCTTCATGTGCAGGAATATAATAAGCTTGACCAGGTTCGAAACTAATTGATACTCCAATTGGAACATCTTCAATAATATCTAATCCAGTTGTTTCAGTATCCAATGCGATCACTAGTGTAGTAGGATCTGAAATTTTAGCAAAGATATTAGCTAACTCTTTGTGGGTAAGGATTAATTTATAATTTTCTTTTTCCCACGGAATACTTTCGATATTTTTAGAAATATTTTTCCGACTTGTTTCTTTTTTAATTTCAGATTTAATTTCTTCTTTTTTTTCTTTACTTTTCGAAGTATCTATTGATTGTGGTTTATCTCCATAAATAGACTTTAGCAAAGTAATCATCCTGAGCGATTCAAGCAATTGTCTTGTTTCTTTATGATTCTTAAGTTCGGTAAAAGTATAGCGTAATGATAATTCAGATACATTAAGAGGAATATCTGTTTTTATAGTAACAAGATATTTCGACATAATAACTGCATCTTTTCCGTTTTCTAATGCAGTTTTAGCCCGTTTATTTTGTATAGTGTCAATATTTTTTAATAAATTTTCAACAGTTCCAAATTCAGCAATGAGTTTTGCAGCTGTTTTATCACCAATTCCTTTTGCTCCAGGGATATTATCAATAGTATCTCCTGTAAGCGCAAGAACTTCAATCACTTTTTCGGGAGGAACTCCAAAATAGTCATTAACTTTTTCTGGGGTAATAATATCGTATTCATCACCTTTTTTTAAGGAATACATTTGAATATTTTCGTTAACAACTTGCATGTAATCTTTATCAGAAGTAACAAGAAATACAGCACCGTAATGTTCAAAAAACTTTGCTAAAGTTCCTGCTAGATCATCAGCTTCATAACCTGGAATTGCAAATGTAGGGATGTCTAAATCTTTTAATAATTTTTGGATTATTTTGATTTGAGGAATAATTTCAGGAGGAGTTTCACCTCTATTTGCTTTATATAAAGGAAAAACTTCATGTCTAAATGTTTTTTCTTTTAAATCCCAACAAATTGCAAAATGTGTAGGGTTTTGTTCACGAAAAATTTTTAGCATTACTTTTAGAAAACCATACACAGCGCCTATTGGTGTTCCATCAGGAGCCGTTAGTCGTGAACCCATAGCATAAAAAGATCTAAAAAGTAACGACATGCCGTCTATGATAAATAGGCGTTGAGTATTTAATTCCATGCTAATCCTTTGCATTTTTTATTAAGTTATTGAACAGAAGATTAATTTTTTTCTATAATTTCTTCTGTTACTTTGTGTTCAGGTCTTAACAATGGAAAAAGAATTGTATCTTTAATATTGTCACAGCCACATAAAATCATAGTTAATCTATCTATACCAATACCTACACCAGCAATAGGTGGAAATCCATGTTCCATAGCGGTTAAAAATTCTTCATCAATTGGCATAGCCTCGTCGTCACCATGTTCACGTGCTTGCATTTGTTCTTCAAAACGTTCACGCTGATCAATTGGATCAACTAATTCTGAATATGCTTTTACTAGTTCAACTCCATTTACAAGAAATTGGAAGAAATCAACATATTCAGGTTCTTTAGCATTTCTTCTAGCTAGAGGAGCCATTTCAACTGGGTATTTTATTAAAAAGCAGGGTTGGATTAATTTTGGTCTTGAAACTTTTTTGTATAAGGAATCGACCATATTAGCCCAACCTAAAGTTTCAATATCGTCATCTAAACGAATATTTTTCGCTTTAATTTCATTCTTTAAACTTTCTTTGGTATTATATTTTTTAATATCGATACCACAGTCTTTAAAAACAAGTTCAGCATATTCATATACAGGCCAGTCACCTGAAAAATCAATTTCTTTTCCAGCGAGTGTTACTTTAACTGATCCGAAAATTTTATGAATTAAGTCACGCATCATACCTTCAACAAATTTGCGCATTTTATCTGAATTCCAGTACGATGCGTAAAATTCAAGCATGGTAAAATCTTGGAGGTGTGTTGCAGAAATACCTTCGTTGCGAAAGCTTCTTGCAAACTCAAACACTTTGTCCATACCAGCACCGATACAACGTTTTAAATATGTTTCGCATGCTATTCGCATTACGCATTCTATATCTAAAGCGTTATGGTGAGTATAGAAAGGTCTAGCCAAGGCTCCAGATGGAGTTGTTTGCAGAATAGGAGTTTCTACTTCTAAATAACCATTATCTTCTAAATATCTACGCAAAGCTTTCACAATTTCAAAACGTTTTTTGAACACATCACGTGATTCAGAATTCATAATAATATCGAGATATCTTTGTCTATAACGTGTTTCTATGTCTTCAATTCCATGATATTTTTCTGGCAAAGTTCTCAAACACTTATTAAGCAATTTCCATTGGCTAACTCTTAAAGTAAGTTCTCCGGTTTTTGTGATAAACATTTCACCATCGACACCAACAAAGTCTCCAATGGAAACATTTGCAGCGAAATCATCAAATACATTCGGATTGTCTTCTGTTTTGCGCACACAGATTTGAACTTTTCCTGAAAAATCATAGATATGCGCAAATATTATTTTACCCATCGTCCGCATTCCAACAATGCGTCCTGCGGTGCTTACATTTTGGGTTCCCTCAGATAGTTTGCATACTTCTGCTACAGAGTGAGTTTTGTTATAGTGATCAGCTAAGTTTCCTTTTTCGCGCTGCTCTAAGAATTTGGTTTTTTTTAATTCAAAGATATTCTCTGACATAAAAGATTCCCTTATTTTTCCCGTATCTGTACAGATAGCGTTTTGACGATAATTGAGAAAAATCCAAGTATTACAATGCTTGGACCTACAGGCCAATTAAAACTAAAAGCCAATAAAAAGCCTAGTATGCCTCCAATTAAGCTTAATAGAACAACAATTGGAGAAAAGACACTCCTAGGTTGATAAATAATTGTAGGTAATGTTAATAAGGAAGAGATCATCAACCCACCAACTGCAAATAATCCAGAGAGTATTGCAGCTGTCATTAAAACTGGAAATAATTTTTCCAGAAGTTTTACTTTAAAACCAGCTATTTCAGCAAACTCAGGATCTGATAACCATGCATCCCAATGTTTTCTTAAAAATATTATAGAAATTAAAACACAAACTAAAGTAATAGCTAGAACTAAAACATCAAGCCAAGAAAGTGTTAGAACGTCACCAAATAAAATACTTTCAGGATCTATTCTAGTATCTTTTGCATTCGAAATAGCTATGATACCCATAGCAAAAAATGAGGTTAAACATATTACCGCTGAAGCGTCAGGCGGTATTTTCAAAGTTTTTAAAATCCATTCGGCTAAAAACGTACCTATTAATGCTGTTGCAATAGATCCTATTAAAATACAACCCCAAAAAGGCAGAAGTGTAAGTTTTGCAACAACAATGCCAACTATAACACCTGGAAAAACCAAGTGTGAAAGAGTGTCTCCTAAATACGCTCTTTGCTTTAGGACGACAACGGGGCTTAATGTTCCACACATAATTGTAATTAATATAATTGCAATGAATGCTATTTGGGCAAACTCAAAGTTAAAAATTTGAAAAAAAGAGAGAAATTCTTGGAGCATGCAAAACGACCTCAGTTGCAATAAATTAAAGACATTAATTTTCTAATCATAATTTACATAATTATAGTAGAAATTTCTTGGTCATGCTTTCGAGTAAATTTAATTTTTTTTGTGATAAATTGATTAAAGTTTTCTAAATGATGATCTACTATAAAAACACATACTTTATTTTCTTGAGTTAAGGTTTCTAAAGTTTCAATGAGTTGTTGCTGACAGCAGGAATCTAAACTAGCAAGGGGTTCATCTAAAAAAAGCATTTTTGGTTTTGAAAGAACGGCTCGAATGATCATGGCGCGGGTTTTTTGGCCTCCACTTAACTCATGAAAACTACGCTCACCATAACCGTTCAATTGCCATTCATTCAATAAAGAATTAATTTCAGTTATATCTTGCTCTTTAAAGGTATGACTAGGGCCTTTTCCTTGTTTAATGAAATCATAAACACTGATATGAAAATATCTATTGACGGTATGAAATTGAGGTACGTAAGCAATTCCTTGTGAAATATTATGTTCAGTTGGAATAGGAGCATCGTTGAGCAAAACTGTTCCATTTAGAGGTTTAATTAATCCTAGCCAAGTTTTAAGTAATGTGGATTTACCACAACCATTTTGCCCAATAATAGCAAAAATACCTGGATTAGTAATTTCACCTGAAAAGGGATTCGTTAAAGGCTTTTTATTGGGGTATCCTACAACTAATTGTTGCCAACTTAAGTAACTCATTCATACATCTTCCATAAAAGTAATTATTCTTTTAAGGCTTCAAGGATTGTTTTTACGTTTGTTTTCCACATATCAACAGCGGTCTCGGCTCCAGAACCTTTTGCTCCAAGTGAGTCGCTATAGAGAGTACCACCAATCTTTACACCAGTTTCTTTCGAAACGGTTTTTATATTACGCATATTTCCTGTTGTTTCAAGAAATACAGCCGGTATATTTTCCTGTTTGATTTCAGTAATAATTTCTTTCAAACGAGCAGCAGTCGGTGAGGACTCATCAGATAAACCAACAATACTTTTAATCTTAAAGCCAAATTCATCTGCAAAATAGCCCAGTGCATCGTGGTTTGTTGCAAATTTTCTTTTTTGTGCCGGTAGATTATCGATTTGTTTTTTTAACTCTTTTACTTCTTCATCAATTTTCAATGTATAGCTTTTTAAGCATGTATCGATATTTTTTGCTTCAGCTGGAAGCTGTTTTTTTAATTCAAGAGCTATTTTATGCGCAACTATTTTTGTACGTGCTGGAGATTGCCAAATATGCGGGTCATACTCGAGCTGGCTATGCTCATGATGGTGATGATCATCATGCTCCGTATGATCATTATGATCGTGGTTGGAGTGATTATCAGAAGCTATTTTTTTTAATTCCATTCCTTCAGTAACAACAAGCCAGTTTTGTTTGCTATTTTTTTTAATTTTCGTTGCCCAAGGCTCAAATTCTGCACCAATAATTATAACTAAATTAGATTTTTCAATACTAATTCTTTCTTTTTTTGTTATATGAAAATGATGAGGATCATTACCTAAAGGAATTAAAGTATCAACATTAATAGATTTTGAGTTACATGTTGTATTTGACAAAATATCTGTCAAATAGGGAATAGATGTAACAATATTTATTTTTTTATCATCAGTTTGTGCAAATACTGGCGCAAAAAATTGGTTTAATAAAAATGAAATTAATAATTTGTTTTTCGAAATAATCATATCTTAATACTCAATCCGTCGGTTAAAGAATTTCTATATGCTTTTAATGCAGGAATAATTCCAATTAAACAGGCAAAAGAAATAATAATTAATAAATAAACATACTCAAAGTTTTTAAATCCATTATGGTTAATAAGTATACCAAATTTATTCAAAACAATAGGTTCTAGAAAATATATGCTTCCATAACTTATGATTAGTCCAAATAAACAGCCAAGAAAACATATGATAAAAGATTCCATTATTAAAAGAAATACAATAGCTTTAGCAGAGGCTCCAATAGATCTTAATATTGCAAGTTCTCTTCTTCTACTTTCTAAAGAAGTATAAATTGAAATCATCATTCCTAAAATACCGATTAATACGACAAATATTAAAATAATTTGAAATGCTGATTCAGCATAAGCAATTGTTTCCCAAAACTGACTTAATATACTACCAGGTATAGCTGCTAATAAAGGTTCTTTTTTATAATCATTAATCAATCGCATTAATGAAAGTGTGTTAATTCTATTATCAGCTCTTAATAGGAATGAAGTAATTTGTGTGATCTGAATATCTTCTTTTCTAATATTTTCTTTTGTTTTTTCTTGCCTAGAAGGTATTCCGTCTTTCCAATCGATATGAATTGCTTCCATTCCTTCAAGAGTAATATATAAAGCTCTATCAATTGATGTATTTGTTTCTTTAATAATTCCAGATACAATAAATGGTTTATCATCGTGTTTAAAAATACTTTGCTCACTAATTCCATGTGCTAAAGTTATTTTATCGCCAACTTTTAATTTTTCAGTTTCTGCTACTCTCGAACCTATTACTGTTTCAAAAATATTATTTGGCATGTGTCCTGAAATCAATTCAATTTTTTTGTCACCAAGGTAACGATAATAATTATAAAAATTTTCATTTGTGGCTATCACTCTAAATCCGTGAAAACTATCTCCCAATGAAAATGGAATAGTCCATGCAACATTCGGTAAGTTTTTTATAGCATCATAAGATTGCCAGGATATGTTATTTGTGGCGCTTCCTAAATGAAAAATAGTATAAAGTAGCAATTGCAATCCGCTACCACGTGCACCAACTATAAGATCGGCTTGGCTTACAGTATTAGAAAAACTTTCTTTAGTTCCATCCTTTATAACGTTGACTGCTAAAAATAAAGTTACGCTTAAAGCAATAGACAAAATGGAAAGAACAAAAGATGTTTTTCTATTTAATAATGATTGGAAAGCTACCTTGAAAAGTGTTATCATAACTTTACCTTATTTAATTCAGGTAGATTGATTTGTTTATTAAACAGTTTTTTTAAATTATTGTCGTGGCTGACAAAAATTAATGAAGTATTTTGTGTGCTACATTGGTCAAATAATTGTTGAATAAATAACTCTCTAGTTCCTTCATCTAGGGAACTTGTTGGTTCATCTGCAATAATAATTTTTGGATCGCCAAGTAACGCTCGTGCAGCAGCTACTCTTTGCTGTTGCCCAATAGAAATATCTGTTGCCTTTTTTGAAAGTATTTGGGTAATATTTAAATTTTTAGCTATTTCAAAACATTTCTCTTTTATTTCAGAAAGTGTTTTATTTTTTCTCCGTGAAGGGTTTAATTTACATGGTAATAAAATGTTTTCTAATACATTTAAATAAGGTACCAAATTAAAAAGTTGAAATATATACCCCATTTCAGTACCGCGAATTTGATCGCGGAGAGAAGGTTTTAATCCTACAAATTCGTGATTTAACACTTTCACAGATCCTTCTGTTGCACTTAATATTCCTGTTAAAATACTTAGAAGGGTTGTTTTTCCACAGCCACTAGGTCCGTAAAGAAATAGTCTGTCTTTTTCAAAAATTTCAAGCTTAGGAATATCTAATATTTTTTCGTTCTTATGGTATGAAAATATTAAATTATTTATCTCAATAATACTTTTCATAATTCAAGGGAGCCTTTCTCATTTTTTAGATGCAATGAGAATTGTTTTTCATTAGATAGTCCTTTAACAAATATATTTTCTATTTTTGGGAAAAACTTTATCAAGGCAAAGGATAATTTGGATTTGCTTAATGATTTTTCACATTTTGCAAGGACTTCTGCTTTAAAATCGCCATGTTGTGCTGAGTGTTTATTTTTTTCAGCAGATTTTGAGTTTTTTTGATCGTCTGAACTATCCTCTTCATCATCTGTTGAGAAAGGGTCTAATTTTATGATTTGAAAGTTACATTTTAGGCGGTCTTCTAAGATAACGATTTTATTAATATTATTTTCAAACTTTTGCTTGCTATCGGCTACTAATTTTTTTTCTTTTTCATTCTTTGCTTCATGTTCAAAACCATACATACTGGCAGCCGGGATCTCAAAATTGAATTTTGCTTGATTACCATCAATGGCTACATCTATATTAGCTGTTCCATGATTATGCGCCTTATGAGCATGTGCGTGTAGGAATAAAACAGTTGAAAAAATGAACGCCACTGAATGTTGCAAGCTAAATTTCATAAATGACTCCTTAAATAGAATTGGAACTCTCTAGAAATAAAAGAGTTTAATGTTATCAAGTCTTGCATATTTGCAAAAAATTTGCAATATGTAGGATGAGGAAGTGTCTGATAAGGAAGGCAAATGAACAATCACTGTTTACACAAAGATAATCAACATTCTCACACGAGTCATGGTGAACAATGCAATGGTAAATCATTTAAAGAACTTGCATTTGAAGCTATGAAAGAAAACAATCTAAGAATTACTAAATCGCGCCTTGCAGTCATACAGTGTTTGGAAAATTCAAATGTGCCTTTATCACCAAAAAGTATATTTGATACCTTATTAAATGATTACCATATAAAAATAGATCAAGTTTCCGTATATAGAATATTAGAAGCATTTATTCATTTAAAGTTAATTCATCAGGTATTTCCTTCTGGTGATTATTTGTCTTGCCATACTCGTTGCGAAGAAAATCCAAATCATATTATTCTAAATTGTACGAAATGTCATAAAGTTATGGAAGTGCATTTAGATATCAAAACGATATCTAGTATTTTACTAAGTATCCAAACTAAATTTCAATTTGAGCCTATCAATCATATGTTTCAAATTGATGGAAATTGTGAACAATGTCGAAAGTAGAGCAGGGTAACAAATATGAACTTACAAAAACTATTCATGGTGAGTTTACTTTTAAACACTTAGAAACAAGTGAGATATTACATGGACAAGTTGGACCAAAACTAGAAGCTGAGCAGTTATATGTTGAGCAGTCAGGAATAAATCAAACTTCTCTTTCTCATTATGTTGTTTATGATCTTGGTATGGGTTGTGGCGCGCAATTATTTGCAATGTATGAAGCCTTTCTTGGAAATAAAAACATAAAAAAATTGACAATAGTTAGTTTTGACCTGGAAAAAGAAGGTCTTCAAATTTTAAAAGAAAATATTGAATATTTTTCACATTTAAAGAAAAATCTTGCTTTACTGAATTTATTATTAAATACGGATCATCTTCATTATTCGGTATCGACAATAAAAGAGTTTGAATGGATTTTTCTGAAAGGCGATTTTAGTAATTTGAGTGACGATGATTATAACTTTTTTCCCAATGCAGATGTAATGTGTTACGATTTTTTTTCTCCAGCAAAACATCCGCATTTGTGGATCTATAGCAATTTTAAAAAATTATATAGAAAAGCAAACGTAGATTCTAAATTAATAACATATTCATCAGCGACATCGGTAAGGGCTGCTCTGTTAGCAGCAGGTTTCTTTGTTGGATATGGACCGGTAAGTGGGAAAAAAGCTAAGTCAACAGTAGCAGCTAAAAAATTAGATAATTTAATCGAGCCTCTACCAATAGGTTGGAAAAATACATTTACAGCATCATCAGCTAAATTCTCAAAGCTTGAAACTGAAGAAAATCTAATAATCCAAAATATAAATTCACATCCACAATGGTAATTTTATTTTAAGAAATTGTGTGTTAAGATTTCTGAAAGAAGTTTTTCTCACATTTTTATTTTAGGATTATCGAAGTGCAAAACTATATGAAAAATATCTTATTTTTTATTTTGGTAATTGTTATTTTTTTTCTTGCATTTCGATCTAATATGTTTTTTTAGAAAAAATAAAAAAAATTTTTAATTTATTGTATAATTTAAATAATAAAATAATTGACAGTTTTGTAATTCTATTTTTTTGGCAAGTATGTATCATAAGAATAGTTAGTTTTGATTTAATACAATTTAATAATTGGAGGGTGGGTGAGTATGTCAATCATTCACAATGCTAAAAGTAAGCTATTTATTCTTAGTTGGATTCTATATTGCCTTGTGTCTTTTCAAAACGTTTATGCAGTTGGTGCTGCTGGTTGCGGATTAGGATCTGTTATTTTTTCTGATAATAGATGGTGGAAACAAATTTTAGCGGCAACTACAAATGGTTCAACTTTTTCACAAACATTAGGGATAACAACCGGCACATCAAACTGTAACGCGAGTGGGGCACTAACAAGGTACCAAGAACAAAAAGATTATATTGTTGTTAATTATGTGACTTTACAAAAGGAAGCTGCTCAAGGAAATGGCGAAACATTGAAAGGTTTAGCGGCTGTCTCTGGGTGTGAAGATAGTGCTTATCAGGATTTCGCAATGTTATTGCAAACTAATTATAGCGAGATATTTTCATCAAATAATACAGAACAAATTGTTGAGAGTATGAATTTTAAAATCAAAACAAATCCTACATTAGTTAGAAGATGTTTAACAGGAAGTATATGATCTTCTCTTCAAAGTTAAGAAGTTAAAAAATGTTGGTTTAGACTATAGAAATCCCTTCAAAATTGATTCTCGAAGTTGAAGGGATTTCCTAGTAAGTTAAGTGACTCTTCTCAGGCTCCTCGGTGATGATGGTTTGTGCATTTCCTTAAATTTATTTTGCTTCCCAAAATAGAATTATGCTTGAAGGATTTTTGGGTTCTTCTTCAGCTTTTGTATTGAATCACTTTGTTATTTTGGTAATTTCTATGGCTTCTAAATAACCGCACCTCTATTTCGATATAATTAAAGTTGGGCATACATATTTTATAGTTAACTGATCCTTTTATATTATAGACTTTTTTGCCATATAAGTGAGCTTATACGGTAAAAAGAAAAGCCAAAAAATATAATCGGGAGGTGGTTAAGGAGATTATTCGCATTTTTTTTAATTTTTTGGGTGCCAAAACTTTGAAAAATTTTCATTTCTATGAGATTGATTATCTCATATACTGTAAGCGGGATCTGAAAAGATCCCATTCCCATTGCACGTTTTCACTGGAGCCCCTTTTATGGTAAAAAGCGAACTAATCGAAATTCTTTCTTCTAAGGCTGATGTTACCTCTCCACAGGCGGAAGAATTGATCAATATGTTTTTTGATACAATTTCAGAAGCATTAACTGAGGACGGGCGTGTAGAAATCCGTGGATTTGGAGCATTTACTGTGCGTAAATATAAGTCCTATGACGGACGGAACCCAAAAACTGGAGAAAAGATTGAAGTGCCAGAGAAAAAACTTCCTTTCTGGAAAACAGGTCTTGAACTTCGTCAACGTGTGGATGGTTTAGGTTGAAAATTGTTGATGTCAAAATCGGCAAAATTAAAATTCCTCTAAAAAGGCCATTTAAAACGGCTTTAAGAACGGTTTATTTTGCTGAAGACATCATTGTGAAGCTTATCACTCAATCAGGCTTAGTTGGTTTTGGCAGCGCTGCACCTACAGTAGCCATTACCGGTGACTCCCAAGATTCCATTTACCATACCTTAAAAAATGTTCTAATACCAAGAATTATTGGACAAGAAATTGCTAGTATAGAAAGCATAATGTCTAAAATTCATGTTTCGTTGATACATAATACTTCAGCATTATCCGCTCTGGATATGGCAATTTACGATTTATATGCCCAATCTCTAAATTTACCTTTATACAAACTACTTGGTGGTTATCGTAATTTAACTTTTACTTCTGTTACTATAAGTGCAAATTCATCTGAAGTTATGATAGCAGATGCTCTTGTTGCTTTAGAGGACGGCTTTTCTGATTTAAAATTAAAATTAGGAATAGACACCAATCATGATTTCGATCGGGTTCAGAATATTCGTTCTGCTGTTGGAAATAAAATTAAAATAAGTCTCGATGCCAATCAAGCTTGGGGAGCGAAAGAAGCAGTACGTCTCATTCACAAAATTGAAAATGCTGGGCTTAATATTGATTTTATTGAACAACCTGTTTTAGCTAGTAGAATAGATGATCTAAAATTTGTAACTCAACATGTCATGACCCCAATCTTAGCTGATGAGTCAGTTTTTACTCCATTAGATGCTTTTAAAATTTGTGCGAAAAAAGCTGCAGATATGATTAATATAAAACTTGCTAAAGCTGGTGGAATTTTTCAAGCCCAAAAAATTTTAAACATAGCAGAAGCAGTTGGTGTAGAATGTATTTTGGGTTGTATGTTAGAAAGTCAGATTGCAGTTACCGCTGCCGCGCATTTAGCGGCAGCGAAAAAAGCTATTGTTCGTTGTGATTTAGATTCACCGGCTTTACTGGCTGAAAATCCTGTCGTTGGCGGTGTTACTTTAGACGGTAACATTCTTTCTTTAAGCGAAAACGCTGCTGGCCTTGGGATCAAAGAGGTTTTAAATGTTCAATACCTTTAAATATTAAAAATAAATTGATAATACGCCTTTTGCATTCATTGGGGAAACCATGCGGTTATAACCAGCATATGGGTATTCAAATTCAGCGCTAAATTCTGCAGGAATCATATAAGGTAAGCCACTAAATTTTGATCCAACTACAACAGAATAGTATTGCTCATATCCATGATCTGGGTGCATGGAAGATTCTCCTAAATAAAATTGATCGCCCACGGTATAAATAGGCTGACCATTTAAATAGGCTTTAGCTGCAATATTATATTTAGCTTGAGTATATAATCCTAACCACTTTAGGTCAGAAGAGACATTTCCTAATCCCCAAGAAGCTTGTAAAAATCCGATGTGGTGCAAACCTTTGCGCCAAAATTCTAAATCATTACCTTGGCCGTCACCAGTAGATGTGTCCGCAGTGTTAAAAGATGTATTATCAAGCATACTTGTTCTGCGTAAGTTAACTTTGTTAATTGAATATTCAGCTTGATGTTGCCAGCTTAATATAACTCCTGGGACAACTACGTAATCAAGGTTGAACCGCGCGATGGCATCATAAGTACCACCACCAGTAATTAAGGTGCCGTCTCCGCCTGTGGAGCGCATTGCAGTTACTAAATTAAATTTTCCTGTTGGGATTCGTAGACCGCCTCCAATTGAAAAATAAAGCGGCACGTGTCTGATAGGTGATTCTTCTGAAATAACGCTCCATAAAAAGCCGACCTGAATATCACCTAATCCGGTTGCTCCGTTTGTTGGCTGCGAAGCTGTAAGTAAAATATTTCTAATTTGATCTTTCAATGGGCTGGCTGAGCTAAACGTAAATGTTTCACCAGTTGGTAGAGGAATTGTTAAAGTAGCAGTGTTATTTAAAGATCCTCCGCCGTTAATAAAACCTGCGCAGGAGTCAGGCGTATTATTAAATCCGCATAAAGCGCCATTGTTAATTTGAGATAGTTTAGTAGAAAGATCATGAAGAACGTGATTATAATATTTTGCATATAATTCTGAATTTGCCGCTACACTGTCACCATTCATTCCGAGTTGGTAAGAAGCAGTATAAGGAAAACCAACTGCAATAGATAATGAATTTGTCAATCCATATTGAATTGCCATACCAGTAATGACCCGTTTCATGGAAATTCCGTTATCAACCTTCTTTCCATTACTATCAAAACCTTGATTGCCAAAACTGTATGCCACTGGAAGATCAATTTTAAAAATGCCTTCTGGTAATGTTTTTCCAGTTTGTAAAACAGCATATTTAGGAGGTTTTCTTCCCTTTTCTCCTAAACCACCAGCAACATCTGCGGTTGGATCGATATTGTGATTTTCTTTTTTCTCATCAACTGCATTTGTATTTTGTGCAATATTTTGTGAATTTTTTCTATTTGTTTCTTCACCAAACGCATTACTTTGAATAGTAATTGAGCTCCCCAATATAGCAATTAGAGAAGAATTTATTAAATTTTTTTTGCCTAGAAATTTCTTTATATTTTTACTTGAAAAGCGAAGCATATATGTCCCTCTAAATGCTTTTAAATAGGAAATAAAAAAATGTTTTAAAAAAAGCCAACCAAAAATTTAGAGAGAGAGGTTAGGTAAATACAAGTTTTAATTAGCACCTAAATACTTCTTTTGCAACTCAAACAATTTTTAATTGATACTTGCCAAATTTTTTAGAAAAGTATACTTACAATAACAAGCCAACTATTTGATTATCTTAGAGAGAGAAAAAGGTTGGGTTGGAGTATTTTAGAGGAACTCCGTACAAGAAAAATAAATTTTATATTAAGTATTACTGTACTTGTAGTACTCTATTGCCTAATTAAAAGAGGGAATTGATATGCGCCGTATTGTTTATTCTGTCTCGAGTTTTCTTTCTTGCCTTGCCATAGTTGGTTGTAATTTTAAAGGCAATACGGATATGCAGAAAGAAGGAAAAACAAATTGTCAAAAATGGGATGCGTTTGCTGCAAAAGTTGGTGTTCCGGGTTGTGATCAAGCTGTGTCTGCTACTGATAAAGCAGGGCTTATAAAAAACTTAAGTGAAATGCCTAAACATTTTGCTCCTGATGGTTCTAATTATGCAGAAGTAACAAAATTAGTCCAAAATTATGTAAGTCAAATGGCAACTAAAACACAAGCAACAGAAATTGTAAGTGTTAAAAAATTAGCAGATGTTTTAGTTGAGGCTGGTTTTGATGATCAGGTAGCAGAAGTAACAAATCCTGAATTTATTTCTATACCTTATTATGAAAGAGATAAGGTAGCACCAAGCGATCTTAGTGCTTATAAAACGCTCAGTGGTATTAATAAAAAATCAAAATTTAAAATTTATTCTACCAAAGAAGGCAAGATTGATACTAAAGAATTTGCAGAAGGTACAGCATATGTACTTATTTATAAATTAAATGGATCGGAGCAAAAATATTCTTCCATTGTTACTATTCCTGATACAGATAAAATTGACGAAAAATTTAAATTAATTATGTATGCGCATGGTGGCGATGCAGGTCTTTCTCTGCCAAATATGGCAAGAGTTTTGCAAAATAATTTAGGAAAAGGAATTGTAGCTGCCCCAAGCTTTCCGGGTGAACCCATTTGTTCTATCACAACCATTGGTGGAACTGTAGCTAACAATTTTAAACGCAGTTGTGGGGACGCAAAAGGTAACGTAATAAAACCAGCTGTTGCTGCAGAAGGTGAAAAATCACCGTTAGATAACGATGTTAATTCTTTTTTAGGATTGCATAATGCTATTTCAAAATTAGCAGTTACTACAAAAGAAAAACCAAATATTCTTTCAAACAATGTTGATCCGAATTTCAATTTAAATTTAGATTATTATACTAATGAAAATCCTGCTTTTAGATTAATCGCTGGCCCTAAAACGATTGGTGTATCTGATAGCCGTGGAGGTGCAACTTTATTAGCTGCTATTGGAAGAACTGGGATAATGCTAAAAAGTACTTTAGAAGGTGGTTTGGGGAATATTGATATTAAAAAAATGTCTTTCTTACCTTTATTTAGTTCTGCAGGGTTATTTTATACACCTTCAACCCTTTTAATTGGTGGTTTTAGAGTTGTTACCCAAAATATGCTAGCAGGTAATATTTATGATACCAGTATTTTAAATGCGTTACCTATGATACCAGAGTTAAAAAACAATTCATATATTTCAGATTATAGATTGGCTCCTATTGGGCAAGATCAAAAAGAATTAAATAAACTAATAGGATGGATTGGGGCATCAGATATAGTCTTTTTAGCCCCGTATATTTCAGTGGGAATGCAAAATTGGAGCGTAGTAATAAACGATATAATTAATACATTTGATACTGTTACTTATCCTGCATTAACAGCAAATGAAAAGTTAGCACCCGTTTTTTCGATATTAAAAAATTTAACAGATGAAACAAATTCTGATGGTAATCTTCTGTTAAAGATAAAAGGTTCAATTGAAAAAGCACATAATGATAAAATTAATATAAAACAGTGCAATTACTCTGAGGATATTGCAAATCCAGCAAATAAATCTTGTTCCATTTATAATATTTTAGTAAAGGGACAAGCAGAAATAAATTTAGGATACGAAATAATTCCTGCAACACTGCCATTAATTCAAGAAGGTGAAGTAAAGAATTTTCTTGATTTTATTAATTATTTAAATATATATTTAAAATTATTAATTGTTGATGATAATAATAATAAATTTAATAATTTAACAATGATTTTAGGATTAACTGAAATAACGGGTCTTAAGCCAGAAGTTTTAAAGCAATTTATAAATTTTATTGGTGAAGCTTTATTTGCAGCAAATAGAAACCCAAATTTGAGTTTTGATAATCCATCTAAAGATTTAATTGATAAAATAAAATTAAATTTAGATAACTTTGCGCAATTAAAAAGCATCATAATTTCGCTACCAGAAGAAAAAAGAAAAAATGCTATATCCGAATTATTAAAGCCTTATTTAAAAGTTTTAATGGAAAAACGTAAATCAGCCCCCGGTTCAATTATCTTCTTACATTCTACCCAAGATGGAGTTGTTCCTTATACGCAATCATTAATTGCTAAAAAAGCTATGGATACGGTATTTGATGCTGTCTATGGTAGTACACAAATTCCAAATAATCCATTAACGAGTTTTAATATCTCTGCTGTTGGTTCTCAATTATTTGCATTTCAACCTGAAGATCGTTTTTATGGAGTAAAATTAGGTGAAAAAACTTTTGATGGTAGTATCTGTAGCAAAACAGATTATGAAGGTAAAACAGCGAGTAACTATAATCCGTATGTTAAAAAATGTTTTGGAAATTTAGATCTAAATGATTCTGGTGATGGATTAGTAGCGCATGGAGATTCTGCTGTAAGAACTGCAAGGCTTATTTCTGAACCTTTAAAAGCCATGAGTTATGAAGCTAACAAGAACGATATTATAAATTCATTACTCTATGGAAATCAAAATTCAAAAAATAATGCTTCTGTAGTTGATATAAGTAAACAATTATCAACATTTAATTTTGCTTATAATATAGCGAATAAAAAAGAAATGACAAATATTTTTTATCCCACTGATTGTACTGATCCTAAAACAGGAATTCGTTACCTATTAAATGCCTGTCCACCAACAGCTAGAAATTTTCCTTTATTTAATAGAACGCTATTCCAAGACGGTTTGCAAAAAGATGCAATTGTAGATGCTAGATGGGAGCCGAAAAATAAAACTAGTTCTTTAACTCCAACTGATATCTTTACATTATGGATGGAAAGTGCTGCAGTTGAAGCAAGTAAAGCAAATTAAATTTCATTTTAATGTGATTAAAACAACCTTAAGAATTTAAGGTTGTTTTTTTGTTTTAAAGAATGAAAAATATTTTATTATTCATCTGAAATAATAATTTTATATTCATCTAAAATTATTATTTTACTAATATCAAGGTCAGATTCCAGTTTTCTAAAATACTGTTCATTTTTTTCATTAATTTTAAAATAAAATATTTCATCAGTTTTTGTAATTGCATAGCCTTCTATTATGTTATTAAAGTTCTTTCCACCAAATGTATTGATGACTGAAGAAGGAATATTAATATTAATAGGTTCGACATTTAAATATTTGGGTTTTACTAAGTAAAGATTTCCATTTTCATTTATTATAATGTTATCTTTAGCAACTTTGACAGAGTCTGGCTGATCGGTATATTTTGTGTAATCATCAAATATTATTTTAATAAACCTGTCATTATATTTAATAGATTTAATTTTTTTAGGGAAATCAATTTTGATAGGTAATTTTGAGTTAATAGACTGTGAATTTGCATTAAAAATATTTTTTCCCCAGCCGTATAACTCTCCATTTTCCAATAACGCAAGATAAGAAAATCCAGAAAAATTAAAATTTTCATTTCGATATTGAACTAATTCTTTTATAGGACTAGGGAGCTTTATTTGTTGTGGTTGCGATATTACATTATCAGTTGAATCAATGCCTACACCGTCAGAAATATTATTTCCCCAACCCCAAAGACTACCATCTACTAATTTAACGAATCTTGTCGGATAATCCAAATCATTACTTAAAATTCTTTCTACAGGTAATGGAAATATTAATTTTTGTTCCTTCTCTACAAAATTTGATTGCGTGTCTGATATCCCTAAACATCCTAGTATGTTGATCCCACAATAATTATTACCTTTTGCAAAAAGTTCGCCTTGCGAATTTAAAATATAAGTGCTTGAAAAACCTTGGTTTTCATTGACAAAAAGCATATTTTTTAAAATATCTTTCGCAATTGGATAAATAATATTTTCATTGCTAATTAGTGATTTATTCCAAGAATAAACTTCTCCATTTTCTAGACGGGCATAAAAATTATATGAAGTACTAAAAATTTTCTGTGCTCTAGCTGGTAAGGATATTTTATATGTCTTGTAGGGACTGTTATCATCGATGTAGTAAATATCTCCATTATTTAAAAGAACACTAGGACCATTATATAAAACTTTATCTTCAATTAATGATATTGTGGAAGGCAATTCTATGAATTGTTTATCTATTGTCGATAATTTACCATTTTCGTAGTTAACAAATATTGTTTTTTTTGTTAACAAGGATGTTTCTAGAACTTTAGAGATTTTTTCTGGAAAATTAAGTTTTTTTATTTTATACGGACCTTTATCATCTGATAATATATCATATAATTCACCATTTTTTAAAAATCTATTATTAGTTACCCTAAGCACATTTTCTAAATTAATCACAGTCAATTTTTTTGGAATACTTAAACTGTATAATTTGTTACCTTCTTTTGGAGTTGCAATTATTTTACAGCGGGTCCAATGAAAAATACCATTCTTTAAATTTTTTAAAGAAACAGTAGGTAAGGTAGTGGTGTTTTCTTCAAAAGCACTATTTGGAAATTTTCCATAAATATCATTTTTAATATTTTGAAAACTTCTTAACCATTGGTATGAAAATGTATAGTCGGCAATATTTCCATTTTCAATTGTTGGGGTACAAGTCATTTTATTACCACTGACACTAATATCAACCTTTAATTTAGGATTGGCATGCACAACTGATGCAAGAAGAAATGGTAGGGTAAGTAATTTTAATTTCATTATTGAAATTCCTTATTATTTGGGTTTTGTGGGTTTAGTGTTGCTAAATCATAATTGACTAATTGAGGAAAAATAATATTTTGTATTTCAAGACACTGGTATTTATTATATAAACAAGTTTCTTTAGCATATATCAATTTTGTTAAATTAAAATTAGATTCTTCTTGTAATTCTTGTATTGATTTCAATTGTTTATCAGTTAAGAGAAAAGTATCTTTATTCAAAATAAATTGACTAGCTCTTTCATTATTAACATATTCATCTTCAATTTTATTTTGAATATTATTTAAAACATTTTTTTGTGTTAGGTTTGCTTGATAATCTAAAGGTAACGTTGAGTTACTGGTTAAATTTAGAAAACCAAAATTAGAATAGTCAGAAAAAACAAATGATAATGGAACAGGTCCTTCTTCTGGATTAAGCGAATATTGCATATCGTTTAACTGTGCTATAAATTCTGTTTGACTATATCTAATTAAAGATTGAAAATATTCTTGACATGGACGTAAATTATCGAATGAACAATTTGGTTTACCTCCTATGCGGGTTAAAAAATTTTGAAACTTTGCTTGGCTACCACCAATTTGAGTAGCTGAAACAACAATAGAAACATCATTACTAAATTTTCTTAAATTTTCATCTACTACAGTTCTGGTAAAAGTTTTCCATAAGAATTTCATAGAGACCGTAACTAAAAAACGCGATTTAGCTTCTTCATTTTTAAAAAATAATTTTGCATTTAGTAAAAATTTGGCACCTAAATTAATAGCTGATATAAATTTATTTCCACAAATTTTTCTTTTTTCAGATTCCGTTAAATAAGTAGCTGATTTTCCTAAATCAGTAAGAGTAGGATCATGTATTATTGCGGATTTCCCAGTAATTGTATTATCATAAACAAAAGATAAACTATTTTGATTAGAGGAATATTCTTTGCTCAAAGTTATTTCTGTCTTTCCTGAAATAATTCTAAAATTTACACCACCAGACCCTTTGGTTTCTAGTTTATGTGCCATTTGCTGAGCAGAAAGATCAAAATAGTAATTTATATCATTGGTATTTTGTCCGTAATAATAAAGTTTATCTAAATCCTGTTTAATGCAATTACCTTGAAATGTATGCAGGTATGAATCAAACCCTTCAGCAGGAAATTTTTTATCTTCAGCATTAGCAACAAGAGGATTGGTTAAAAAGAGTATACTTGAAAATGAAAACAATTTAACATTTATTTTCATTTTAATCTCATTTCTTGAATAATAGGTAGGTTTGAATAGTAGTATTGCTTGCAGATAGGGGGATTTATTATCAAATGATCGGTTATAGGTAGTTGGTCACCAGCTTCAAAAATACAAAAATCACTATCAATGATAGGACAATTATTATCGTATTGAAACATGGGAGGTTGAGATTTAAATTGTACGATTACTTTATTGGGGTCTAAAAATTTAACTTTGATACTTGTATTTTTAATGCATTTTATCTTGCTATTATCTTTAAATTTATCTTTTTCACCATAACCTGTTAGATAAAGAGTTTGATTGTCAGTGAAGCCACCAGTCGCTAGTATAGTTGTATTTTGTTCTTGAGGTAAATTTACAATTGAAGTAACTTTTTGCCCATTTGAGGAAAAATTTAGAAACGAATTAAAATTATCTTGTTTTAAATACCAACTGCCTAAAAGTGAAAAATTACTTTTTGAAAATTCATTGATTTGCAATAATTTTTCATTAATAGGAGTCATTTTTTTGAGATAAAAATTGCTAGTTTCTATACAATCAATAATTTCATCTCCAAAGCATTGTTCAGCAGCACTAGAAATGAGGTCTAAATTTTTGCTAATCACTTTTGTTAACGACTTTAATTCATTTATCTTAGATGCTTTTAAATTAAATAAAAATAAATCTGCAATTTGTCCAGAATATTTAGTTTGCAAGTCAAATGCTGATTTAAGCTTATTTCTCGTGTCTATAATAGCCTGCGCCAAAGGTGGTGAAGGTATTTTTGGAATGAGTTGAATGGGTTTATCATCAACACTCAGCAAAGCATTTTTATACTGTGTCGCAATCCAACCAAAATAAGCCCAGCCTTTAGAATCGCTGGGGTCATAATTTTTATTTATTAATTGTGTAGCAAAATTTTGCTTATAGGTTGAAAAACTTTCTAATATATCTAAGCATTTTTGCATAGAATTTATTTTTCTACCATTAACAATTTCACTTTGTTCATCTAAGCTACAATAGACAGAATCTTCAGGGATTGCAGTAGTCAATTGAGAGGGATCTCCTCCTATTTGTTTTGCTTGGATTGACACAACTGTATTTGCAAGTAATTTTTTGTCACTTACATTTAAACTCCCTTGAATATTGGCAATTGAGTAAATATTTGCGCCTATTTTTCCGTAAAAATCTTTTTTATCAGCAATATTATTGAAGGAAAATTTTATGTTTATAAATAGCTTTGCACCAATAACTGCTTGTTTAATAAACTGATCCCCACAAATAACTTCAACATTATCTGTTGTAGTTCCATCTTTGTTAATTAAAAGATCCTTTTGTTTTGGATTTAAAGTATAATTATTGAGGGAAATCATTTTTGGAGTTATGGAAACAATATCAGTGTAACTTAAACTTAAGTCATTACTAGCCGTGCTACTTGCATAGTCAAACTTTCCATTTAAATTAAAATAAGAAAAGTTTAGGCTGCCTGATACACCACCTGTTAGACTATCATAAATTTGTTTATAGGAAGCATTGTGAATGAAATCTTCTTGTGCAGTATTTACCCCAGTGTAATTTATTTTTCCATTTATACATTTAGAAGTAGCAGTCTGTTTGTTTGAGATATAGCCTGAACCTAAAGAAATACTGTTCATATTTGAATATGGAATAAACGTATCAGCAAATGTAGAAGAAAAAATTAAAAAATTTAAAGCTATAGCTGAGTAGTATAATTTTATCATATGATCCTCTTAGAAATTATATTTTTTTTGCCAAATTATTTAATATATTTAAAACATTTTGTTCTTGTATCATCTGAAAAACTAATGGCTCACAGCTTTGTTGAAATAGTTTTTCATTGGGTAAGTCGCAGAAAGATTTAGGTATACCGCATTTATTTTCTAAAATTCTTTCATACTTCAACAAATAATTTTTATTATTTTTTTGCTCTAAAGAATAAACTACTTTTTTATTAAAATTACAGACTTCATCTTCAACTGTGGTCGTACTTTCAGAGTCTGCTTGAATACTATTTGCATTAGTAAACATACCATAGTCATGGTGCTGAATATTTTTTTCATCTGTATATATTGTATCAACATTTATACCAATTTGCGCTACATTTAGACTTATATTTAAAATGCTATTAAACCAAAAACCAGAAATATTCATGGCAGGTAAAATGGGTTTAAAATCGAGTACTGATGCATCATACTCTATTGCATTATGTATTGCAGATTCTTTACTTGCTATACAATTTTCAATATCCCGATAACAACTGTTTCCTGCTAGACTATATAATTTCATGTTATCTGCAGCATTATTTTGAATATTTTGAATTAGGTTTTTTTGATAATCATTCATGCGAATTGAAAGTAATTCTTTTGTTCTAGAATAAATGTATTTTTCAAATTTGTACAAATTTGCAAGTTCGTTTCTAGAAAGTTTAATGTTAGAATCAACTAATTTTATTGGAGTTGGACTAACAAGAATAATTGCATTTGATTTATTTGTAGGTTCAGTATATGAGATGGAATTATTTCTATAGTCGGATAAAACAGTCGACGTTGTTGCAAGTCCATGAAGATTATTTGTTTCGTATTTTAAATTTACGACAGATGGAATGAATACACTTTTTTGGTATTTTATTAACGCATCTAAGGTATCTAAACAAGCTGCTCTATTTTCGGGAGTATCTAAACTACACTTTAATGCATTATTTGGAATAGCGCGCGCTAATTGACTGACATCACCACCTACTTGAATAATATAAATAGAAATTGATTTATTTTTTGCTGTTTCAGAAGTTAAACTATTTAAATAACCTGCAATGCTTCCAAAATTAGGCATGTTGACATCTAATTTTCCACCTATGTTTCTTGCTTCAATGGCATCATTCATTGAAATTTTAACTGTAATTGCTAATTTTGCGCCTAGTGTTATAGACGAGACAAATTTATTTCCACAAACGTCATTGGCAATTGGGCTAACCTGTTTTGTTGTAAAATTTATTAAGCTATAAGCCGATTGTGACAGTTCTGGGTTACTAAGATTAAATTTTATATTGTCAAAATTCACAATATTTGTGAATGTGATATTGTTTTCAGTATGTTGTGCATTAGATGAATATTCAAATTCTCCGTTTGCAGAAAAAGTGGATAGGGAAACATTACCACTAGCTTTCCCATTTATTATCGTATTAAGTTGGTCATAGGTCATGTTTAGTCGTTGCATAGGTTCTGTTGTAGCTTGACCAAAATATTCAATATCTGAAGCAGAATCACTAACACACTGGGAAAGATATTCATCATTGTTTGAATTGTAGCCTTGGCCAAGTAGTGGTGTTGATTTTGTGTATTCAAATTCATCACTATTTGTCGTGGTTAATTTATTTAGTGCCCTATCCAAAAAATTTTGTTTATGATTTTCAGCAGAATTTTTTATTGTGTGATTTGAAATTTCAATCATAGCTGTATGATTTGAACTTGTATTTCGAGTTTGATTCGAAGAAACTTTGCCGTCCTTTTGACAACTCAAAACACTAAAAAGTGGAAGAAAAAAAATGGGATAACAAATTTTACGCATAGAAAAGTAATCCTTAAAAAATAAATTTAAAGAACGGGGAAGAAATATTTTGGATGTCTATACAAAATTAAAAATTATAATGCAATTAAATACTTACTAAAGAAATAAATTATTTTTGGTAACTTAAAACTCTAGTATACATAGTATTTAATTTAAAAATAAATTTATTAATAAAAAAATGTTCACTTTTTTAATAATTACTTTTAAAAAAAATCAATTTTAAATTACAATATTTATTATAAATTGACTTAAAAATATCTAAAAAATATGTAAAAGTAAAATTAAGTTATTAAGGCAAAAAAAGAAATGATTGAATTTTTTTTACTAAAGCTGAGAGGTATAATTTTTCTTCATATTTTATAAAAGAAAAAATATTCATTTTATAATTGAAAAGAAAAATATTATATACATTTTAATTTTGTCCAACTTTCTACTGCTTTTGTTCAAATTTTAAAACAACCATACATTTTATATTTTTTAATTTATGCTGCTTTTCCGTTTACTTGAAAGGAGCTGTAATGGAATTTGAATTGCTTGATATTAAAAATGATTATGTCTTTAAACGCATTTTTGGGGAGAAAGAAGATGTTTTAATCCACTTTTTAAATAGCGTGTTAAATTACCCAGAAGATGAAAAAATTATTTCTTTAACTTACTTAAATACAGAAATTAATAAAGATCAAGAAGATGATAAGGAAACTAGGCTAGATGTGTTGGCAAAACTCAATAACGAAAGTTTTGTCAATATAGAAATCCAAGTACAAAATACCTATGAATATGAAAAACGGTGTTTATATTATTGGGCTAAACTTTATGAACAACAATTAACCAGTGGAAAAAAATACAAAACTTTAAAACCAGCTATTTGTATTCATATCTTAAACTTTAATTTCTTTAAACACAAAGAACATTTTTTTACTAAAATTAAAACCTTAGATATTGATACAAAATATATTTTTAGTTCTGATTTCCAACTTTACTTTTTAGAAGTTCCCAAAATCCCCGATCAGTACTATAATGAACTGGACAAATGGATGCACTTTTTTAAAGGTGCTTCAAAGGAGACCGTCATGGCTATGCAAACACCTGAAATTGAAAAAGCATTTAATACACTTGAATATATCAGCCAAGATCCCGTTGCTAGGGCGAAGTATGAAGCCAGAAGAAAGTATGAGCTGGACTATAATACAGATATGGATGGGGCTAGGGAAGAGGGAGTTCAAATAGGATTTGCTAAAGGAAAAAATGAAGGAGTTCAGATAGGCTTTGCAAAAGGAATTAATAATCGAAATAAAGAAATTGTTTTAAACCTTTTAGCCAATCATTTTCCCATTGAAATGATAAGCAAATTAACAGATCTACCTATTTCTGAAATAGAGAAAGTAAAGAATACTTAGTTTCTCAACATTACTTTTCTTTAAAAGAATAAAATATTAAGAAATGCACTTTTTTAAAGGTGCTTCAAAGGAGACCGTCATGGCTATGCAAACACCTGAAATTGAAAAAGCATTTAGTACACTAGAATATATCAGCCAAGATCCCGTTGCTAGGGCGAAGTATGAAGCCAGAAGAAAGTATGAGCTTGATTATAACACCGATATGGATGGGGCTAGGGAAGAGGGTTTTGCTAAAGGGAAAAATGAAGGGGTGCAAATAGGTGAGTACAAACGAAACAAAGAAATTGTTCTAAATCTTCTAGCCAATCATTTTCCCATTGAAATGATAAGCAAATTAACAGATTTACCTATTTCTGAAATAGAGAAACTAAAGAATACTTAGTTTCTCAACATCACTTTTCTTTAAAAGAATAAAATATTAAGAAATGCACTTTTTTAAAGGTGCTTCAAAGGAGACAGTCATGGCTATGCAAACACCTGAAATTGAAAAAGCATTTAATACACTTGAATATATCAGCCAAGATCCCGTTGCTAGGGCGAAGTATGAAGCCAGAAGAAAGTATGAGCTGGACTATAATACAGATATGGATGGGGCTAGGGAAGAAGGAGTTCAGATAGGCTTTGCAAAAGGAATTAATAATCGAAATAAAGAAATTGTTTTAAACCTTTTAGCCAATCATTTTCCCATTGAAATGATAAGCAAATTAACAGATCTACCTATTTCTGAAATTGAGAAACTAAAGAATAGTTAGTTTCTCATCATTACTTTTCTTTAAAAAAATGTTTTAAAATTTTAATTCATTCAATATTCCATTGAAATGATTAATATATTAACAAATTATTCAATTTCAGAATTATAGATGCTAAACTTTAACGGTAATTATTTATAAAAAATCAAGTTTAAAAATACAATATTTATTATAAATAAAAAGAAAAATCTAAATAATATTTAACAGATTAATTTTTTTTTTTTGGATAAAAAAATTAGGATGTTTTTAAAATTAAAAAAAAATAATATTTGGCTTAGAAAACTTTTAATATTCTTCTTTTTATAGATTAGTATAAGTAATTAATTAAAAATTATATTAAAAATTATCCTGTTTTAGAATAACAAAAATGAAGAAAATTATTTATTAAATTGGAAGAAAATGATATTAAAAAAATGCGGAGTTAAAATTTATTAATTATTGTTGGAGGTTTAAATAAAATGAAATATTTTTCATTTATCATAAGCATATTTTTAGTATCTATTCAGACTAATTTATATGCTAACTCTAGATTTCTTATCTTTAACAAAACAAATGAAACTTTAGAATTTGTTAATGATTCTTATATTAAATATACGCTATACCCAATTCATATGATGGGCTATAATAAAGTTAATATTGACGAATATGGTTATTTTTACAATGGTGATGATTTATATGTTAATAATATATTTCATTTAAAACTAAAAGAAAAAAAAATTGCATGCTCATGGATTAGTATTTTAGGTTTTCAAATTAGACATGGGATTGTAATTGATATTTTCATTGATCATCAATTAAAAGGTCAATTTTGTGCTAATAAATATTCAGTTGTTGATATTCATTTCAATGCATATGTAGAAGTATTTAAAACTAATACAGGCAAATATCAAATTAAGTTTCTGAATGTAGGATGGTGGCAAAATGACACTGTAGCTCCAGTGCAGCTGGAATTAGATGTATAGGATTTATTATTGTTCAATATTCTGTTACAATTTTAGAGAACATAATTTAATTAATTTATCATATAAGGAAACAGAGTATGCTAAATTGGGAAGAATATCGGAAAGAAATAGCAGAAAGAGTTAAAATATTAGCAAAGCACAGTCCTGATACTATTAAAGGTTATAAAACTCTATCTGAAGCAGGAAATTCCACGAATCATTTGACTCCAAAAATTCGTGAATTAATCGGAATTGCTGTTGCTGTTACTACAAGGTGTGATGGTTGCATATCAGTGCATACAAAAGAAGCTTTAAAACATGGTGCAACTTTAGAAGAAATATCTGAAACTCTAGGAGTTGCCATTGCTTTAAATGCTGGTGCTGCCTTGGTATACGCTGCACGGGTTATGGATGCAGTAGCTGATCACAGCAAATAATTAACTTGCAATTCCTAAAATATCGTAATTTTCTTCCAAGTATTTTTTTAATAGGTCTGATATCATACAACAAGATAAGGATAGAAACTCTTTTACATTAAATTTTTCAAGATGTTCTTTAGCAAGTAACTCAAGTTCAAGATTGCTAATAAGTGATGAAATATTCAGCAACCCAAAAGTGGCAAAAAGATTTTTATATTCATGAAGTATTGTTTTTCCGGTAGCAATATCATCGCAATCTAATAAAGTAATATTTTTTGTTGCAATAATTTTTAACATATTTTCGAAATCGCTTTTTTGTTTAATAATTTTAATGAGTGAAACATTTTTCGCATTATTGTCTTCAATGACCTGTTGATTTTTTATATGTTCAGAAATATCTGTAGCACATATTACCATTTTTTCAGGTTTTTTGTTGATATTTAGGATAGGAGTATAAGATAATTTCAACGTCTTATTATAGAACTCTATTGTAGAAGGGAACATATTGAAAATGGAATCAAGATTAAACAAGTTTTCAAAATATTGTTTAATAGATAAAACTAAAATATCTCCTCTTTTTACACGAGAATCTGTGAAAATTTGAGGAAAGTCTTTTCCGGCAATATCTGCCTCAAAAATAAAGTGGCAAGATCTTGATACAACATCACTGATTAATAAATTTTTATCAATTATGAAGTAAGCATCTTTTATATTATTTAAAATTTCTTTTACTTTAGTTTCTTCAGTTACTAGTTTTTTTTCTAAAAATGAATAGTAAGTATTAATAGTAAAATAAACTTCAATAAATAATAAATCAGTTGTGATAGATTGCGCTTCAAATAGTTCTATAATATCTGTAAATTTAGTTTTCCATATTTTATTAATGGCGGAATTAAGAGTACCTATTGAGGCCAAATATGCGTCATTTGGAATGCCTTTTTTAAAATGTAAATAGCCAATTTTTATTTTTTCTGAATAATATTCAAGATCAAATGGTCCAGAAAATAAATAAGGAATATAGTTGCGATTTGTTTTCATCAATCGTTCAACTTCAGCACTTCCATGAAAGAATTTTTTTGTTTTTTCATTATTTAAATTAAATTCGTAGAAATCTTTTAGAACATTTTCAATATTTTCTTTTAAAATTGAACTTAATTTTTTTGCTGTTTCTTTTTTTTTCTCGTCAAAATTTAAATATTTTTCAAACTCGCTAATAGGACTATTAATAAAATAATTTTTTACATATTCATCATACTCTTCATTCATGTGCTGATCCTTTATTGGAGCTTTAAAGTAAATTTAACATATTTGGTTGCAAAGCATAGTCAGAAATAATGGTTTATAACTTCTATTTATTATTTTTTAAAAAAAAATGTATATTCCTAAACATATCAAAGAGAAATAAAGATTAAAATTGTACATAGGTAAGAATTATCCAGGACGGTACATTGACGCTTTATTTAAATTTTTGAATTAGAACAGACACATTTTATGAATGGTGATAGACTTTCTGCTTTGCAAATGGACTAATCATCTTACGATGAAAGTCATTGCATTTTGCTAACAAAATTTAGTGAAGATGTTTTATTAGATTCAATTTCAAAAATATTAAAAAATTAAAAAATTAAAATCAAATTTTTTTTGAGTAAAAAGCATTAAAACCATTTTTTCTAAAAAACTCACAAGCAATTTTACTTTTTATTCCATAATTACAGAAAAAATAGAAAGTACTTTTGATATTTATTTTTTGTTCATTTAAGATAGATTTTATTAACTTTATATTGCTATTTAAAATTGATTGAAAAAGTTTTTCACTAATATTAAAATCTAAATCAAACTGTTCATGCTTTTCATGCCAAATATTGAAGTTTATTTTGACGGAATTTAAACTAGATTGATTTTTAAAATCATCATAAGAAATTAAGTATAAATTATCTTTATTATCGTTTTTTGCTTCAATTTTTTTTGAATTTTTACAGATATAGCAAGAATGATCTTTTACCCAAAAAAATTTTTTAAAATTATTTTCTTTAAAATCAAACTGGTAATAAGTATTTACGTTAATTTGCTTTAAATTTGTCAAAAATTTTATAGCTTCATTGACAACAAAAGAACCAATAAGCCCACAAACAGATGGCAATACACCAAATAAAGAACAATTTACATCTGAAGATTCTATATTTGGAAATAAACATGAAAAGCAACCTTGACCAGGCTGAAATAAAGCAACATGTGCATTCATTGCCAATACTCCCATATCAATCCAACTAATAGAATTTTGGATAGAAAATTCGTTAATTTTTTTTCTAGTTCTAAAATTATCACTAGCATTAATAATTAAATCAATATTTTTTGGAAAATTAAAATTACTTTGGTTTGTAAAAAAGCAAGCATAAGTTTTAATTTTTGTTTCTGGAAAATGATTTTTTAAGTAATTAGATAAAACTTCTACTTTTTTTTTACCTAGATCATTTTTTGTAAACAATACTTGTCTTGGTAAATTCGATTCTTCAATAATATCATTATCGAAAATAATAATTTCACCAATTCCTGAGCTTGCTAAATATTGACAACAATTATGAGCTAAAGCACCAGCACCAATAATCATAATTTTGCTTTTTTTAATAGTTTCCAGGCCTTTAATTCCAATAAATGGAAGAGAGATTTGTCTAGAATATTTATGCAAATTTAAAAAAGGTTTTGTTTCTTTAACCATTGTTGAAGTCTTTCATCAGGATTCTTTGCCTTAGTAATATCACTAATAACCGAGATGCAATTAGCACCTGATTGATATATTTTTTCAGCATTGGCAAGTTCAATGCCACCAATTGCAACAAGTTTAATTTTAGAAGGAATTTTTTCACGCCATTCGGAAATTTTCTGATACCCTTGTGGCAAAAAACGCATTATTTTCGAAGTAGTTGGAAAAATTGGCCCCAAAGCAATGTATTGAGGTTCTAAATGAATTGCGTGATTTAGTTCTTTTTCATCATGTGTGCTCAGTCCAAAAAGTAATCCGCTTTGTTGAATTTTATTTGTATCAGCTATCAATGAGTCTTCAAAGCCTAGATGCACTCCAAAAGCATTATATTTTATTGCAAGCTCCCAAAAGTCATTAATTATTAGAAGATGATTATTTGCTTTTGCAAGTTCAATTGCTGTTTTAATTTCTTCTTCTAATGCAACAGACATTGATTTTTTTACCCGATACTGACTAATTGGAACATTATTTTCTATTAGTTTTTTTAACCAATAAAGGCTATCCACGATTGGATAAAAATGAAATGAAAAAGGATTATTATTGTTAAACATGGTAGAATGGAACTCCTTGAATGGGTGAACTTGCTTGTGCTAAATCTGATTCAGGCATGATGCCGCTTTGATATGCTATGCGGCCACTTTCAACGGCAAGTGCAAACGCTTTTGCCATAGGAGTAGGCTCAAATGCTTGCGCTATAGCAGAGTTTAACAACACAGCATCCATTCCTAATTCCATAGCAAATGCAGCATCGCTTGGAGCTCCAATTCCTGCGTCGATAATTATTTTTATATTTGGAAATCGTTGGCGCATAATTTTTAAATGATAGGGATTGATTATTCCCTTGCCAGAACCAATGGGCGCTCCCCAAGGCATAAGTACTTCGCAACCTAAATTTACTAATTCTTTAGCAAGGATTAAATCATCGGTCATATAAGGAAAAACGCAAAAATTATTTTTTATTAATTCTTCAGTAGCTTTCAGTAATTCAAAAGGGTTTGGTTGCAGCGTGTAGCTATCACCAAAAATTTCAAGTTTAATCCAATTTGTTCCAAATAATTCACGAGCTAAAAAAGCAGTTTTAATTGCATTTTTTGCATCATAACAACCAGACGTATTTGGTAATATTTTGACATTTAATTCTTTGATAGTTTCCCAAAAGTTATTTTTTTCTTTTTTTTCAGGAGAAAGCCTTCTCAAAGCAAGTGTAACGATACTAGAATTAGATGCAATTATTGCTTCTTTTAGTATATTTAATGATGGATATCTTGCAGTACCTATAATTAAATGGGAGTTTATTTTTTCACCGTATATTTCTAGCATTTAACCTCCTTCAAAGGG
This sequence comes from Pigmentibacter sp. JX0631, assembly GCF_029873255.1. NCBI lineage: Bacteria > Pseudomonadati > Bdellovibrionota > Oligoflexia > Silvanigrellales > Silvanigrellaceae > Pigmentibacter > Pigmentibacter sp. JX0631. Next base: position 197,453 of record NZ_CP123622.1, on the reverse strand, counting down.
TGTTACAATTTCAATTTCGTCATGCATTCGTAACTTTACTGAAAGAATTTTATCTTTTGGTACGAGGACATTATTTAATGCTATTGCAATCCCTTTTTGTGATATTTGTTCCTTTTCTAGTATTTCAGAAATTGTTATGTCTATTTGAGAATATAATTTATCTTCCCCATTTAGTTTTACTTTTAAAAGTTGCATAAATTTTTCCATATAGATTGATCTAAATTATTTGGTAAATTAAAATTGTGATGAATAAATTCAGTAAAATATTTGCTTATTGTAGGACTAATTGTTATTCCATGTCGATATAATCCATTTATGTAAAATACATTTTCATGTGTAAAAATTTTTGGCTCTGAATTTAAGAAAGTGGGTCGAAGATTTACCCTTTGCTCTAAAATATTTGCCTCTAAAAAACCAGAATCAAATTGGCAAGCCATACTCAATAATTCTAATGTATCTGCTATTGTCATAGGATCAAGGCATTCTGTTTCTTGTGAGGTCGCACCAATTATAAATGTTTGATTTCCTCTAGGTACTATATAAATCGGATAACGAAAATGACTTAGTCTAACAATGCAGTCTATTTTAACTTGAGTTGCTTTTACAAGAATGAGAGAACCCCTCACACCTCTTATTAAATTATTAAGATTTTCTTTAGCATGAAATCCTGTTGTATTTATAATTAAATCATATTTCTTATCTAGTATTTTTAAGCAATTATTATCAATATTTTCTTTCTTAATTTGTGTATTGAAATGAAATGAAATATTTTTATTACTTAAGAAATATTCTTTACTTTTTTTAATAAAAATTCGAGGGTCAAGACACTTTTCATTGGGAATATAAAAACCATATTGAAAATTTTGTTTACTTCTATTAAAAAACTTCCGTAATAAAATTGAGTTCATTTCTATTGGAATGAAATTTGGGTCTTTATTAGAAATATATTTCAATAAATAAGCAATTTTAGCTTTATCAGAAGCTGCTACCAAATGTGAACATCCACAATTAAACAAAATATCTTCTGCATTTATTATTTTTAAAATTCCTTCCCATCTTGATAACGATTGCACACCTAATTTAAAAACTAGTTCCGAACTTTCCAAAATTTCTGACCATGGAGTAAGCATTCCAGCAGCAGTGGCACAACTAGATTTTGTTGAAAAATTGTCGTCTTTTTCAAATAAAGTAACAAAATGACCAAGTAACGAAAAATCAATTGTTAACATGCGTCCCAAGATACCTGCCCCTATGATAGCAATTTTCACTTTTTATCCCTTACGTTTGATTTGAATTATAAATTTGGGAACTGATGCGCATAGAGCAAAAACGAGGTCCACACATAGAACAATATGGTGTATGCAGGTTTCTTTCTTCCGGTAAACTTTCATTATGATGATTTTTAGCTGTTTGCGGATCTAAAGCTAGGTTAAATTGATCTTCCCAATGAAAATTAAAACGCGCATAGGAGAGTGCATCATCCCAAGCTCTAGCAGCGGGATGACCTTTCGCTAAATCGGCAGCATGTGCTGCAATTTTATAAGCAATTAAACCTTGTTTTACATCATCTTTATTTGGTAAACCTAAATGTTCTTTTGGTGTAACATAACAAAGCATAGCGCAACCATACCAACCTATTTGTGCAGCACCTATGGCACTTGTAATGTGATCGTAGCCCGGAGCAAAATCTGTCGTAAGGGGCCCAAGAGTATAAAAAGGCGCTTCATGGCAGTGTTTTAATTGCATGTCCATATTTTCTTGGATTAAATGCATAGGAATGTGACCAGGTCCTTCAACCATCGTTTGCACATCTAAATTCCAAGCTTGTTTAGTTAATTCACCTAAAGTTTTTAATTCAGCAAATTGGGCTTCATCATTGGCATCTGCTATGGAACCAGGGCGTAAAGCGTCTCCTAAAGAAAATGAAATGTCGTAGTATCTCATAATTTCGCAGAGTTCATTAAAATGTGTGTAAAGAAAATTTTCTTTATGATGCTTTGTCATCCATCTAGCCATGATTGCTCCGCCTCGCGAAACAATTCCTGTCATTCTATTTTTTGTTAAAGAAACATAAGGTAATAAAATACCAGCATGAATTGTAAAATAGTCAACACCTTGTTCTGCTTGTTCTAAAATTGTTTCTTTAAATACTTCCCAATTCAAATCTTCAACAATTCCCCCAACTTTTTCTAATGCTTGATATAAAGGAACGGTACCAATGGGAACTGGTGAATTTCGAAGAATCCATTCTCGAGTTTCTTTTATATTTTTACCTGTTGAAAGATCCATTACGGTATCAGCACCCCAACGTAATGACCAAAGTAACTTTTCAATTTCTCCCTCAATCGAGGATTGAATAGCAGAATTTCCAATATTAGCATTTACTTTTGTATAAAAAGATCTTCCAATTATCATAGGTTCAAGCTCTGGATGGTTGATATTGGCAGGAATAATAGCTCGACCTTGTGCTATTTCGTTTCTTACAAATTCAGGGGTGATTTTTTTCGGCAAGGGTGAATTTGCTAAATTTTTATTTAATCTATTTTCTCTTTCTAAATTTTCTTTTCTTAAATGTAAATTTTGATTGGATTCACGAATTGCAACATATTCCATTTCTTCAGTTATAATTCCTCTTTTTGCATAAGCCATTTGCGTGGAGCATTGTTGAAAAGGTTTTCTATTTAATAGCCATTGTTTTCTTATTGGTAGAAGACCTTCGGAAATATTAATGTTAACGTCTTTATCTGAGTAAGCTCCTGCTGAATCATAAACGTATAAATGTTGTGGCTTATCTTTTTGTTTATTTCCCATTAAAGTAATTTCACGAAAAGGAACATTAACATCAGAAAATAAATTACTTTTTATATATTCTTTTTTACTTTGAGGTCTGTCTTTAAAAAGATCATACGCATTAATATTTGAAAATAACTCCATACTTGGATTCCTTTAAAATAAAAAATATTTTGAAATCCAGCAATAGAAATAGATTTTAAGTGAAAAAAATGTTTTATTACAAAATTGAGGAAACTGAAATTCCGTAAATAGGTGTATATATAAATTATGGAATTTTGGGAAAATATATGTTTTAACAATTCTTATCACTCTTCCTACGCTGGTATAATCCAGATCAGGTTCCAAGAGTCTAGCTAATTAAAGCAATCTCAGTCCAAAATGGACTCCCCTGGTGATCTCCGATGCACGTATAACTGTTCCATTGAAGGATGTCCAGATGCAAGAAAAAAATTTTGCTTTTAAAGAATACAAGCGTTTATTGACGATTGCGGGTTCCGATTGTAGTGGAGGGGCTGGTATTCAAGCTGACCTAAAAACATTTCAACATTTTGAATGTTATGGTATGAGTATTCTTACTGCATTAACTGCACAAAATACATTAGGGGTCACTTCTATTCATGAAATTCCTTCTGAATTTATTGCAGAACAATTTCATTCCATCTTAAATGATATAGGAACTGATGCGATAAAAATTGGAATGCTTTTTTCTGCAGATATCATTGATTGTGTTGTTAAATGTCTTAAAAAATATAATTGTTCAAATATAATTTTAGACCCTGTAATGTTATCAAAAAATAATTATGAATTAATCTCACCCGAAGCAATTTCTGCTTTAAAAAAAAATTTACTACCACAAGTTAATATTATTACCCCCAATATTCCTGAAGCTGAATATTTATTAGGGTATTCAATATCAACTAAAAATGACATGGAAAAGGCTGGCGAGGATCTTCTAAATTATGGAATGCAAGCAGTCATTATTAAAGGAGGGCATTTTTCATCGCAAGTTTTTAGTGCTGATTGTTTAGTTATGCAAGAAAAAAATAGAATAAAAAAAGTATGGCTTGAAACTGAAAGAATTAAAAGCCAAAATACGCATGGAACTGGTTGTACTTTTTCAGCTGCATTGGCGGTCCATTTGGCGAAAGAAGAAAATATAGAAAAAGCATTTTATTTAGCCAAAGAATATATTTTTCAATGTATCCAAAAAGGTTCTATGTATAAAATTGGAAAAGGGATAGGACCAGTTTGTCATTTTTAATTATTGTTACTTATTAGTGGGGAATGTATGAGTTTTATATTTAAGCAATTTAAAGATGAAGTAAGTTCAACTTATACTTATTTAACTGGAGATAGTAATGAAATTGCAATAATAGATTCAGTATTCGAAAATGTTGAAGAATATATCAAATTTATAGAAGAAAATAAATTAACACTTAAGTTTATTATTGAAACACATGTTCATGCCGATCATGTTACTGGAATTAATTTGCTCCAAAAAAAATATCCCGCAGCAATTGCTGTTATAAGTAATCAAGCTAATATTCAATATAAAGCTAAAAAAATGCAAGATAATGAAGAATTAATGGTCGGAAAAATTTCTCTAAAGGCTATACATACCCCAGGGCATACTAATGATTCTATGTCCTTATTAGTTGCTGATAATAGATTGTGCACAGGTGATTGTTTATTTATAGGATCATGTGGAAGGACTGATTTTCAACAAGGAAGCAATCAAGATATGTTTCTTTCATTAACGAAAATTAGTAAATTATCTTTAGATACTTTAATCTATCCTGGGCATGATTATAACAATCGTTATGTTTCTAACTTAAGGGAAGAACTATTGCAAAATAAAGTATTAAAATTGCTTCCTGATTATCCAAAGTTTTGTGCTGAACTTGATTCTTGGAAATTGCCTCCACCTAAAAAAATAAAAGAATCTGTTCCTGCAAATTTAAATGGCGGGTTGTTATAAAGTTGAATTTAAGTAAAGTTTAATATTATTACACAAAATAATAAAATATAAAAAATAAATTAATTTTTTATTTTATTAAAATAGTGCCCCATTATATTAAGTAAAGGTTTTTTCCTGTTTTTAATGGACCAAGTAATTTCATTATATACTCGGTTCTTTTCTATATTTGGATCTATTTTAATCATTTCATTGTGAATTTTTTTTAATTCATACCATGGAGCCCATGGTATATAATGATGGGCATTATGTAAATTAAAATTTAGCAATATGTAATTAGACCAAATTGGAATGCTTTTACATGAATGCGTAACAACTTGTTGTTCCCAATATGGTAGTGAACGATCTGTTTCGTTTAATAGCGGGGTTTCTGCATGATGTGGTCCATTTGCCAGTTCTTCTAAAAATAACAAGAAAAAAAATGCAGGAGCATAAATTTTAATAAATGAAAGAAAAAGATTTTGTTGAATAAGAAAAATAAAAAATAGAATATAAAAAATTATGTAAAGATATATAAAAAATATTTCTTTTTTAATTTCCTTTGAACTATTTAAGTTTTTTCTTTGGAGAAAAGCGTCTCTCCAAAGACCAATTCTGTCATTTAGGGCTAAAAGTGGAAGCCAACTGCGCCAAATGAATTCTAAAATTTTTCTTTGACGATGATTTATAACTGAAAATCTTTGAATGAGTCTTTTATTAGCAGGATCTCCTATAGGATGACCAGTCCAAGAATGGTGGAGTAAATGTGAGCGTTTGCGAGCTAGAAATGGCAAAAAAATGAGCCAACCTAAAACATGTGCAATGACTTCGCTTAGGATATTATTATTTACTATTTTATAATGAGTTGCCTCATGCAGTAACAAATAAATTTGTAGTAGGGCTAAAGTTAGAGTTAAAATTTTGATAGGAAAATAATAAAAATTGTCTTGGAAGTAAAAAGATATAAAAATTAATGTAATATTTAGTAATAATAGTAAAATATTTTGCCATTGAATTTTTTGAATCTTGAACTTAGCTTTACAAGAAACCCAGTCCATTTTGTTCATAGTTAACTCCTAAATTTTTTGAAATAAACATTCACTTTATAGTAGATAAAGATGTAAAAAAGAAGAAGGAGATAGAAAATTTTAATTTATTAAAATTATTTACAAGTTGAAATATATGTTAAAATAAAAAATATTTAATATTATTATAAAAAAAAATTAAATAATATAAATAAAAATAAAAAATTTTAAAATTTCTGGATGTCAATTTTTTTTGTGTTACATTATTTAAAATTTTTTTAACTTTATAAGGAGGAATTTATGCTTGTTGATCTGCATTTTGTGAATTTAAGTCATACGAAGTGTATTGATGAATTAATAGGTGGCCAAATTGAGGCCTTAGAAAATGCAGGAATAAAAGGAGTTATCTTTTCAAAAATTGACTATTTAGTTTATCCAGAAGCATATGCAGTTTTAGCATTTAACTCTGAGAAAAAATTAGTTGGTGGAGCTAGAATATATCAACGAAGTTTAGAAAAAGTATTACCACTAGAACATGATGAAAGTTATTTACCAGAGGAATTTAGAAAATACATTACAGAAAAAAAGAATTTTTTTGAATTAAGGGGTTTGTGGGTTGCCAAAGAGTATATTGGAAATGATCTTGGTAAGGAAATAACTAGAAAATGCATAGAAAATGCTTACAAATTAGGAGCTGCGGGTATTGTAGCTACTGGACAAAAACGAACATATGAATACTATGGAAAGTACTTTAATTTTGAAATTGATTCTAGAATACCTCCATTTCCATTTCCTGATAAACGATTTGAAACAGTAGTTGCTTTCCATAAAAAAGAAAATTGGTAGCAAGTAATCTATAAATACAATTATAAATTTAAGAGAAGATTATTTTATTTAAAAATATTAAACTTATGTTTTTTTTCTTCAATAAAATTTTTAGGATTTTGTTTTTGTTTATCTAATAATTTATTGGTAGTTCTTAATACTAACCCTCTGTCAGGAATTGGATTCCAATCTTTAAGATAATTTAGATTAAAATATTTTTCATTTTTTTCAATTATTTTCACAATTTTGTATCTATATATAGAATTGTATAGTTTTTGATTTTCAGTAAATATTTTTGGTAAAGAGTAAATAACTATTTTTCTTTCTTGCTGAATTTCATAAAAAGTTTTTATTTCATAAATATTAGTATCGAAAAATGTACTCATTATTTTATAATTCCAAAGATAACTAGAGAATAATTTATTAATAACCAAAAAAGCTAAATTGTTTTTTGCATCTGGGTAATAAATGTTGTAGTCATAAAAACCTCTATATGATAAATTAAAATTTCTAGGAAGAGAAATTGGGTCTTCTAATGCTATTTTTTTATGTAAATTAAAATCATCGTTAATTTTTAGTGATCTATTTTCTTTTAATTCATCTAGAAGAAGCTTAATTATTTTTAATTTATTTTTTGGAAAATTTATACCGTAGAATGTTTTTTCTAGAAGATATCTATCAAAATTAAATTGCATATCTATTCCATGGACAGAACCACAAATGATAAATATTTTTTTATATTGTTTATTTGAAATTACTTGATTTATAGTCTCAGAAAAATCATTACTTTTTAGGATTCTTTTTGTCATAATTGATCTTTTAGTAAAATCATCATCTTCGTCATTTGTAACGGGATTAAAATTTCGATTTGAATTGATTGATTTTTTATGCAACACAGCATTTTTTGCGTTTTCAATTCTTTCTTTTAAGTGATTTTGATGTTCCAAACCACGAATATCTATTCCAAAATAATAAAAAATCCATGAAAAAAATTGATGCGATGAAATAATTTCGGGAAGATGATTCGGTTTGTAATAATATCTTGGTAAACCTTCTAAAAATATACAGTATTCGCTGTAATCAATATTTTCATTTTCTGAAAAAAGATGCAAAAAATAATCGATAAGTATATTAAAAGCGGGTGAGCTTTCAGAATGACTTTCTCCTAATATAATAATATCATTATTTTTTACATAGTTGCAAAAATTTGTAAATGCTAATTTTCTTTGAATATCGATATTAGTAGTCAAAACCGCCTCCAAAAGTATCAAATTATTTATATTATAATATTGATAAATTCTAGCATTTTTTTTAATAATTAATATTTAATTTTATGTAACAATATGAGTGAATTTAATTAAAGATTAACGATGAATTGTAAATTATTTTCTGCTTAATTTTGTTAATTAGTAAAAATTTCATTAACAATTGGAGCTTTCTTTACAGCTCTTTCTCTATCTATCATAGTATGCAATAAAGTAACTGCTGCTGGTGTAATACCGCTGATTCTTGAAGCTTGACCTAAAGTGCTTGGGTTGTGCTTTTTTAATTTTTCAACGACTTCTCTAGATAAACCACTAACAGAATGATAATTAAATTCTTTAGGGATCCAAACATGATCAAAAGTTTTTAATTTATCACTTAAAACTTCTTCCCGTCTGATATAACCATCGTATTTAACTTCAATTTCTAAACATCTAAGAATTCTTAAATCAAAATCAGAAACTAAACCAGCTTCTTTTAAATTACGGATGTTTGTTTCTGGACGCTTTAAATAAGCTTCTAATGTAACGTTATTTGATAATTCTGGTAAACCAAATTCTGTTAATTTAGCGTTGAATTCAGGTGTAGGGTTTAACCAAATACTTTTAATTCGTGCTTTTTCAAATTCAATTTTGTCGATTCTCTCTTTAAATTCAGCAAAAATTGTATCGGAAATAAGCCCTAGTTCTTTTCCGTAATTGGTTAGGCGAGCTTCTGCATTATCTTCTCTTAATTTTAATCTATTTTCTGCACGACTTGTGAACATCCGGTAAGGTTCATTAGTACCTAATGTGGTAAGGTCATCTATCAAGACACCAATATAACTTTCAGCCCGACTTAGAATAAATGGCTTTTTATTTTGTGCTTTTAAAGCTGCATTAATTCCGGCAATTAAGCCTTGTGCAGCAGCTTCTTCGTAACCAGTAGTGCCATTTAGTTGTCCAGCAAAATACAAATTGCCAATTTTTTTAGTTTCTAAAGTTGGATGTAGTTCAGTAGGTTGAACATAATCATATTCAATTGCATATCCAGGTTTCATAATAACAACATTTTCAAATCCACGAATGGTTTTTAAAAAAGCTTCTTGAACATGAATAGGTAGACTTGTGCTGATTCCATTTGGATAAATTTCATGAGTTTGATAACCTTCTGGTTCTATAAAAATTTGATGGCTTAGTCTATCAGGAAATTTAACTACTTTATCTTCTATACTTGGGCAATAACGAGGACCTATGCCAGTAATAATTCCACTATATAGTGGAGATAAATGCATATGGCTCTTAATTACTTCATGAGTTTTTTCATTAGTATGAGTAATGTAACAGGGAACTAACTCTTGCGGCATGCTTTTAGTCCGCATGCTAAAAGGAACAAAATCAGGATCGCTGTCTTGTCTTTCTAATTTGCTAAAATCTATCGAACGGGCATCAAGTCTTGGTGTAGTCCCCGTTTTCATTCTTCCCACTTGAAAACCATAGTTTTTTAATGCTTCTGCGAGTTCAATGCTAGCAGGCTCTCCAGCTCTTCCCGCCGTGATTCTTCTTTCACCGATATGAATGAGACCATTTAGGAATGTTCCAGTAGTTAATACAACACAATTCGAATGAATAAGTTGATCAAGATTTGTTTTAACACCTTGCACTTGATCATTTTCAATGAGTAAAGATGCGACAGTGTCTTGTAATATATCAAGATTATCAGTATCTTCTAAAGTTTTGCGCATATAACTACGGTAAAGATCCATATCAGCTTGCGCACGGCTAGACCAAATAGCAGGTCCTTTGCTTTTATTTAAAATACGAAATTGGATACCAGTTTTATCGATGGCTGCACCCATTTCTCCGCCTAAAGCATCGATTTCTTTAACTAAATGACCTTTTGCGGTGCCGCCTATGGCAGGGTTGCATGACATTTGCCCGATGCGATCGATACTCATTGTTATGAGGAGTGTTTTTTGTTGCATACGGGCTGCCGCCAAAGCAGCTTCACAGCCTGCATGACCACCACCAACAACGACAACATCATATTTTAATGAACGCATTTTATGAACCTCTTACCAATCATTTGAACAGCTTGTTTCTTAAAAACAGGAAAATGCCTGAGCAGCTCCTTTTCTTACCCGTAAATCTGTTACCGTACAAGGGTTATTCAAAAGAGGGAAAAAGAAATAAAAAAGAATTTTTTATGGGGAAGGATAAAATTTGAGAGAGTAGGGAATGGGAGAATGGTGAAATTAATCTATATATTACCTATACTTGTCATATATTTTATTGACAAATCCTTCTTTTTTCATTTTGTCTAGAGCATCGTTTAATTTTTTAATTAAAGCGGCATCGAAATCCTTATTAAAAGCTGCATACATTTCAGTCTTTTTGAAGGTATAAAGTGGAACCACTTTGCCGGTCTTTTCGGTTTTAGCAATCCATGGGCCTAGTTGTGAGCCAGTAGCCCATAGGTCAATACGGCCAGCCTCAAGTTTCAATGCATTTTGTTTGTCGTTTGTTGCTAGTTGTAAGTTTTTACCTTTTTCAAACTTTTCTTTTAATAAAAACTCTGAAGTAGCATCACCATTGTAACCACCAACGGAATATTTTCTGGCATCGTCTAAACTATTTATTTTTATTGAGCTTCCTTTTTTTGCAAAAAACACCCAGTCATTTGAAACTAAAGGACCAACCCATTTAAATAAAGCTTCTCTTTCCGGTGTTCTTGTTGTGGAATAAACAACAGTGTCTTTTTCTTCCATACCCATTTTATAAGAGCGAGCCCAAGGAAAAAGTTCTAAGCTATATTCAATATTTTCTCTTTTTAATAGCTCTTTTAAAATATCAGTGGACATTCCAACTATTTTTCCACTTTCTTCCATATTAAAAGGAGGATAGTTTTCTGTAACTAATTTAATTTTAGTTGCTGCAAAAGTAACAGAATGAATGAACAAGGCTAAAAGAAAACTTAGTGGGTAAAAAACAAATTTTGAAATTTTCATAACTGTCCTTTCTTTCATTTAAAATTCGGTTTCAGTAATTCTAACATTTTTATTTTGATATTCATGAGTGAAAAAAAAATGACAGTTATTCGCATTTTCAGCATTTAGAACTTAGTACACTGTACTTTTCTTAAAATTAGATTAAAATATGCTTAAAATAAATAGATTTACTTAAAATTTAAAAAATTTCTTGCAATAATGAATTGCATTTTTGCAACTGAGGAAAAGAAATGTATTACTATCTTTTTAAATATTTACCAATTGTTCTTGCTTTGAGTGCAAATACTCTTGATATGGATTACATATTATTCATGTAGTGCTATCAGGCGAATAGGCGATTCTGTAGCGTTTGATAATTTAAGAGGCAAAACTAAAGTTTTTGCATTTATCTCAGGAATTAAACTTAAATTAGCAACATTTTCTAAGATAAATTTTCCGTTTTGCAGCATTTCTTGGTGAACTTCGAACATACTATTTCCGGCATCGGGAGATAAGGTATCGATACCTATTCCTGCAATATTTCTATCTACTAAATATTTTGCTGCTTCTGGGGAAATACTTGGAAATATTAAATTGTTTCGATACCTCTCGGCATTTTCCCAAAATTGATCCCATCCAGTATAAAAAAAAATTAAACTATTAGCTTTAATTGTGCCATATTTTTTTTCGAATGCATGAATATGCTGAAGACTGATTTTAAAATTTTCTTGCATAAAATGCGATAATTTAATGACATAAGTATCATAAAATGGCTGATCAATATTAAATTTATCTGCAGTCGTTAAATTTTTATTTAAATGATTTGGCAAATCAATATGTGTTCCAATTCCCATAGGGGTTTCTAAACACTGTATCTTAAATTTAGCGTCTGAATTTTCTGTTATAGATTCATAATGAGTTGTTAATTTAATAGAGACATTATCCCATGTGGGAGATTGTTCTGTGACAAGGTGCGATAAGTCAGTAATTTTTGCAGAAAAAAGATTCATTTAATTTCTCGTACAATTTTAGCTTTATTCTCAATACATAAACGCAGTTGTGTTTGTAGTAAAAAAATTAAATGAGGTCAATTCTATTAATCAACAAAGATAGTATCGTCTAGTATATCTTTCGGTAGAGTTATGTTTTTTGCTTTTAGTTCTGTTTTACTAAAAATAAATTTACCTTCTTGTAAAAATAAAGGATAAATTGAATTTGGTAATTTTTTTGGATCATTAAGTAATTGCAAAGCTATTTCAGCTGCAGCTTTGCCTTGACTTGCTCCTGTTAATACTAAACCTCCAATTGCTTTTTCTTTCCCTACAGCAAAATCCCAAAATGCAAATATTGGTTTTTTAGAGTTTTTTTCTGACCATTTTATAAGTTGTTCATGATCTACATATTTTTTATCTTCAAAGACAGAGTAATAAATACCTAATATTATGGCATCGTATTCTTTGTTCGCTTTACTAATAATTTTTTTCCAATCACTATATTGATCAATTAAAGCAATATCATAAGTAATATCTGAAATTGAAATAGATTTTTGATTATTAAAGAAATCTTTATCTATAATTTGAGATGTTCTTGATTTATCAAAAAGGATAAGCATTTTTTTGGCATTAGGTAATATTTTTTTAATATATGCAGCAGATCTTTTTATTAAAGGTCTTTCCAAAACACCAGTAACATATTTAGGTTCTTGAGAAAAATAAATTCTTGGATTGTCATTGATGCCTAAATAAACAGTTCTTATTTGATTTTGTTCTAAAGGAGGACCAACATACTTCAAAGCAGGATCATCTCCTACAACAACTAAAGTTGGGTTTATTTTTTCAATTAATGCCCATGCTTTTTTTCCCATGCCTTCATGTTCTGATGGTGGAAGAACTTTTGTATTCATTTCAAAAAACGTTAATTTATAATCTTTGCCTAAAATTTTCTTAATTTCATTTGCATAATCAACATCCCATTTTATATTTTGGGAATAACTTTCAACAACCACAATATCTTTTTCACCAGCAAAAGCATTTCCAATATTTAGGAAGAGAAAAAAAAGAATAGATAAAAATTTATGCATTCTTAATCCTTTGTTAAGTTAAAAATTTCATTTGCCCATAAGTAAAAAGCGTGACTCCAAGCTAATGGTACTATCCAAATAGGTTTTCCTGTTACTGAATCAACTTGTTCGGGAAAAAAGCCGGCTTCATTACTAAGATCAATGGATTTTTTAAAAATTTCCTCTGCTAATTCTTGCATTGATGGTTGAATTTTTGTTAATTCAAAAGCAGCAAGTGACATCCAAAATCCAGCTAAAACCCAGCTGTTACCTCCTATGTAGTGATCGTTCTCGTATCTTAAGGTTCCTATTTTAGTAGTTAGTTTATCATAACAAAATTCAAAAATAGAAATTTTTATGTCATCTTCAATTGGAAAATCATTAAATGGAAAAATACAAGACAATAATGAAATATCAGCTTGGAGGTCTCTGTTGCTATGAGGATCAACTGTCCGAGCAAATCGTTTTTGTTTTGCCACAAATAAGTAATGAAAACAAAAATTTTTACATATTTTTAAAGATTGTTGAATTTGCTCTGCAAGTTCTGGGAGTAATGAAACAGATCGAGATAAGGCAGAATATGCTGCTGCATGCGCATAGAAATGTAAGCCATAACATTCTTCCCATAAATCAAAACTATTTTGCAAAGATCCTTTTTCAGAAAAATCATGAATTAATTTTTGAGTACCTTTTTTAATTAATTCTAGAAGTAGAATGTTATTTTCATATTGTAAATATTCGATAGCTGCACAAATAACTAAACCCAGCTGGTCAGCCTGTAATTCACACCAACTCGGAGCTTTGTTTCCTTGAATATCATATCTTTGAAAATAGTCAGAATGATGATTTTGTGTTTTTGCTAAAAATAAAAGAATTTTTTTTGCCAAATCCAATTCCTTGCACTTTATTAAAGATAAAGCACAAAAAGCAGCATCCCTTGGCCAAACAAATCCATATCCTCCACTATGTTTGAAATCAGGATCGCATTCCGGAGCAGCTATTATACCACCGCTTGATTGATCAGTTAAAGATTGTAAAACATAAAGAGAAACAGTTTTAAGATAGTTTCTTTTTTCTTGAAAGTTCAAATTTTTTAGTTTTAAATTAGAGTTCTTCTGTAACTTTTCTATTGTTTCATTCACTTCTTTTTCTAAGGCATTATTATCAAAATATAATGAAAGTCTATATTCCAATTCTTCTTGATTTTTGCCAAAACCATAAAAAATTGTTACTTTACCTTCGTAGTAATTGTCATTTGATCTGGTAAAAACAAATGGCTGTGTGCAAGCAGCGGCATATACTTTTCCCATTTCAATTCTTCTAAACTTATTTGGTTCTAGTAAAAAATGATCAACTATTTCACCAAGGGTTGAAAAACTGTTACTTTGAATAGCCCTTACAGCTTGAAAGTGGGAATAAAAAGAACCATTACATGCTCCAATTCCTACCCAAATATCTTTAGAATAAGCAAAAATCATATCTTCGCCTGTTTCTGTATATACTGATTGAAATCTTTTTTCAGAGCAAATATTCCAAGATGAAAGTAACCATAAATTAATTTTACAACTACTTAATTCTTTCGGAACAGTCAATTCCCATTTTTCAACAACAGATTCATGAACAGCTAATGTTTTTTTCTTTACAACTGCACCAAAAAACTTTGGATGCTTAACTTCCCAACTTGAAATTACAATTTTTTCATCTGGACAAAATTGAATTTGCAGCTGATCTCTTAATGGATCTAGCCAAATACTTTCTCCATTAATAGCAAAACCACAAATTGCAAATTCAAGATGAGAATGTCTACTATCTTTATAAGGCCAAAAGAGTCCTTTTAGTTGGCCGTCTTCTCCAAGGCAGGCGAGAAGTTTTTCTGAGGCTGTGATACTGGAGTAGTTTTCTCGCATACTGAAATATCTCCCGCAGCATGTCGATGAATATTTCTTTCATAACTTTTAATTTTAGCTTGGTAAAGTTTGTTACATTTGCATTCTAAATCTTCCAATATATTTACATAATCAAGGTAGGCTTCATATGGACTGTCAAAAGGACTGAAATACTTATGAACATCTCCATCATTAGACCATTTGATACACATATAGTAAAAGTGATCACTAGTTAAAAGTTTCCGCCATTCTTCTAAAATTTGTGGATCGTTAAGTGCATAAACCTGAGATTTTAGTTTATAAGCTTTTTGAATGGCATCTTCTTGAATTCTGTTACCTAACCATGCAGAAATATCTCTTTCAGTATCAGCCCAACTCAGAGGTCTATCAACACTCATGGAAGCTCTTGATTGAAATTTAGCTGCTACTTCAGATACAGTTAAAAATTCAAATCTTTGATCATGAGTCATATTCGTTATAAAATGCTCTAAAAATTCAAAAATACCTGTTTCAGCCCATTGGTGTTCCCCAAATGTTTCATAGTCCATAAATAAACCAACAAATTCATGACTTCCATCGAGCAGTTTCTCAAACCAAATTTTATATTTGTCTGCGGTTAATGGCCATTCTGCCCAAGCTCTATTTGAAAAACGAAATGCAAGATCGTCAGATAGTTTATAGCTTTTTGGCAACAATTTTAAATTGTGATTTTCGGGATGATGAAAAACATGGTGCGGATTCCAACCATCAGGAAGAAAGGGATCCCAACCTTCCAACAGACAAATATTAAAGCCCGAATTGGAAACTAAATTTCCAATTCTATTTGAATAGATTAATTCTGTATTTCTAAAAGTTGTTGGTACTTTAGAAAATAGCTCAAATATTTTTTGTTTTTGTCTATCTACTTGTGCATAAAATTCCTCTTCATCATATAAGGAAGCTAAGCTATGATGTGAAGTTTCACAAATAATTTCTGTATTAGGGAGACTTAAAATATCTTGATACAGTTCAAGAAGTTTTTTATCATACAATTCACATTGCTCAAGGAATGTACCAGACATTGAAAATGAAATTTTGAAATTTTCAGGAAAGTTTTTTAATAACGATGCAAATAGTAATCCAGCGGGCCAGTAGCATTTTTTTGCTACTTTTTGGAATATTTGTTCATTTGATTCAGAATTAAAATAAGGCTTATGTTTATTTATTTCTTTTATTCGATAATGATTAATTCTAAAAGGCTGATGTACTTCAAAATAAAAGCATATTGCAACCATTTAACTTTCCTTTCAATTAATTTCTTTATAAGCTTCAAGCAAAATTTTTGCTGAATTTAACCAAGTTCGATTATCAAGATCTTTTAGTGAATTTTCTATCATTTCAGATCTTACTGACTGGTACTTTAATAAACTGATAATTCTATCTGCTATAAGATCTGTATCCCAAAAATCAACTTTTAATGCATGATTTAATACTTCAGAAACACCAGATTGTTTTGAAATAACTACTGGAATATTTTGAGCAATAGCTTCAAGCGCAACAATTCCAAAAGGTTCTGAAACACTTGGCATAATAAAAATATCTGAGTCTTGTAATGTCTTTTGAACACCTTGAGCATTTAAAAAACCTTCAAATTGAAAATGTTTATCTATTCCTAATTCCCAAGTTAATTGTTTCATTGCAGGCAATAAATCTCCAGTTCCTACAACTTTAAATATAACATTTGGATTAAATTTTAAAACCTTTTCTGCTGCAAATACAAAATAAGAAGGTCCTTTTTGAAAAGTTATTCTTCCAACAAAAGTTACTACCGGCAGTTTTGCATTTGTTACATTATGTAAAGTGTTTTCTGGATCACTACTATTAATTAAATGTTGACTATTATTAGCATTATAAACAACTTTAATTTTATCGGCAGGAGTATGAAATTTATCAACAATTAAATGTTTAGTAAATTCTGAAACAGTTATTACTAAATCAGATAATTGAATTCCTATTTGTTCAATTTGTAAAATTTCTTTATTATTATCGATTTCACCAGAACGATCCAATTCTGTTGAATGAATATGTACAACAAGAGGAATATTATAAATTTCTTTAATCATTTTTGCTGCAGTAAATGACATCCAGTCATGTGCATGTATGACTTGATAGTCAGCGTCTTTTTCTAAAATATCAAGTGCAAGTAAACCTAAAATGTAACATTTTTCATTAACATTACAGTTAGCTGAAAAATTATAATTTATTTTATCCTTTTTTTCAAAATTATTATTGCTATTTAATTTTAATTCATGAAGATAATTTTGATATTCATTAAATTTTAATTTTACGATATTTTTTTCTTTACTAGTAAGCTCTTTTTTATTTATTACATAATTATAATGGGAATTTAATGTTTCAATAGATTTTTTTTCAACTATTTCTGAAATTTCTTTATAGGTTTCATTTAGTGAAGATTCTATATTTAGTTTTGTATTACTTAATGAAATATCTATGTTATTATTATCTTTATTTTTTGCAATATCAAAAGGATTTTCTGGACTAACAATTGTGAGATTTTTTGTTTGCAAACGATGAGGATAATTTGGTAAAACTAAAGTTATTTTATGCCCCATAGAAATGAGTGCTTGCACTAAACCTTCCGTTGCTGTACCTAAACCACCAGATATTACTGGAGGATATTCCCAACCTAACATTAGTATTTTCATAATTCACCACTAAATTTGTCAAAATAAGATTTTTATCTTTTACCTTGCGACTAAATCCAAATCAAGATGTTCTGGAAATATTATGGGATTTGGACAAATTCTAATTGTGTAAGTTCTAATTTCTGGATTCATTGTTTCTAAATCTATTTTGTAAAGAAAGTGATGATTATGCTGGTCACTCTCTATACATTTTAATTTTAAATCTTTCTGATTATGAAATATGTGAAAATTATCGGAACTTTCTAAAACTAGATTTACCTCTAACCATGCTTCAGGAAATGGTGAAAATAATTCAACTATTAAAGTAACGTTTTCACCAACAATAACGGTATCTGATGGTTTTAACTCAATTTTAGCAACTGAAACTTGCTTCCAATTTTCTTTTAATATTTGGACATTATTTATATGCTGCTTCAAGGACTCAATTTGGTCGTTAGAATGAAAAGACCAATTTTCATGAAATATCGAAGCTGGTTTGTATGATTTTTTAATATAGTCATTTAGCATTCGATGTGAGCTAAATTTTGGTATTAAAATAGCAATGGATTTTTTCATTTTCTCAATCCATTCAACCGGTATTTTATTGCTATAGTATAAAGGGGCAATTTCTAATTCTAATTTATCATATAAACTTTCAGCATCTTTATCGTCGCGTTGAAATTCATCATGAATTTCTTCTCTGTTACCTATACTCCAACCTAAATCAGGTTCGTATGCTTCATCCCACCATCCATCTAAAATTGATAAATTTAATCCACCATTAATTGCAACTTTTATTCCGCTAGTTCCAGATGCTTCTAGTGGTCTGATAGGATTATTTAACCAAACATCAACACCTCGAACTAATTTTTGAGCAATATGCATGTCATAATTTTCTAAGAATAAAATATTTGCAGATAAATTTTCTTTTTGAATTGATTGAACAACTTTTTGAATAATTTCTTTGCCTAAATGATCAGCTGGATGTGCTTTTCCAGAAATAATTAATTGGATAGGCCGTTCAGAATTTTGGAGAATTTTTTTCAGTCTATTAATATTTCTAAAAATAAGATGACCACGTTTATAACTAGCAAATCTTCTTGCAAAGCCTATTGTTAAATATTCGCTTGAAAAATTGCAATTTGGGATATTTGATAACAATCTACTTTTTCTATTCAAATGTACATTCCAAAGTTCTGTACTTGGAATGTTTTCAACTCTTTTCCAAATAACGGGATCAGCAAGTTTGGCATCCCACCCTTTACCCAAATAAAAATCAAATAATTCAACTAATTCATTACAAATCCAAGTTCGAATATGTACGCCATTTGTGATCCCTTGAATAGGAACTTCGTTTTCAAGTAAACTTGGCCAAAGTTGTTTCCATATTTTTTTAGATATTTTTTTGTGTAATTGGCTAACACCATTTCGATGCCCACTTGTTTTTAAAGCAAATACAGGCATAGAAAATTCTGAAAAATTATCAGGAAGTCGACCTAATTGATAAAAGTCATCATCTGGTATACCATATGTTTCTTTAATATTTCCCAAATATTTTCCAAGCAAAGGAATAGGAAAAGCATCATTTCCAGCAGGGACAGGTGTGTGAATTGTAAACACTTGTGTTCCTTTTGTTGCGAGTAATGCTTCTTGCCATGTTAAACCTTTTTGAGTGAATTGAGCTACTCTTTCTAAAGTCAGAAATGCTGAATGGCCTTCATTTAAATGATAAACAGCGGGATTTATATTTAGTTTATTTAGTACTTTGATTCCGCCAATTCCAAGAATCAATTCTTGTTGTATTCTTAGATCCTGACCGCCGGAATACAATCTAGATGTAATTTGTCTAAATTCAGGAGAATTTTCTCTTATGTTTGTATCAAGCAAATACAATGGAATTCTTCCTACATTAAGTTTCCAGACTTGGGCATAAACTTTTTGTTGATTAATTTTTATATCGATTAGTAAAGGATTATTAGATGATTCCGTAACAAGTTGCATTGGCAAATAAAAAGGATCATTAATATCATATTTTTCAGTTTGCCAACCTTCTTTATTTAAATTTTGGCGAAAATAACCTTCAGAATAAAAAAGTCCAACACCAATTAAAGGCAAGCACAAATCGCTCGCTGTTTTTAAATGATCGCCTGATAAGATACCAAGTCCGCCAGAGTAAAGTAAAATACTTTCATGCAAGCCAAATTCCATTGAAAAATATGCAATTGTATTTCTTTCATGATAATCTTGAACTTTAGTAATTCCGTTTTCTAAATATTCTTTAAATTCATTATAAACTTCATTTAAATGTTCTAAAAATCCATTGTCATCTTTTAAATTTTCCCATGTAGCAGAAGGCAATGTATTTAAAAGTTTTAATGGACAGGGACCACTGAGTTCGTATTCTTGAGGATCTATTCTTCTAAATAAATTAATGGCATTACTATTCCAAGACCACCAGACATTCCTAGCAAGTTCCCAAAGAGCTTCTAGATTTTTAGGTAAAGAAGAACGTATATGTAGTTGTATAGTACGCATGAATATTCCCCTAAGTTTTTGTCCATTGAATACTTGCTTGAATTTAGGAGAATTGCAACTCTGTTAATTTATTTTGTGACCTAAAAAAATTCTTGTTAACCATAAATATGTTGATGGATTAAGGTTTTCAGCTTGTTTCCATTCTGTTACATTCGCTAAAATTGATTTGGCTATCATAAGGAAACTATGGTCTTTTTTTAAGTTTTCATTTGTAGCTAACACAATTATATCTTGAATTGTTTGTGGAGAATATTCTTTGGCTATTTTTTCACATAAATCGAGCACACTTTTTATTTCAGCTGCTTGCAAGTTTTTGGTAGGTTTTTCGAAAAGAGATTTTGGAAGATTAGGAAAATAATTTTTGAAACTACTAATTAAATTTTTAATTAAATTAAAATCATCAATATTGATTGTATTTAAAATGTTATTTTGTGAAAAATTATGAAAAGAAATAAAAACTTTTTGACAGCGACTCGCAATAGTAGGAATTACTGTATTAATATTTCTAGTTGTTAAAATAAAAACTGTTTTTGTTTGAGGTTCTTCTAAAGCTTTAAGTAAAGCATTTGCAGAGTTTAAATTCATTCTATCGCAGTTTTCAATATAGATAACTCTTCTTTTACCTTCGGATGGTTGATACAGAATTAATTCTTTTACTTTATTTAAATCTTCAAGCCTTAATATTTTTCTTGTCCTGTCAGCAACAAAAATGTCATTATGTTGAGTAGCGGTTTCAAAAATATTTCCATCTTTTATTTGTGTTAACTCAATACCTGCTAAATGTTTTAGTAACAAACAAAAATCATTTTCAGGCAAGCTATTTGCTTCAAAGTATTTCGACACAAATAAAAATGCATGATGTCTATAATAAATTGTATTTTGAATAAATTCTTCAAACGAAATCATATAGAAATACCTAAATGTTTTTCTAACGCGACTTTAATTTGCATATGTATCTGTTCTTTACTTTGATTGGCATCTATTAAAACTCGATTAGGTACTTTGCCATTAGGGTATGTATATCGTTCTTGATATATTTTTGTATATCCTTCTTTTATCACTTGATGAATTTCTTTTTCTTGTGAATCCATGCGATCTAATGTTCGTTTTTTTTCTTTCGCCATCCGTTGTAAAGCAATATCAAGATCCGCCGAAAAAATAAAAGTGAGATCTGGAACAAGATCTTCTAAAAAAATATGGGAAATTTTATCGATAGTTTGTTTTGGAATTTTTCCTAATATACTTTGATAGACATAGGTACTGTCTAGAAAACGATCACATAAAATTATTTTTTTTTCACCAAGTTCAGGTTGAATAACCTTGGCTACATGTTGAGCTCGGGATGCAGAAACTAAAAGCAATTCTGTTAAAGGGAGAGGAGATTCTATACTAGGATCGACTTGTTTAAACAATGAGCGAATTTGTTCTGCAAACGGGGTTCCGCCTGGTTCTCTAGTTAGTAGGCAAATTTTTCCTTGTTTTTTTAAAGCTTTATGAAGAAACTCGAGTTGTGTCGTTTTTCCTGCTCCTTCTCCGCCTTCAAATACAATAAACGCCATTTTTGTCAGTCCTAAGTTTGTGCAATGTGGTTTTTGCCATGGGTAAAAATCCCCCCATCTTAGCTAGCATAAAACATGACCGAAAGAGAAAGAAGTGGAAATAAGAAATTCGCTGGAGGATTTCCTATGGAAAAGCTTGAATTAGATTTAACAGGTGTCTCAGCTTATTCCGACCCTTCCCATGCAAGAGATAGAGAGCTTTGGCGTGGGTTTTTGAGCTATGCCTTACCTGTTGTAATGGCTAATGAAGTTGAGAACTTAGAGCAACAATTAGCTGATGCTGTAGTTTACTCATTTGATGAGTTGACAACAAGTGGTGGGGAGTCTGCTTCAAAAGAGGAAATTATTAGAAATATCTCAACACTTCTTGCGAAGGAAATAGGAGTTCCGCCCGAATTTGCCCTTGCTTCTTTTTATGAGGGAGAAATTCCAACAAAATTATATAAAGTTAAGTATAGATCTATGAAAAAAAGTGCAAAGGTTCAGCAAGAAGATAAAATGATTGGAACTTGGTTAGCAGATTTAGCTAAAGTTCAAGAGGATAAAAAATTTATTAAAATGGTAGAAAATTGGAAGAAGTGGTTGCAGGAAAGCAATCCATTACCCAAAGCAGGGTAAAAAAAAGCAGTAATTTAAAGGAGTTAAATTACTGCTTCGTTTTTAGTAACGCGTAGGGCGGCCTTGGCGGTCACCACGTTGGCCTCCGTTGAAGCCTCCACGGTGATTGCGAGGTTCTGGTGGACGAGCTGGATTAACAACCATAGGGCGATTATTTAGTTCACTTCCATTAAACATTTCAATTGCTTTGTCAGCATCTTCTTTTGTTTGCATTTCTACGAAACAAAACCCTTTAAAACGTCCTGTTTCACGATCCATAACTGCTCTTACAGATTCAACTTTCCCAGCTTTTTCAAAAAGGCTAGCAATATCATTCTCTGTAGCAGAAAAAGGCAAATTGCCTACATATAACTTGGTACCCACAGGATCTCCTGATGAATTCTACGTGCCGACCAAACACAAAAGCCCCATGCCACGCGTTGTATCGAACATTAAAAAACTATGAGACTTCGGTGGCTCTGAATATTTTTCATGACGCACGCACTATTCTCATGGGATAGTGTTTCATGGAACGTGTTTACTTGCAAGAGAAAAATGTTCCTGCAAAAAAAATGAATAGACTTAGGGGTTAAAAAATTTGAAAAGTCGTTTCCAGACCATAAGCCCACTTAAATCTATAGTCATTTTGCACCATTACAAATCTTCCAAATGGCTCAATGACAATAAAACCACTGAGGATAGGAAATCCAATCCCTAATTGGACATGGGAATAAAAGATATTTTCACTTCCAGAGACGCTATCATTTACTGATACAATAGGGTAATTTGTGACTAAAGTCGTATTTCTATATGTGAATCCAAAAGCATAAGAAAGACTAGGAAGAATAATCCAGTCAAAAACAAGACCGGTTTCAAGCATATAGCGTAAATCTGTTTCTTTAATTTGAAGCCCCTGTGGCATATCTGGCTGTATCCATGAATAATTTAACCGAAATCCTGGACGAAACCAAAAGCGAGAAAAAATAGGCATATACCCATAAACAACGACTTCAGGTGCGAACTGGGAAAAAGTCGCTTCCCCATAGTCTTGCCTAATATAAAATACTCCTGCTCCTCCGCCTGCAAGATGAAAATTTGCAGACTCAGCAGCTTGTATTGAGGAAGCGAAACAAAAAAAAGGTAAAAAAAGAAATAAAAATTTTATTTTTATTATGGACATGTAAAACCTGTTCTATAATTACTTGGAAATCCAGTTGATCCAAAGTTGTTTTTTAATTGAGAACAAATTTGCGTTTGGGAACTACCTGTTCCTATTTGGTTTAGAAGAGATTGAAAGAATGAACCTAATATTTGTCCATTATAACTAGTATTATTGCTATCCCCATTACTAGGACTACAATAATCTGAAAAATTTGGCGTTGGTAAATTTAACATATTATTTTTTGTTGTCTTTAAAGCGTTTGTTAATAAATTCATCATAGTGCTTCTACCAGATAACGTAGTTTGATCTTGGCCTAAATTTGCTTGTGCTTTAAAAATGGCATTGGCAAATAAAGTACCAATACAGTAAAAGCTTTGTTGGCATATAGAATTATTTGAATCAGCTACACCATTTGAAATTTGATCATAATTGAAAGTAATAGATGAGAAATTTCTTTGTCCACTTGTTCCTTTAATATCTATACTGTTTTTTAATATATTAGTACTTCCGGTCATTGTATAACTAAGAAGATCTGCGAATCCTTCATTGAGTCCTCTAATTACGTATTCTTGATTAATGCGATTACAATCAGGAGTACTTCCGCTATCAAAGGCAAGTTCCCAAATAGAATGCCCAGATTCATGCGCAATTACCTGTAAATTACTAGATAAAGGAATATTTTCTAAAGACGATCTTTGATATAGTAAAAACTGGTGGGCTCCAGGCATATAAGCTGCATTTAATTTCCCTGAAGCTTGAATTGTAGAACCATCACCGGAAAGTATGATAGAAGGTTCAAAAAAAACTTTAATTGATCCGTATATTGAATTGATATAACTGGGACTAAAACCCGTCATTGTTAAAATATTACTCATAACAGTATCAAATTGAAAATATGCTGATAACATAGCCGCTGTTGAGTAATCTTTTGGTGATACTGCACCATTTACAACTTTATATCTTAAATTTACATTTTTCGTTTGTTCAAAACTTTTTGCAAATACAATTGAGCCTGTCACATATTTAGCTGTTAATTTTCCTCCTTGATACATTTGAAAGTAAGTTCCAGATAAATTATTTAAATCTTGCAAACTAGCATAAGTACCAATATCGTATTTATATGTTGGAGCTTCTGATCTCTGCTGGGAGCTAATTAAAGGAATAAGCTGTAAAACAAATGCTGAATAAGGCGGTCCTGAAACAGAGTCTTGGTTTTGACAACTCATAAAAAAAATAGCAGAAATAAGAAAAAATATTATGAAATGTTTATTTAATATCATATTTTTCTCCAGCATATTTCTTAAAATAAAACTTGCCAACCTAACCAAGGACCGTAAATAAGATCGCTTAAATTAAAAAAACCAAAATTTAAATTTGATTCTTTTCCCGTTTTAATATTCATTAAGAATCTTCCAAAATAGGGAATAGAATTGCTTCCTGCAGTGTAATCAAGTGATATTTGTTGCCCTGGATCATCATATCCTATGCGAAAAAAAGGTGCATAAAGAAATTGACCTTCAATACCAATATAATCATTAAAGAAAAGTTGATAGCCAAAGCCAAATGCAACAGTGCTAACTGAAAGTTTGTAATATTTTAAGTCTTGAGGTTCACCTGATTGTAAATTTAAATTGAGAGCTGTTAAATGAAAAGTAAGAATATTGTATGAATTAAAAAAATAGGAAGTGTTATTTGTGAAGTTATAATAACTTAAAGTAGTTTTTAAATTATTTCCTTGTGGCGAAAGATAAACGTAACTAGCATAACCAGTGATCACAGAACTAATATCTTTATTACTAAAAAAGCGATATCTGGCTTTCAAATATAAAAAAGGTTGAAGGGTAAATAAAGTTAAAACCCCTAAAGCTGAATTTGCCCCAAGTGTAAAGTTTTCGCTAACGCCATAATCTACACCAGTTAAAGGTAGATCAAAAGTAAAACGATTTTTTGGAACCATCCCTGTGTCAAAATAACCAGCAAACATACTTAGTGGGGTTGCTGTTGGAGCAGATTGCTGAATTGAATCTTTACCTCTTTGAGCAAAAGCAGAATATGATATAAAGAGAATAAAGAAACAAAATCTATTTAGTTGTTTCAATTGCTTTACCCTTTACCTAGTTTATGAATTATTTTACTGAAAGAGGAGAACTTAAGAAATGAAGTCAAAAAATATTTTTATCATGATTCTGACATTGTTTAGTTCGGTTAGCATTACTTCATGTTTAACTGTAGGTAATCAATTTCCAAGTACAGTAGTTTGGATAAAAGCTAATGAAACTACACGTGCCGAAATTGAAAAGGCCTATGGCCCTCCTTTTCGGGTTGGATATGATTCTGGTTTGAAAACATATTCTTATGGATATTATAAATATTCAGCTTTTTCTGAAAGTCAAACCAAAGATTTAACAATTCGTTTTAATTCTAATGATACGGTTTATAATTATAGTTTTAGCAGTTCATTTCCTGATGATAAAAAATAGGAATATTTCTTTTTCCTTACTAAATTCATAAAATATAATTATTTATTGCAAAAATTTCATACTGCAACAATTTGTTTCATAAAAGGTGTTGAGAAAATATAGGAACAAAATATTTCTAATTTTGTTGTGAAATATTATTTTTACTCTAAGTTAGGAATTAATACGTGAAATTTTCAAAATTATCTTTAACATCTGGATTAGCTACCTTATCCTTAATTTCCTCTTATTCTTATGCATGTTCATCTTGTGGTTCAAGCGCAACAACTCCTTTAGTTTTAAATCCAAATGAAAATTTAAAAGCGTATTTGGGTATTTCACAAAATTTTGGATACATGAATTATAAGGAAAGTGATTCTCAAGGAGCAATAAGAACAACGAATCCAAAATTAATAACAAGAAAAACTTTAACTCTTGCTATTGGTTATAGACTTACTGATGATGCTTTTATTACATTAACAGGAACGTTGAATCAAAATGAAGGACCTATAGATACAACAGATCTATCAAAAGGAAATAAAGTTAAATATGTTTTAGGAGATCCTATTTTATCAGGACGTTATAATTTGGTTAATATGGGGATAGACAATGTATACAGACCACAAGTACAATTAGTCGGAAGTTATAAACCTAAAATAGCAAAAAATATGGTTGATTTGGATGGAGACGCAATAGATACAGTCGGAAATGGCTTTCATCAAGTCGGTGGTGGTATAGATTTTTGGTGGGGAATGAGTTGGTTACAATTTGGTGCAAGTCAATTATTTACTTATTCATTTGATAGAAAACCAGATAATGTTAATGCTAGTGGTATGACTCAATATAAAAGAACAAGAGATATGCAATATACTACTGTACTAACTTTAGGCCATGTTCTGAAAGAATATAAATTAGCATTCCAAACAGGAATGATTCTTGATTATATAGGTGAAGAAACAATTTATCGTAAAAATGAAGCTACTGGTTATTCAACTAAATATGTTAACCCTACTCAACAATCTAACTCTGTTTTCTTTTTAGTTAAATATAATGTTACAGAACAAGATACTTTAAGATTTTCTTACACAATTGGTGGTGCATATGATGGTAATTTAGGACCTTTTACAAATTCAAATCAAACCACATCAAATTCAGCATTAATTGCATATGAAAAAACATTCTTTTAAGAGTAAATAATGCGACTAAATGTAATTAAAAAAATTATATTACTACTTTCTTTTGTATTTACAAATCAAATTATTGCTCAATGTAAAGAATTTGAAGAGAAAAATTTTGATTTTCTTTTAAATAGTGAAAGCAAAATTGAATTAATATTTTTCTCATCTTGGTGCTCTGATTGTAAAGATGATCTTTTAAAGTTAAGCAAAGAACAAAAAATATTAAAAAATAAAATTGTGATAATAAATACTTTTGACAGAATTGAAAATGCTAATAAAGCATTAAAAGCACTAAATGTTGATTTTGATTGTTACTTTGATAAAAATAGAGTTTTAACAAAAAAATATAACATTAAAACTGTTCCAAGTCATATTTATATAAATAATTAATATATTATCTTCTTTTCTTAATTGTATTGTTATCAGTAAGGAAACCTTCTAATCTTGCTAATTGCAACAGGGTTGAGGAAAGAAGTTTATTAATATTAATTGCAGAATATTTTAGCCATTCATGTGTAGTTTTATCATTTGGATATTTAAGAATACAATCATCAGTATACGCTTCGTAATTATTTATTAATTCAATAATTTCTATGAGTTTGCTTGGGCACTGGCATTCTAACATGTCAGCATTATCTTTCAGCTTTTGAATAGAATCTTTTGTTAATTTCCCATTCTGATCTAATAAAGAATTTTCTTCAAAACTCATAAGTCATCCTTTTTGATTTTACTGAAATTTGTAGGTAATAGCCAATAAAGGGACTGCTGATTTTTTTTTCCAGTTATATTTACTTTTCCAAGAGCGTTAAAATTAAGATAATTACTACAAGATAAATATGTACTTTCTGAACAAATAATATCAACTAAGAAATTTCTAGTTAAGTGCTCAATTTTTGAAGCAGTATTTACAACATCTCCATAAATAGAAGAGACTAGTTTGTTTCCAACCGTGATATTACCAAAAACAACATCACCAGTATTAATTCCTATCCCAACTGAAATAATAGGTTTTTTTAAGAAATAGTAATTTGAATTAATAACCGTTATTTCGTCTAATATTTTTAGCGCACAAATGCATGCAAATTTTGCATGTTCTTTTTGTGAATCAGTGATACCAAAATGCGCTAAAATTCCATCCCCCATTATTTTATCTACTGTTCCCTTATTTTTAATAATAACTTTACTTAAACTAGAAAGGACATAATTTGCAAAAGAGAACGCTTCTTCAGGCGGTTTTTCATCGAATAATGTAGTAAATTTACGGATATCACAAAATAAAACAGTTGCATTAAATTTTTGCGGCTTATTTGTCTTCATAGCAAAACCTATTCCGCCAAATTAAATATATACCATTATAGTATAAATTTTATATATATTAAAAGACAGTGCCATCACTATCAATTTTTATTGGCGGAGAACCATCTTTCCTAAGTTGCGCTGCAATTTTTCGTCCTGCCCACCATGTTCCACCTTCAAGAACTCTAGCTAATGGAAATTCAGTAGATTTTTTTCCTAAATTTTCTGTTACTTTTTTAGCAATTTCATCTAATAAAACTATTGTTAATGCTCGCCATTCAACAATTATGGGTGAACCGGGATGATGCAGTTTATCTAAATCATCTTTGTTTTTTAATGAAATTAATCCTGAATCAAGCATTAATCCACCATTTCTATACTCAGCAAGACCTGTTAAATTATCGATTTGTCCAATGGTAAAACCAGCTTCCATTAAGGGTTCAAACATAGAGTATGAAAGCCATTGTGACAATTTATGAAAAGGAACCAAAGACTCTATACCATCACCTAATAAAGGATAGCTCCAGACATCACCTAAATTTATTTTATTAATAGAAATACGACCGGGCCAAATTGATCCTAAACCTCTTTGTATTGTACGTAAAATTTGAGTAGCAGTCATGTGCCCAGTTGGGAATTTTTCTTGCAAATAATCTAAGATATTTCCAATTCTTGGTTTATCAGCTCCAAACATTTCAGGATCTTTAAGTAAAGTTTCCCCTAAATTTTGCAGTAATTTTAAGCGACCATCTAAGCCAATTAGAAAATTTTTCTCTGATACTTGGAGTGCATTTGCTAATTCTTCTAATGTAAGTTGTCTTAATTTTTCTGCATGGACTTGATATGGTTTATTAGAATCAAGAGAAAAAAAGCCAGAAAGAAACAAGCGCAGGCTAGCTACGGCCAAACCTTCGGAACGAGAATATTCTTTTCCAGTAGATTTTTCAAAGTATTTCCATCTACTTCCAGCGCCAGCATCAAGTAATACGCTTATAATAACTAAATCTATTTTTGATTTAGTTATTTGATAAGTAGTTAAATCTTTTAATGCTAATTTTAGTTCAGATAATCTATCAAAATGACCAACATTAAAATGATTCCAACGCGAATGAAAGGGGATATTTAAATTTGGATAATTATCTAAAGTAACAGAAGAAACAAAAGTAGATACTTCATCCAATTTGTCAGAATTTACTTGAAAAAAAGTCTTGTTTGCTAAAGATAAGTTAAATATTTCTAAAGCTTTTTTTCTAATAGTAAGCGGAGAAAAAATATATTCTATATCGTGAATATCTCCACTAAGATCTTTGAGCATATCATTCATCTAATTTGCGTCCTTTTACTTTTTTAAGTTCTGTGACACTTTTTGTTTTACCTTCAGTATAATAACCAGCAGCTTTTTTGGCTTCCATTTCTACTTGTGCATCTGGTGGAATTAATTCATCAGGTATAGAAACTCTTCTTCCAATCTCAATCCCACTATTTACTATTGCATTATATTTCATATCACTCATTGAGACTAAATTATCAATTCTACGAATTCCTAACCAATGTAAAACATCTGGCATGAGTTGCTGAAAACGCATGTCTTGAACACCAGCAATACATTCTGTGCGATGAAAATATGTTGCTGCACTGTCTCCACCTTCTTGGCGTTTTCTCGCATTGTAAACTAAAAATTTTGTTACTTCGCCTAGTGCTCTTCCTTCTTTTCGAAAATAAACAATAACTCCTGCTCCTCCTTCTTGAGCAGTACGAATAGATTCTTCTATTCCATGTGTAAGATAGGGTCTGCAAGTACAAATATCTGAGCCAAAAACATCTGAACCATTACATTCATCGTGGATTCTTACAGTAAGTTTTTTTGATAAATCACTTACATGATTTACTTCACCAAAAATATAAATACTTGTACTTCCTATAGGCGGTAGTAGTACTTTTAAGTCTCGTCTTGTAATGAGTTCTGGAAACATTCCACCAGTTTGATCGAATAATACCCGCCTGAGATCTCCTTCTGAAACCTGAAAACGTTTTGCTATTCCTGGAAGATACCAGACCGGATCGATTGCGGCTTTGGTAACAAGAACATCTTTATTTTTTGAAATAATTTTATCATCTATATGAAGTCTGCCAGCATCAATTGCCGAAGATATTTCGGGCATATTAATATGTGCTTTTGTAATAGCGATTGTTGGGCGTATATCATACCCTTTTGTGAAAAAACTTTGAAAAACTTCTCCAACTTTAGCTCCCCAAGGATCTAAGCTCACAATTTTTTCGGGATCTCCCCAAGATGGAAATGGTCCAATATCAACCACGGGTGATGTATTTGTTAAATCTGGTCGGTGTTCTACCGTAAGAGCTCCTGAGGCATTAGCTAATGCTCTATATACTGAATAACTTCCGCTATGAGTTCCAATAGCATTTCTGTGCTCACGTTTCGTTAAAGATGCTACGACAGGTCCTCTTAGTAAAGGATCGGCTTCTCCCCAATTTAAAGGTGCGGCCTGTTTAAATATACTTGCTGGATGTGAAGTTAACAAAACATGTCCAAAGTTAACCATAATATTCTCCAATTTAATTAGGACATCCAATTTTGATTTTTTATTTGAAACCATTTAGTTGTTACTTTTTTCCGGTTGCTCCAGAACTCTAAGCCTCCATCACTTGTAATATCTCCATGCCCAAATTTCGAATGATTAATGCCTCCAAAAGAAAAAGGTTCTCTTGGAACCGGTATTCCAACATTAATACCAATCATTCCAGCTCTAGCATTTAATGTAACAAATTCTGCAATATCACCTCTCGTTGTAAAAACTGATGCGGCATTGCCATAGGGGTTAGCATTTTCTATTTGCATTGCTTCTTCAATATTTTTACAACGAATAATAGATAGTACTGGCGCAAATAATTCTTCTTTTGCAAGAATGCTTTCAGGTAAAACATAATCAATAATGGTTGGGTTTAACCAATTACCTAGAGATAATTCTTTTTCAACTTTTGGGTTTCGTCCATCAACTAAAATTTGTTCTTTATTTAAACTCGCCGTAGAAATTGCTTTCTCTACTTTCTGTAAAGATTGTTTCGTTATTAAGGCTCCGATATCTTTTCCAGGCGTAAAATTCTTAGCTTTAATAATAATATCTTCGATAATTTTTTGTGTATCACCTATTGCAAGTAAAACACTAGCGGCCATGCAGCGTTGTCCGCAACAACCGGTAAATGAAGAAAGAATTCCTTCAACGGCAAGTTCATTAATTGCGTCTGGCATTAAAAATATATGATTTTTAGCTCCACCCAAGGTAAGAGCTCTTTTTCCAGACGTAGTAGCTTTTGTATAAACATGTTTTGCAACTGGTGTAGAACCAACAAAAGCAATTGCTTTAATATTTTCATGATCACATAATAAATCTACTGTTTCTTTATCCCCTTGAATAACATTTAAAACACCATCAGGTAAACCTGCTTCTTTGAAACCTTGCGCTAAATAATATGCAGTCATCGCTGTTTTTTCTGATGGTTTCCAAATAAAACTATTTCCAACCATAATTGCTATAGGAAACATCCACATTGGAACCATAGCTGGAAAATTGCTTGGAGTTATACCTGCTACGACTCCTAAAGGTTCGCGCCTATATTCGCATTGCACACCTTTAGAAACAGTCATTTTTCCAAGTTGATCGAGATTTTGAATAGAAACAGCATAATCTAAAATTTCAATTCCTTTTAACAATCCATCCTTCGCTTCGTTCGGTAACTTCCCACATTCATTACTAATAATTTTTGCTAGTTCTGTTAGATTTTCTATTAACCATTTACGATAATTTAGAAAAATAGCAGCTCGATCTCGGTAACTATATTTTTCCCATTCTTGCTGACTTTTACTTGCACTGAGTACAGCTGAATTAACGGTTGCATTTTTGCTACGATAGGTATTCGCTATGATCTGTCCTGTAAAAGGGCTCGTAATGTGTCCCATTTTTTCTTCAGGAAGCTCCCATTTACCTGAAATAAAATTAAGACATTCTTGAATATTCTCAATGTTATTGGGCGAGAACATAAAATCCTTATCCTTTTTCTTGGCTTTACTGAACAAAAAGAGTATGCATACTATCCCTAGACTATTGGTGAGAATTTATTGTATGTCAATTTTCCGGTGCGGTAAATTCAACCCACTAATAAAAAGGCGAATTTAGACAATTGATGTTTTAATTTGCATCCAATAAAGTCATACCAACGTTTATTTGAATTGGTATCCGTGTTGTGTAGGAGAACAGAAAACGATGCCGCCTAAAATGCCTTCTCAACCACAGGAATTGACTCGTGAAGAAGTCGGTCAATTAAAAGCACTCCTTACGAAATTGCGAGATGAACTCTACGCAAAAGAACAGGCACGTAAGAATGAAGGAGCTTATGAGATCAGTCGTGACGATATTTCAGATGAGACTGACCTTGCCTCTGTGGAAACCGATCAAGAAGTAAATATGAAACTTGCTGAAGCAGATAGAAACAAAATTGCTCTCATAGAAAAAGCTCTGCGTAAGATAGATGCTAATGATGGAACTTACGGTCTTTGTGAAGGAACCGGAGATCCTATTGGTTTCAAACGTCTGCAAATTCAACCATGGGCTCTGTATTCTTTGCGCCATCAAGAAGATCTTGAAAGGGGTAAACGGGCAACATAATTTATTATTTTTCTTAAAAGCCTTACTAGTTTTTTAGTAAGGCTTTTTTTTATTCCCTAAAGACATATTTTATTTTTATTCTTTAAGTTTTTAAATAAAAATGCTTAATGATATATTTTAAATTTATGCATGAAATATTTTACTATTAGTTAGCTTTTTTTTTTAGCTAGTGGTACTTTACTTTAAATAAATTATGAAAGGAAAATAAAAAATGGGTCTTAAGTTCAAAATAATCCTTAAATACTTTCTTATATTTTACAGTACCTTTGTCTCTATACAAACAATTTCGGCTGAACTAGAAAACAATCAAAAGGCTGCAAAAGTACAAAAATTAAATATTTCAAATGGAACAGAAATTGCAACATTAGATCCGCAAAAAGCAGAAGATGCTCCTACAACAAATGTTGTTCAAGATTTATTTGAAGGTCTTATAAGAAATGATGCTAGCGGTAACTTAAAACCCGCAGGAGCAGAAAGTTGGAAAGTAAGTAAAGATGGTCTTACTTATATCTTTCATCTGAGAAAAAATGCAAAATGGTCTAATGGTGATATAATAACAGCAGATGATTATGTCTTTGGATTTCAAAGATTAGTTGATCCTAAAGTAGCATCCTCATATTCCTTTTTAATTTTCCCAATAAAAAATAGTGAAGCTATAAATCAAAGTAAATTATCTGTAGATAAGTTAGGCGTCCGTGCACTAGACAAAGAAACATTAGAAATTACATTGACTTCTCCAACTCCTTATTTTTTAGAAATTATAGCAATGATTAATTGTTCACCTGCAAAAAAAGATGCATTGAACAAACATAAAGATGATTTTTTTCAACTTGGAAAAATGATAAATAATGGACCTTTTCTTTTAAAGTACTGGAAAGTTGGTGATAAAATAACTTTGGTAAAAAATCCTAATTATTGGAATGCAAAAAAAACACTTTTAGAAGAGGTTAATTACTATCCAACTCAAAGTCTAAGTACTGTTGTGCAAATGTATGAAACTGGACAAATTGATTTTACCAATGAAATTCCTACTGACCTATTTGATCATTTGAAGAAAAAACTTCCAGGAGAAGTCAAAATAAATCCTTATTTAGCAGCATATTGGTTGTCATTTAATATGCAAAAAAAACCTTTTAAAGATAATTTGAAATTAAGACAAGCACTTTCAATGGTAGTTGATCGGGACATTTTAACTAAACAAGTAACAAGAAGAGGTGAAATACCTACATATGATATAGTTGCATTAGGAACTAAAAACTATTCCCAACAAAAATATGAGTGGGTAAATTTACCTTTTACAGAAAGAGTAGTAAAAGCTAAAAAATTATATGAAGAGGCAGGATATGGTGATAAAAATCCTTTAAAATTAAAGATAACTTATAGCACTAATGAAAATAATAAAAAATTGGTTCTAGCTGTAGCTTCAATGTGGAAACAGCATTTGAATGTTGATGTAACTTTAGAAAATCAAGAATGGAAAGTATTTTTAAATACAAGACACAAAGGAGATTATGACGTTGCATGGGATAGATGGGTTGCAGACTATAACGATCCAAATACTTTTTTAGATGTCGTTCGTTCTGATAGTCAAATGAATAGTCCCAAATATAGTAACAAAAAATTTGATCAGTTGCTAAAATTATCTTCTTTTGAAATAGATGCTAAGAAAAGAAGAAAGTTACTAGAAGATGCTTCTCTTTTGTTTATGCATGACTATGCTATTGTTCCATTATATTCAGCTGTAACCACTCATCTAGTAAAAAGTTACGTTGGTGGTTATACTGGTAAAAATTCACAAGATTTTAATCCAAGTTTTGATATGTATATAAAAGAGCATTAAATTTTAAGAAAAATTGTTACTTTTAAGACATGTCACTTAAGTGACTCTTGATTAGTAAGAAAACTCTCCGAAATTTAAGAAGGAGAGTTTTATGGCCGCATTTTTTAAATATCTATCAATATTTTTTATTATTGGATTGGTTTGGTTTGGCATTTTTTCAATTCAAGTGTCTAAAAAAACGACTTTATTTGCAGCCATTCAAAAAGAATTAAAAGTTGCTCCTGAAGAAGACGATGATAATTCAAATAAAAAACAAATTGATAGACAAAAGGTAATAGATGCTATTTCAAGGGCATTTGATAATTAAAAATGTTTCATTATATTTTTATAAATAAATAATGTTCTATGTACTGAAATGACATAAGGGTCATCGAATTTTAAATCAAAAGGAATTCCTAAGTCATCATCAAAGCAACAAGGCATCGAAACAGCATGAATTATTGTCGTATCACTTTTTTTCGTAATCGCTTGTATTGATGCTTTCAGACTAGCATGTGAGTGGACGAATAATAAAACAATTGTACTAAAATTACTTAGATCTAATTGACAATCTTCAATTTTCTGGGGGAAAATAGAAAGGTTTTTTTTGTCTTTGATTTTTTCTAATATTTCTTGGTAATTTCTTTGCATTTCAGGATCAATTGAAAATACATGCCACTTTGTCATGTTTGCAATATAATACCCAGTACGAGGATTAATACCATCTCCAACAATAACAACAGCTACAGATTCATCAGAATAATTTAACTTTAGTTTATGCCTTACAGCTTCAAATGCGCCTTGTGTTTCTGAGATTTCTTTAGCATTCGGGTAAAAACCCGTGCTTAAAAGTTTAGGACCTGCTTTTAGTTTTAAAAAAAAGTCGATATACCTTAAACTAGGTTTTGTTACTTTAATGGTGTAGTATTCATTTGTTTCATAGTGATCAATAACGGGTCTTGGCATAGTTGTCCTCTAATCTTGGGGAAAAACCCTAGTTGCCCGTTAGAATATCTGTATTTTAAAATTGGTCAATATTCTGTATTAAAATTGTGTCCGTTAATACTTTATGAAATGGTTTGATAATTTTTAAGCCATTATCACTCAATCCATATGAGAAAGATTTATTTCCATTCGGAATTTTAAAAAATATACCATTTTCAACACCAGAATTAAGTAGAAATTCTATTTCCTTTTTGATATTTTCTGGATTTTTAAGATTTAACCAGTTTTTTATTATATCTACTTGAAACTTATCTGATTTAAATTCTTCTGAAAAAATTTTTGCCAACTGTGATATTGATATTGGAGAATCAGGGAGTAATAAGTTACCAGTTTGATCTCTATGCGGTACTAACAAAGAAATTATAGACATTACTTTTTTGGGATCGTTTGTTCTTCCTGTTCGATCATCTTTTAGTAAAAATAAGGTATTATTTTTTTGAGAAACACAAACAAATGATTCTAATCTCCAAGAAAGTAAAGATAAAGGATCTTCCTGTAATTTATTTAGAAAATTAAAGACAGAATTTTTTAAAGTATCAAACTCATCTAGAAAAAATTCGTTTTCATCAAAAACAGAGTCATCATGATTAATATTGCTATTTAAAGTGATTTTACTAATTTTATTTCTGCTATAACTTCTAATATTATCTATAAAATCTGTTGGAAATATTGACATTCCAGTAAGATAATCTTCTTCTTGTTCTGTACAAAAAATTCGTTTTATAAACTCTTGTGCAAATATTTCTTCTAATATATTACTTGTATTATCAAAAATTCTTTCTTTTTCATCAGGGTCTAGTTCTTGTAAAAGCAAATCAGCAACTATCATGAGCCATTTTTTTATATAAATTGGACTTAAATTTGCTAATCTTGATATTTCTTTTATTATAAAATTGACACTTGTTGGACAAAATAAACTGAATCCAAAATGTTTGTAAGAAAAGGCAACTTCAGTAATTAAAAAATCTTTTTGAAGGCTTGATATTTGTTCATCTTGATTATTAATAATTGCAGCTGCTGAGAGTAAGTCAATTAATCTTGTATTTTTTTCTACTGTTTTTAGATGATAATGAATTTCTTTGAAAATATGCAGCATGTTATTTCCTGAAATTATGGTGTACTCGGACTATTTACATTTATAGTTATGTTTTTATTCACTAAGTATCCAGTATTTGTTTGAATAATTTGACTTATTTGACGATTTAATTGATTAGTTATTTCAGATATCTGTTGGAGAGAATTTTTAATAGGGTCATAATCAGCATAACTTTTGGGGCGTAAAGAGTTATTGCCTTGAGCAACTAGTAAATCGTTTAAAGCACTATTTGTACTAACAACAGAACTTGTTCCATCTGGGTTAAATACTATTTTTCTTTGTTCTGTTACCCCACTGTTAATTTCAGGAGAAGCATTTGCACTTTTATCACTGCCAACTTTATTGCCAGGGGTGTTGGTAGAACCAGACTCCTTACCAGGAGTATTATTATTTCTTTTATCGTCTAATCTAAAGTTTGGATCCAAAGCTTTTGCATCTGAATTTAATTTGTTGAGAACAGCTGGTGGAATAGCTTTGGGTAATGTCGGAGCTTTATTTCCTACTATTTCAGTATACAAATTAGATGCAACAACGACTGATTTACTTGGATCAGCTAAACTTGTTACTTGAACAGTTCCAGTAGTTACGATAACTTGAGTGTTTCCAGGAATAGATGCATCGATAAAACCACTTGTTCCCCTAATTCCCATAACTGAGTTTGATGTTTTAAATTTTGCGTCTACTTTACCTGTCTCATTCTCACTTTCTTGAGGTTTTACAAAAAAGCGGACTTTTCCTTTCACAACATCAATTGCTGATTTGACATCATTAACCGCTTCAGCTTTTTGTTTTATTTTGTATTCAATAAGTTTTAAGTGCGCATTTTGAAAAGCCATTATATTGCTGCCATCATTAAACAGTAGTTTTACAGCAGTCTTTTCATAAGTTTGAACCTCATCGGTTTCATACAAAATGGAGTCTTTTTCTCCGGGAA
Source organism: Pigmentibacter sp. JX0631 (assembly GCF_029873255.1). Classification (NCBI taxonomy): domain Bacteria; kingdom Pseudomonadati; phylum Bdellovibrionota; class Oligoflexia; order Silvanigrellales; family Silvanigrellaceae; genus Pigmentibacter; species Pigmentibacter sp. JX0631. Next base: position 159,677 of record NZ_CP123622.1, on the reverse strand, counting down.
TGTTCTTTCCATTTCTAATTATATCTATTTTTCCAATAATATTTGCTATTTTACCTATCCCAGGGGGGGAATTTGTAGTTTGTGAGTAAGTAAAATTTGAATTTATAAATGTTGCAAAAGCTAAGGACAGTAATATAACCCTTATGATCTTGATGTAAATATTGTTAAGCACTGGATTATCTACATTTATGAGCATATTTTCCCTTTGCCCTAGATTCTGACTGTATTTAGAGCATAACTAGTATTCCTTTAGAGTGGTTAGTTTAGTGCCAAAAAGGACGACACTTAATAATGCAAAATCAAACAAATTTTCTTATTGAGAAAATAGAAAATTTTTCTCTCTTCTTTGAAAAAGCGAGAAAAATCAAAACAAATTATTTTCTGTTCTATTTTCAAGTCAATAATTCCCTTATAGATAGCAGTGTCTTGAAATATGCAATTATTTCATCTAAAAAGGGTGTGCATAAAAGGGCTGTAAAACGGAACAAAGCAAGAAGAAGGATTCGCCATGCTTTGTTCTCTGTATTAAAAACATTTGATTTACCTTCTGAGATTGCCTTGGATATTGTATTTATGGCAAACAGAAGTGTGCTATCAGTAACTTGGGAGCAGTTATTAGAAGAAATTTCATTGATACTTCAAAAATCGCTAAAAGAGAAAGAAAAAGGGTTTGAAAGGAAATAGAAGTTTAAAAATTTTAAATGATTATGCGACTTTATTTTTTGTGCTGTTGATCAAGTTTTATAAGAAGTGTATTTCTCCAGCACTTGGATCACATTGTCGGTTTTATCCGAGCTGTTCACAATACAGTCTTGAGGTATTTCAGAAGTATGGTGCTGTTAAAGGATTGGGCAAAACAACTGTTCGTATTTGTAAATGCCATCCTTTTCATAAAGGCGGAGTTGATTTGCCTTAATGTTTTAACTAAATTTAGAATGGGATTTGGAAGTGAAAAAAGAATCAATTGGTTTTATGTTAGGTTTATTTTTGTTAATTGGCGGATATATTGCTATTAACCAGTACTATGTCCAAAAACAGCAACAAGAAATCGATGCGCATCAGAAAAATATACAGGCAGCCCAAGCAAAAAATTCTGATCCAAATATAGCAGCACAGGGAACAACAATTCCTTCTCAAAGTGTTATTCCCACAGTACCCGCAGAAACTCCAAAAACAAGCATAGAAAATGCATCTGCTGTTTTACCGGTAGCAAATCCAAGCGATCTCATCATCAAGAAATCATATGCTACTTTTGAATTTACTTCTGTAGGAGGATGTTTAGGAAGTAACATTTTAACTGGTGAAAAATTAGCTTATAATGATTCTACTCCTGTTTCTGTCATAGAAAATTATAATATTTGTAAAGCTTTTGGATTTCGAGTGGGATCATTCGACTTACGTAAAGTACCTGCTGGAATTTCTAAAAATTCCCAAGGAGATTTGCAAATTGTACAAACTGTAAATGGTTTAGAAATTACCCGTATATTTAAATTTGCTGATGTTAATTATTCTGGTGAAATGCAAGTAGTTGTTAAAAATATTGCCCAAAATGCACAAAGTACAAGTGTTGACTTTGAAATTGGAGCAACGTCAGATAATAAAAATAATGGAGGCTTTTTATCTTCAGTTATGCCTCAGTATCATTCAGCTGCAGTCCGTTTGCCTGATGGAACAGTAAAAAGAGAGATGACTCAATTCGAAGAATCTGCAGGTCAAAAACTTTTATTGAGCGAGTCTGGCAGCTTTTTTTCATGGTTCACTGTCGATTCTTTGTATTGGATGAATGCAGTTATCCCGCAAAATCAATCACCAATTGCTTTTGAGGTAGTAAGAACTGGATTTAATTTAAGTAAAGCGGTAGGTCTTCCTTATGATCAAACTGTTTATGAAGCATGGGTAAAACAACCTGTAAATCTTGCGCCAGGTCAATCTGTAGCCTTGAATTATAAACTTTATATTGGCCCTAAAAAAGAAACAATTTTAAAAGACTTTGATCAATATCATTTAAGTGAAACTATTGATTATGGATTTTTCAAAATTATAGCTCGTCCTATGTACCACATCGTATTTTTTATTCATGGTTTAGTAAATAACTGGGGTGTGGCAATCATTCTTTTAACGATATTAATTAATATAGTCTTTTTACCTCTGCAAATTAAAGGTTATTTATCTGGGCAAAAAATGCAGAAAATTCAACCCCAAATGAAGGCTCTTCAAGAAAAATATAAAGAAGATAAACAGGCTCTGCAAAGAGAAACGATGGCGTTAATGTCAAAAAGCGGAGTTAATCCTTTAAGCGGATGCCTTCCTTTGTTACCTCAAATACCCGTGTTTTTTGCTTTAGACTCCTGTTTAAGACACACATTTGATTTGCGTCAATCACCATTCTTTTTTTGGATAAAAGATCTTACTCAACACGATCCATATTTCATATTACCAATCTTAATGGCAGTTTTGATGCTTGGTTATCAGAAGATGATTCCAATGCCTTCCATGGATCCAACTCAAGCAAAAATGATGAAAATATTACCTTTGGTATTTTCCATCTTTATGGTTTTTTATCCATCAGGGTTGGCACTTTACGTGATAACAAATACTATTATTTCTATGATTAGGCAGGCGTTCCTGACACATCGGTATAAGAACGTTCATGAAAAATAAAGTAATCTATAATTAGGAGTCTACCTTTAGATTCTGAAAACAGCTAAGGCATTGCAGTAGCTGTTTAAACTTTTTTAAAAATGGAGTATTCATGGATAAAAGGCAATTTACTGGAAAAACTCTTGACGATGCTTTATCTGAAGCAGCAAGAGCCTTTTCTACTGATAAAGATTTGCTTTGTTATAATGTAATCCAACAACCTACTGGCGGAATATTATCTCGATTGTTTTCGCGATCTGTGAAAATTGAAGCTTGGGTTGAAACAGTAAAACAAGATTTACAAGCTGCCGCCCGTGAAGTTGTAAGGCAAACTTTAGGAAAAAGTAACACAACTAAAAATAATTTGTCTCCTGTAGGGAAAGTAAAAAAAGAAACGCATATGTTCTCTGAGCCTAAAACGGTAGAAAGAAAAACAGAGAGACAGAATATTAGTTCGAATACTCAAAGTGACTACCCACCGCGAACTTTTTTGAATATGGAAAGTGAAGGTGTACAAGAACTATTTGAAAATTATAATCAGTTATTTTTCTCTGCTTTTGGTATTTCACAAGACCAAGTTGAAATAATCGTGCAAGAAAATGAAGCTGTTGTTAAAGTTGTTGACTCTGAAATTGAAAAATATCTAAGTAAAAGTGATAAATTATCCTTGGCTTTTGAGCATGTCTTTAAAAGAATTGCGCAAAAAAAATTAGGAGATATTTCCTCCCGAATAACGGTGGAAGCAGGTGACTCTTCTGAAAAAAGAGAAGAAAGACTCATTGGAATGGCGAAATCACTTGCTGAAAAAGTTAAAAAAACTGGAAAAAGTGTAATACTATCTTCAAAAAGTAGTCAGGAAAGAAGAATTATTCACTTAGCTTTAGATGGTATGGCTGGGATTGCAACTCGTAGTGTTGGAACAGGTGATAAAAGAAGATTGGTTATTTATTCAACTGAAAAAAAACCAAGAAATCATGCAAATAATTTACCTAAAAATCAAGAGAAAAATTTTCCTAATTCTTCAAATCAATCTCGCTATAAAAAGAAAATTCCAAAAAAAAGAAATTCTAACTTCTCTATCCAAGATAAACAAAATACTGAAAGAGTAGGCGCAGTTTCTTCAATAGATAATTCGAAAGATGATCAAGATGAGCTTCCTCATACTCATCAGAAACATTTATAAATCTCACATAATAAAATATGCTTTTATTTTATTAAAGAAGGAAAGATGATTTGACCTCAAGTATTGATTCTATTTTTGCTCTTTCTTCCGCTAATGCAAGAAGTGCCATTCATATTCATAGAATATCAGGAATAAATTTACTTAAATATTTTCAAGGCTATTTATTTAAAGTAAAATCTAATGAATTAATAAATACTTCTTTAATTAATGATCAAATTAAATCAAAGCCATTTACTCAATATCTTATTCTAAAAGATACTGAAGGTAACATTATTGATGATGTATTATTTTCATATTTTAAGGCGCCGCATAGTTATACAGGTGAAGATGTAATTGAAATAAGTTCCCATGGAAATCCTCTTATAAGCAGTTTGTTGCAAAGATTATTTAGGCACCTTGGACTGCGTGATGCTTTACCAGGAGAATTCACTCAGCGTGCTTATTTAAATAGTAAAATTGATTTAATTCAGGCTGAAGGTATAAATCAATTGATTCATACTGAAACTTTAGGTGGAATTCAGTTAGCTAGAGAATCTGTTGGAGGAGAATTATCTAAAGAAACAGAAGAAGTAAAAAATATATTGATTGAAATTATGGCTTATTTAGAAGCTCATATTGACTTTGCTCCTGATGAAGTCGGGGATTACCAACCTGAATCACTTTTGCCATTAATGAAACAAGCTTTAAATAAAATGCAAATTTTATTAAAGTCTTATTCTTCAGGTTTAAGAGCGAGAGAAGGAGTGAAAATAGCATTAGTGGGAAAACCTAATGCTGGGAAGTCTAGTTTGTATAATGCTCTGTTAAAATATGAAAGAGCAATAGTAACGCACATTCCTGGAACAACTCGAGATGTTTTAGAGGATAGGCTAATTATTCGAAATAAAGATTTTGTACTAATGGATACAGCTGGCATTAGAGAAACAGAAGATGCTGTTGAAAAAATTGGTGTAGAAAGAAGTATCAAGACTTTAACAAAAGCAGATATAATTTGTCTAGTTATTACATTAGAAAATGTTAAGTATGAAGACTATCATAAATTTATTGATGAATCACTATCTGAATTTCTTTTGAGTTCTGAATTTTTTTCTGAGCAAATAATTCTTCCGGTGTTTAGCAAAATGGATACAATACCGAATAATTCTCTTGAAATTATAGAAAATAGCTATTCAATAATTATAAAAGACAAAAAATTTCATAATTTCCAAAGTATTCTCAGTAAAAAATGTATATTTTGTTCATATTTAGATACGGAAATTCTTTCTTCTGAATTAGTAGAACTGCACGATCAATTGACAGGTCTTTTAGGGCAAAAGAATAATCCCACATTAATTTCTGAAAGACAAAGAAATAAAATCGAAATTGCTGTCAAAAATTTAAATGAAGGCATAGATTTAATCTATAAAAAAGATTATCCTGAAAAAATATCTTCAGTGATTAATCAAGGAAGACAGTCATTACAGGAAGTTGTTGGTGAAATTCAATTAGACGATGTTTTAGAAAAAATATTTTCCACATTTTGTATCGGAAAATAGCTATAAATACATATTGAATTTTGTCTGTTATTAGAAAATATAGTAACTTGGATTTTTATGTTTACTTACATTACTAAAAAGATCAATATACTTGTTAAAGCAAAAGGTATTGTTTTTTTAAAATTCTTATTTTTTTGCTCTATATGTTGTCTTTTTATTCAACAATACTCTTCTGCTATTGAATTAAAAATTTGTGCAAATGATATAAGACTGGAAGATCCTAGCGCGCCAAATACAAATGTAAGCATCGATATATTAAAACAAGCTGTTAGTAATATGAAAAAAAAAGCAGATATTGAGTTGAAAATAGAATACATGCCTTGGAGTCGTTGCTTATTTTTACTTGAAAAAGGTGAAATGGATGCAGCTTTGATAGCATCACACAAAGAAGAACGGGCTAAGTATTTAGATTATCCTCCTGACGCAGGAGGAAAAGAAGGCAGACCATGCGCTTCTCTTTTTAAAATAGCCTGTTCGGGATATGTTGTAGTTACTTTAAAGTCTAATCCTTTTGAGTACAAAGGAGATGTAAAGTTACTACCCAGACCGGTAAGAGTTGCAAGAGGTTATTCTATAGTTTCCGATCTTGAAGATATTTTTAAAAATGATTTAGAAGTTAGTAAAAGTGATATGATAAATCTACAAAAGCTATTAAGAGATAAGCAGGGAAGTGTGATTACTCATTTTGCATATATTCTTGATCTTAAAAAATATCAGAAACTTTCCGATCAACTAAAAATTCATAAGAAATTTTATGTACAAAAATCATATTATATACCTTTTTCAAAAAAATCATCATTTCCTAAGCAGCATAGAATTAGTTTATGGAACGAAATTAGAAACGTATATAGTAATAAAGAATTAATTTCTAATTTAATATCTAAGTACTATAGTAATCAATAGAGTTTATTAGAATTAGTATCAAATATTTATTAATAATTGAAATCATTGAATTAATTTTCCGTTTGTGATAGTAACTAAACTGAATTTGTTAAGTTACAATGCTAGGAGAATTTATGAACTTAGTTGATGCTTATGCTGCTATGAAGCCAAAAGAACCTTTGCGTCATTTTCAATTTGAGTTACGTAATTTAACAGCAGAGGATGTACAAATTGAAGTGTTTTATTGCGGTATTTGTCACTCAGACATTCATCAAGTGCGAGACGAATGGAGTCCGGGCATATTTCCTATGGTGCCAGGCCATGAAATAACTGGTAAAGTAACGAAAGTCGGTTCCTCTGTAAAAAAATTTAAAATCGGTGATACTGTTGGTGTTGGTTGTATGATTAATTCCTGTAAAGATTGCAGCTCTTGTGCAGAGAATTTAGAACAGTATTGTGAAAAAGGGGCTACATTAACTTATAATGATAAATTTCGTGACACAGGATTACCCATTTACGGCGGCTATGCAAAACAACTAGTCGTTAATGAAGATTTTGTATTAAAAATACCTAGTAATCTTCCCCTTGATAAGGCTGCCCCTTTGTTATGTGCAGGTATAACTACTTATTCTCCATTAAATACCTGGAAAATTACAAAAGGTCATAAAGTAGGTGTAATAGGTTTAGGGGGCTTGGGCATATGGCTGTTAAAATTGCAGTAGCAATGGGAGCTGATGTCTTTGTAATTAGTCATTCTGAAAATAAAAAGGAAGATGCAAAAAGATTTGGGGCAAAAGGTTATATCAATTCAACAATATCTGACCAAATGCAAAATGAAATGAATTCTTTTGATTTTATAATTAACACAGTGTCTGCAAATTTAGATTTAACAAATTTTCTTTTTTTATTAAAAAGAGATGGGACAATGGTGCAGGTTGGTGCTCCAGATAAACCTAATACTTTAAATATGTTTTCGATGATAATTAAAAGGAGAAGGTTAGCTGGATCTTTAATTGGAGGAATTAAAGAAACGCAAGAAATGTTAGATTTTTGTGGAAAACACAATATCACCGCAGATATTGAAGTTATTTCAGCTGATAAAATAAATGAAGCCTATGAAAGAGTTGTTAAAAGCGATGTAAAATATAGATTTGTTATTGATTTAAAATCTTTTTAGTCTAAAAAAATTAGATTTAATTATAAGGTTTTTTGATGGAAGAAAATTTAAAAAATAATTTAGAATCTTGCATCAATATACATGAATCGAACAACGGTTGTAAAGATATTTTAAAAGAATTATTTCCTAACCTTTTTATAAATCAACAGGAAATAAATTATTCTTATTTGCTTAATGTTTTAATTAAAGAAAAAAATAAATATCAATTAACTTGGTATGAAAAAGAAAAATGTTTAAATAATATTAAATTGAATTGTAATAAAATTTTATGCCCCGAATTTGAAAGTGGAGTGTTAGAAAATAATGCAAGACATTTTTTTATAGAAGGTGATAATTTAGAAGTATTGCAAATTCTTCAAACAGCATATTCAAATAAAATAAAAGTTATTTATATTGATCCTCCTTACAATACAGGTCAGTTGTTTGTTTATAGCGATAATTTTAAGAATAAAAAAATTAAAAATTCTAAAGATGTAATGAAAAATCGTCAAGTTAATAATTATCATGATAATTGGTTAAGTATGATATATCCAAGACTTAAAGTTGCAAAAAATTTATTGACTTTAGATGGAATTATATTCGTTTCAATTGATGACAACGAAATTCATAATTTAAGAATTTTGCTTGATGAAATTTTTGGAGCTGAAAATTATTGTGGGACAATAAAGAGAAGAGCTGCAAGGAAAAATACTTTTTTATCTAAATGTATGTCAGATTTATTTGACTATATTGTTATTTATTCTAAAAATTCGAAACTTCCATTTTTGGGCAATCAAAAAAATACTGAAGTAACTAGACCTGTATTTAATGAAGGAAATAAAAATTCAATTAGGGATGTTCATAAAGGTACAGTTGCAAAATGTCCTGATGGTATTTATAAAGCTGGAATTTACAAAACACGAAGTATTCATTTTGAAATATTGAATGACATGATTATAAAAAATAGTGTTTTAGATAAATCTATAAAAGTAAAAGGTCCTTGGAGAATCAATCAAAATATTTTAAACTCAACAATTTTCATTACAAAAAATAATGGATTTAGAAGAAATGTACTTCAGGTTGAATTATCGAAGAAATCTGTTATGAATGATTTTTTGGATAATTCTGATTGTTATAATGAAAAAGGATCAGAAGAATTAAAACATCTTTTTAATAATCAAAAAGGGATTTTTAATAATCCAAAACCTACTGGATTAATAGAGTATTTATTAAAATCAGTGCAATTAAATGAAAACGACTACATATTAGATTTTTTTGCCGGTTCAGGCTCAACTTTACATTCTATTTTAAAAATGAATGCATCAGGGCATTATAATTTGAATTCTATCTCAATCCAAAATGCAGAAAAAAGTCATTTACTTAAAGTTAATTTCGGATTCAATTCTATCTATGAATTAGCTGTAGAAAGAAATAGACGAGCTATAGAAAAAATATTAAAAGATAATAGTAAATGTAAAAATATTAATAATATAGGCTTTAAGTGCTTTAAAATTGTAGATCAAAAAATATTTAAATTACTTAGTTATAGCGAAGCAGTAAAAAAGAGTACAAATTATCGAGATAATATAATTTCTAATCACAGGAGGAATTTAATTTGGGATATTATATTTTTAGAAAAATTATCTTTAGAATTTAAATTTTCAAATAATACGAATGATATAAAAAATGATTTTTATTTAGTAATTGATGAGCCAACAAATAAAATATTATTAATTTATTATAGTGAAAAAAATTTAGATAATTCTTTAAAAAATATAGAACATATCCATGAAAAATTTAGTTCTTGGAAAATAGTAGTTATTCTTCCTGTACTTTCTGTTAATTTAAAGCAGAGTTTGATTCAAAAATTAGTAACGTTGTATAATGTAAAATTTTATGAAGATGTTATTCATTAGAATATTTTTTAAAGTCAAATTTTATATTCTTTAAATGCCAGTTAAGAGTTGAGAATATGTATTTAGAAAAAGAACATGTACTTAAAAAGGCATGCAGAAAATCTTCCGAAAACATGTACAAGCAAGCCCTTTGTTGAACGGACTTTAGATGCCGTTTGAATGTAAATCGTCGAACCTTCACACATTGCCGAGTAAACGTCAATGAAGTAACTTAATTTATAGTGATTTATTTACGTAATTTGATAAATGAATAAGAATTGTTTCTTTATCCGCTGTCTATATTATTAAATTCTTTTGGGGTAAAGACGTTTTTCCCAGCATGAATATGCTTAACAAGCATTGAAAAATATTCTCTAGGATTTATTCCATTTAATTTACAAGACTCTACAAGAGTAAACATAATAGATGCTGTTTTTGCACCTTGTTTTGAATGAGTTCCATACCAAGTTTTTCTTCCTATAACAGGACTTCTAAGTTGTCTTTCTTGGTGATTATTATCAATGGGCAATTCAATATTTTCGATAAATCTTGTAAGCCCTTCATGGTTTTTTAAAAAATAGTTTATAGCGATTGCTAGTGTACTTTGAGCAGAAACTCCTTGTAACAATTTTTTTCCTATTATCTTCATGTCTTCAAAGAGTGCTTTCATTTGATTTCTATTTTTTTGGAGTAGTTGAGGATCCTTTTTTCCATCTGATTCTAACCTATAAATTTCATGATACTGTTCAATGAAGAATTTACTTTCAGGGAATTTTTCAGCTTCCATGAATTTGCGACGACTATGCGCATTGCAATAAATATTTTTAATTAATGGAATATTTTTATTCTCTCGCTGTTTATTTACTTCTGTTGTTGATTTAACGTAACCGGAATAAATGTCACTGACTAAATATTCACACTTAGATTTGCCAAGAATCTCAGAAGCGACATCGCCTGATCTGGTATTCCTGATTTCAAAGTATGAGCTTTGTTTGTTGGAAAATCCCCATAAATACCAGCTCTTTTTTTCATCTCCTTCTAACATTCGGTGAGGAGTTTCATCCGCATGTAATACGTTTGAAGATAATATTTCTTCCTTTACTTTATTATATGCCAGCTCAACATATTCGGCTAGTTTATGTGTCGTACCTATTAAACTATTGGGTGGTAAATCCACAAAGCCTTCACGCCCTGCTATTGAACTGTATCTTTCAATAGGGATGAGATCACAGTACTTTGTCATTGCAACATCGACTATCATTTCGTCACTATAAACTGAACTTGGTATTATTTTTTTAGGAGTAGGAGCAGTCTTAATATCTCCATGACATTTGGTACACCGGTATTTATGTCGCTTTTGTTTTATTATGTAGTAATCTTTTGGCTCTGTTGTTAAAAACTCACTATCTTCAGTCATTCCAGAATCACGCATTTGTGAACCACAGCAGTTGCAAATAGGCAGTTCCTTAAATTCTACATGTTCTTCAATTATTTCTGCTTCAGGATATCGCTCAGAAGGAAGTCTTTTAATTTCATTGGCACGTTTTTTTGAACTATTTTTCTTTATATTATCAGATGGTTCTGAAGTACTTTTATCTTTTACAATCCTTTCAGATTTTTCTCTAAATATCCTTCGTCTAAGTAATACAAGTTGCCCCTCAACTTCAACAATTTTATCCAGTAACTCTTTATTATGCTTTTTTAAGCTATCTCGTTCTTCAAGGATGAGATTGTGTTTTTGAATAAATTCATTATGAGAATTTAATATTTTCTCAGTATATTTCTTTTGATTTTCAAAGAATTCAATCAGCTGTTTGCTATTGAATTTTAAAAGATCATTCGCGGTAATTTTTTCGAATAGATTTTTTTCCATTCGCGCAAGATAACACCTAATTCATTAAATTTCAAGCATTTGATTTGGTTGTGTATTTTCTAATTTCTGCAGGACTTTCAACAAATCTTTTGTTTAGATCTGTTCCTTCAAAAAATAAACTAAATTCAGCTTGAGTAAGAATAATTTCTTTTTTATACCTCGGATTTATTCTTGAAAATAACCCTTTTTCAAGCCTTTTGGATATGATTACGAGTCCAGTACCATCATAATAAAGACACTTACAAGAAGACCTTTTCTTATTTATAAATAAAAATAAATGTCCCGAAAAAGGATCCTTACGAAGAACATTTTTTGCACGATTAAATAACCCATCATACGATTCTCGCATATCCGTGGGACTCTTATTTACATATATCTTTGTTCTTCTATTAAAATTAATCATGCGCTTTTCTTTAAATAATCCAATAAAAAATCTATGTTTGAAAATCGAATCAATTTACCACCTGGTAACACTAACTCTGCAGCACCACATACAGATGTTGTTACTGTTGCATGTTCTGAATTTAAATTTTGTTCCGTTGATATCTTTATTTGTTTAAAATCTTCGTCACTAAAGTGACCTTCTCTTTTTAACCTTTTTGCTTTACCAATTAAAGATGCCATTTGTGCATGTGTAAAACCTAAAGTCGCATAAAATTCCTTACTTGAACCTGTCCAATTCTCCCATGCTACTAACACTTCAAACAATATGTCATCGGGGACATGCTTTAAATACCCTTTATCTGATACATAAGAACTTAACTTCCTTTTTAAGGTTACATTCTCCATTATCATCTCCTTTCTCTTCTATTATGATGACTATTTTAATCTAACAAATTTAATTTTTATTGAAATGTGGGCTTGTGCGATGATTTACGTTTGAATACCACTAGATTCAATTAGCCAGTTGAATAGGATTTCAATTGATTGTCTAATTGAACTAACAGATTTTGAATATACTTTTTCATCGTATGAGAGAGTTTTTTTACTTCTTGAAAGTTTAATTGGAGTATGCAAGTTAGAATTTTTTTTAGCCAATTTTTGTTTAGTAAATTGATCGCAGTACGCTCGATCAGCAAATAGTTCTGAGTGATTTAAATTTAAAAGATCATTCTTAACCGCTGTTAAATCATGTGTTGCAGCACGTGTTATTTTCATTGATACCGGGGAAGCAAGGCGTTTATTTTTAAATAAAGCAGTAAGATGAAGTTTCAATCCAAAATAAAAAAGATTTTTGGAAGAGCAGAAACCAATTGAAGAAATTTCTTTTGCTGTATTACATTTGTGAGCTCTAAAACCCTTTGCCAAGATAATTGGTAAAGAGTCAATTAGAACGAAAGGTTTAGTAGTATTTGAATTTAATTTGAACTTTTTATTCTGTAAAAGGAATTTAGAAAGTTCAGGAAAAAGATGATTCAGATTGTTAAGTCTAAATAAAAATCCTTCATAAGAAGGTAAATTTGGAAACCATTCACTAAGGAAATTTTTTGTAAATTTAAAAATTGATTTTATATTTTTAAGTTCATTCAAAATTCCAAAGATGTAAATTGTGATGGTTTCTTCATCAGTAAACGAAGGATTTGAATTAGGACTTATTTTTAAAAAAATGTAGGGAGAAAGTTGAGAAAAAAATTTGCAGGAAGTAAGGTAAACGGTAATGAGTTGGTTCTGCCAATCCATTGGTAGCTCCTTTGTTACTTTGTTTTAAGCAACAATTAACTAACAAATTGGAGCTATTTCTTCAATCTTCACAATATTTTTCTCAACTCTTAACTGGCATTTTAAATTTAAATGAAAAATTAGGTTGAGTTTCTGATCCTGGCCTTATTTGAAGTTGTTACTTTTGAATAAAGAAAACTGAATAAATGTAAAAGTTAAAGGAAACTGAAAAATTATATCATTAAATTCAAATACACGTTGGTGATAAGATTCTTTTGAAGTTTGGTGTTTTAATGATGAAAAATTAATGTTGCTTTTCTTTGGATTATAGAGATAAAGAAGCTATTATTTATGTTGATCCAAAAGAACCCTTTTCAGAAAAAGATGTAAGAATTAATGATTAATTCAGTGGAAAAATGACTTATTAAAATTTGAACCCCTAGGCATTTTGAAATGCTCACTGAAAAAGATCAATTTATCGAGCAAATTGTTTCAACATTTAGCTAGAAATCTTGTTTCACAGCTAAATCCATTTAGGTAATGGTATAGCTGTAGAATTTTTTGTTTTGGATCAATAGCAATGTAACATTTATAAATATCTTATTAATGTATTTTATACATATATTTTGTTCAAAAATTTTGACTCTTGAATTAAAATAGTTTACTTTAGTGAAGTAGTTTAGTATAATAAACTAAAGCCGATAGGGTATTTAAGGATGAGTAATTTTAAAGTTTTGTTTTGGCAGAATCGTTTTGGTGAAAAACCAGTGGCTAAATGGATGAAATCTCTTAGAAAAGAGGATCAAATCTATCTAGCAGATATCTTTCGAGATCTTGCCACGGATGGCCCTTTCTCAAGGCCAAAGGTTTTTAAACATTTAGAGGGCGAGTTATGGGAAATCAAAGACAAACGCTCCCCTGGGCCTGGGTTTAGAATCTATTTTGGATTCAATGGGGCGCAAATAATTTGCTTAGTTGTGCACGCAGGGTCCAAAAAAAGCCAAGATAGAGATATTGATCTTGCTAAAAAACGTTTAAAGAATGAGGTATAACATGACAACAAAAATGAATTTCTCTGAAAAAGATTTTGATAGTTTTCAGTCACTAGATGATTTAGAAAAAGAGTTATTTTCTGAAGATGAGATAAATGATATTCATAAACGAGCATTAAAAAGATCAAAAGCTAGAAATGACATGACTGAAGCTCTATCAAAAGCATTAATACAATATATGGCACAAAATCATCTAGGCTTTAATGATTTTAAAAAACAACTACATATGAGTTCAGCAACGTTATCAAAAATTCTTAAAGGGAATTCAAATATTACTTTAGATACAATAGCAGAGATTAGTGAAGTTACTGGATTAAAAATTGATCTACATATTGGTTCAAGATATTGAGGAAAATTTCCAGGATAAATTAAAACTATTATAATTTAAGTTAACAAAGCTTTTTTATAGAATCATTTTTTACTTAAAAATTATTTATTGATAAATTCTGATTGCAAATTATATAATTTACTAGCGAAAAAAAAATTATAAAATGATTACTTCGATAATACTTACAACGACTTTATATTAAGAATTTGTGCAGAATAAAAATTATTATACACTAAATGAACTTTCTCTTCCTGATAGATTTAAGCTGGGACTTGCCCAGAATAAACGCTTAGATACGCTGTCTTCAGATGTTCATAATTTTATGCATGAGCTGGGACTTGCCTAGAATTAACGCTTTGATACGCTATTTTGCATGACTGCTTTACAACAAAATCCGCTGGGACTTGCCTAGAATGAACGCTTTGATACGCTTTTCTTTGCTCTTTTTATTAACCAAAGTTTGCTGGGACTTGCCTAGAATGAACGCTTTGATATGCTTACACCTATCCGTAATAAACCTCATGAGTTGCTGGGACTTGCCTAGAATGAACGCTTTGATACGCTTTTCCTTTTTTGCGTTGTATAATGAACGCTTTGATACGCTAGTGATTAATGCACTAAACGAGGGAGGCTTGCTGGGACTTTCCTAGAATGAACGCTTTGATACGCTATATAAGACTGAATTAGGATCTTTAGCCGTGCTGGGACTTGCCTAGAATGAACGCTTTGATACGCTAATTCATCAGGTCTTTCTATTGCCATTGTGCTGGGACTTTCCTAGAATGAACGCTTTGATACGCTTCATGAAAGCAGCAATATACGCAAGGGTCTGCTGGGACTTGCCTAGAATGAACGCTTTGATACGCTTAAAACTTATAGCGAGTCGTTAAAAAACACGCTGGGACTTGCCTAGAATGAACGCTTTGATACGCTTGTCGAAGGTGTTTTAATTGGCGACGACAAGCTGGGACTTGCCTAGAATGAACGCTTTGATACGCTAATTCCTGGTGTTCCAAACTATATGCAAATGCTGGGACTTGCCTAGAATGAACGCTTTGATACGCTAGAACACTATGTATTATGATAAAATCATAGTGTTTTGTTTGTTTTTTACATTTTAAAAAAGTAGTATTTGAGGCAATGGAATCTCTGGCAAAGCTTCATTTTTTCCAAAAAATACCTTTTGTTTTCCAAATTGCTTGTCGGTAACTAAAAGGAGTCTGACTTGACCACAACTAGGAAGACGAGCTTCTATTAGCTTTTGAGTACTAATACTCGCATCTTCGCTTTGAAAATAGATTACATATACTGAATATTGCAACATGCTAAAACCAGAAGAAATCAAAATTTTTCTAAATTTCGTATATTCTTTTCTTTCATTTTTTGTGTTATTGGGCATGTCGAAAAGCGCAAAAAGCCACACTGCCGCATAACCTCCAGGTGTACTAACTTTCTTCATAAGAATTTTCTTAAATAATTTTGTAAATTTAATTTCACTTCAATAAATTCGGCAGAACTAAATTTGATTTAGAGGTAAGAAATGCCGCAGACAAACTCTGTGCAGATATGGAAATTATATCATGCAATTGTCTACTTTCTTTATTCAATAAAAATTTATTATACATTAAAGAAATAATCCGATGTTTTATTTCTGAATTAAGGATTTTATCATTAAATTTTCCTTCATCCACAATTGTGAAAACTTCATTGTCAACTAAAGGTCTGAATGGTTCCATTAGGTCATCAGCCAAACAAAATGGATTGTATTTGCTTTTATGGAAAATACCAATAGAAGGATTTAATCCTGTGGCACAAAGGTTTCTAGCTATTGTTGCACGTAAAATAGCATAACCATAATTCAGTAATATATTTTCATTATCACCGTAGATATTTCTTTTAAAATCAATGTTGCTAGAAATATGCTTCCAATAAATTTTTGCAGCCTGTGCTTCTAAATTTCCTTCATCACCACTTTTCACATTTTTTGATAATGATAATAAACCAAAATCTTCTCTTTTTCTTCTAATTAATAATTGGGCTTGCACCTCAATTTTTCTAGTGATAATTTTCTTCCATATTTGTTTTCTAAAAGGAATAGTAGCCAAAATCTGTTTTGCAAAACGTTGCGTTTGAGTTGAATGAGAAACTAATGGCTGAAGCATACCTATTGGCAAATGATAATTATCACAACATACAAATATTGCACCAAATTCAGATAATTTTGCTAACACTGCATGGGTATAGATTACAGCGGGAGAAGAAACTATCAATGCCGCAATATTAGTTAAAGGAACTGTTACCTTTTCTTGAGATTCGATAACAAGCAAATCGTGAGAAACAGATAATTTAACATTCAAGCTTGATATATCAATTATTCGTTTTATCATTCAGAGCACTCATAAATTTCTCCAATTGGAGATATAATTACCTTTCTACATCTCAATGATTGTAACGATCTTGCTGAAACTCTCAAGTATGCATTATTTTCTTCTCTTATTTGTTGCGTTCTTGCATCGTTTACTGGTGAATAATAAATTCGTCCATCAGACAAAATAGATTTTACATTCCAGTATTTAATTTTATCACCTTCACTCACTTCTATTGTATCTCCTTTAACCAATGAAAATAAAAATTTACCTCCATGCTCCTTCATAACCTCTTTGTTTATTACTGGTAAATTATTTTGTTTTCTTAATACAGCTTGTAATCTAGAAGTTACTTCCGACTTCCATAGTGTCCCATTATTCTTTTCAAATAAGTAATAGGAAATATGATGATTTTCATCTGGTTGAACCGCTCTCTGTTGTATCCCTTTTCCAATTTCTAAATTATTTACATATTTAACTCTTATACGAACACTTTTTATAAATATTTTTTCACCTTTATTTTTCGCATACGGCCTATTTTCTTGCTTATTATGCTTTACTTCAATGTACGGCAGGGTTTCAATTTTTTCCAGATCAAAAGCTTTTCTTACATCGCTAGTACCACTAGAATCTAATTTTTCAATGACGGCATTTTTAATGTAAGGGTCTATTATACTGTTGAGTTCATTTTTAGATAACGAATTTATTGGTTTTCGAATTGTATAATATTCTGTATTTTCAATTTTATCTTTATTTTTCCCATAAAAACTTTCTTTATGAAGTGAACCATTTATCTTTTTTTCTACTCTATAAGAAATTTTAATACAACTAACATGTTCATTAGTTTGCTCATAAAGATCATCCCAAACCTGATTTATTTTCCCAAATTTATTTTTCCCTTCTAAATAAGAATTTTTAGAAGCAATATTTAGTAATTTTATTGAATTTTCAGTAGTTAAAGCAATAACTAAAGCATCAATTGCATGATGTCTATGATCATCCCGAGATTTAAAATTTGATTCAGAAAGAATTGAATTCAATTTCCACATATTTCTTAAATATGATGTTACTTGACCTGTACTCGCTCTTATTCGAAGTATATGATTAGGATCTACTTCGCCGCCATATAATAATCCTAAAAATCCTTTTGCTAATTTAGTTATATAGCGGGTATCATTAAGCATTTGAGTTGTAAAATCTTCTTCAGAAGTTGAAATTTTCTTTTTGAATAATTCCAGCTTTCTATATTTTCCTTTTCCTGAAAATTTTTCAACCCTTTTTAAAATTTCATTATATTTTTCCGGATTATTTAATCCATAAGATTCATAAGGAGTTCTATTTTTTTTCACGTGTCGATTTTCATAATGAAAGCATAAAGTTTTATTTAAGAAAGAATCATCTAAACATCTACTTAATGGAATGATATGTTCCACATCATATAGAGGATTACTTCCGAATAAGTCTTCCATGCTTATAGACCTACCTGTATAAGGACATTGCTTGCCACATTCATTAAATAAAAGTAACTTTTCAATATCTCTATTACTAACCTTTAAGGCTGGATTAAATTTATTAATTTCAGCGATAGCTTTTTCTCTATCGCTTCTTCTTGATTTATTTTCTTTTAATATATTTTCACGATATTTTTTCCCTTTTTTTAATTCTCTTGCAAGTTCTACTCTAATTTGTTTTGGTTTTCCATATATTTTGATTAGGCCATTTACCACTTTTCTTAATTCAGATAATGCTCTAGATACAATTGGGTTTCTTAGTGATGGATCAACTGTTTCATAAGATGGCAAAAAATTAAAAATATTAATATTTGATTTTTCTTTATATCCAACTGCTAATTTCGAGTTGTGGAGATCTAAACCTTCTCTTAACATTGGTAGTAATCGATTCACTGCTCGACTAGAGTACGACAAATACCCTTCTTCAAAAGTTATCTCTGCTAATTTTGATGCAATTTCTTCTTTAATATTCCATTTATTTACCAAATGAGTTGTTAGATGCTTTTCACTATCAAAACTTATTAATGAGTTAACGAATTTTTCTTTGTCTTTTTCATTAAAAGATAAAAAATCTTTATATATTTTTGATATATTAGCTGAAGTTGTATTTCCTTTAATTTCATTATCTTCATATTTAAATTTTTCTTTAGGTGATAGCCTGATTATTTTTTTGGCTAAAGATAATTTTAGTTTTTCGTTCTCAAGAAGATATTGATACAAAATTTCTGTCTCTTCTTTACTTAACCGTCTTTCAAGAGAATCATTAAATATTACAATATTGTTTAGCGTTTGTCTTACTCTAAATTCTTGTGCATTTAAGAAAGATATCTTCATTCTTCTTTTATTTTTCTCTAAAGAACAAAATCCAATAAATTTTCTGACAGGCTTCAATGGCCTTTGATAAAAAATAGACTTATAAATAGACTTAATTCCTATCTCATCTGGAACTACTTGATTTAATCTTTCAATTTGAGAATTAATAATTTTATTAAACTCATCAACAAACATTATTCTAGAAGTATATCTTTTCCTAATTCTAATTTTTTCCGGATCAAATGTTGAAAATAGCTCGCCAATAGTCCTATATTGATGAATATTAATGTCATCAAAAAGTTTATTTATTGATTTTAATACATCACCATCTTCTTTGCCTTTACCAGATTTCCTATTACTTAAAAAACCTCTTCTATGACTTAAATGGAAAATAGCCCTACCTAATTCATATCTTTCTAGTTTTTCGCTTAATGCTATCGTTCTCAAAAAAAATGGAAAAATAAGATGTAAAGATTTAGAATATTTTTTATAAAGCTCTGGACGATGTGGTAATATTTTTTCCCATTTTGATATTAATTCTTTGTCTAGATTTTCAATTATTTTATTTCTAAAACATAATTGGAGTCTTCTTTGTTCTTTCTTTTTTGCTTGTTTTGTATACGTTACATTTTCTATTTCTTTTAATTGCTCATTTGAATATTTAGGAAGAAGATCATATTTTTGCAGCAATTTAAACAACTTTTGGGTGCGCATATATCTTCTTTCACGCATCCTTCTAGCCGATCTTGCATCTCTTCGTTGTGCATTTTTGGTACTTTCTTTACCTGATGGATCTCTATTTACTCCTTCATCAAAAATTCTAACACCCATTTTAATTATTTTTTTTTCTTCTTCATTTATCAGAGACCAACCAATACTAGTGGTTCCTAAATCAAGTCCTAAAATTAGACCATTTATTTCTAGATTGCTCATATTTCCATAATTCCTTGTATCGCATTTAAGTAATAAAATAATATTTTTTTTATTTAAAATAACTTATAATAATAAATCATAGCTAAAATAAACAATTGCGATAAGTTATTTCTAAACATTAAAATTTGTCAACTCTTTATTTAATTAAATTTCATTTATTGATAATAAAAAAATAAAATATCCAATATTTGGTCCTAAAATCCTTTCATTAAATTTTAGCATTATGTAACATACATTCTGATAAATTTTTTGCTTAAAATAACTAACCAAAATAAAATATAATTTACAAAAACAAACCAAAAATAAATTTTGAAATTTAGAATAAATAGTTTAAATGACTTCACTTTATGGAATTAGATGTTTTAACGATAGATATTTACAACAAAATTATTATTTTTTTCTCCTATCATATAGTCCGCAATTGATTCTTATTAAATAAAATTTTTTATCTTTAAAATTATACTAAAATTAGAATATTTTATTAAAAATGGAAGAGAAGCATGGAGAAAATTATGTAACAAAATTATCAAGTATATATAATTTTCGTAATTTTAAAAAACATTATCGGTAAAACTTAGTAGAATTGGAATTATTATTTAACTATTAATTGAATTTTCTGGAAAAATTTATTTCACGGCACAAAAATAACATTGTTTTTAGTTTAATTTACATTTTAGCTGTTAAAATAAATTTTTTAGTACTTGCTACTTGACAAATTATAAATATAGAAATATCTATAACAACAAGCGTATCAAAGCGGATATTCTTTGCTTGCTTTAGCAAGGGTTTATGCCCGCAGCTTTAATCAGCTTTAGGAGCCTTCGTGGCTCCTTTTTTTATTATTTCCAATAAATACTCTCATTCTAATTTAACTTTAAATTCTAAAATAGTTTATTATTCTTCTCATTTGCAGTTGAATTACTTAATCGCAGAAATACTCACCCTTACTGCGTCTTAAGTGGCTGGAGTTTGCCCAAAATGATTCCATTTATACACTAACTATTTTTTCGGTTTATTTTGATAAATGTTGTGACTTGCTTAGTATAAACGATTTGATACGCTACAGTTTTATGCTAGAACTTGCCTAAAAACGCTTTGATACGCTTACCGTTTTTTGTTACTTTTTTAGATTTTTGCTGAGACTTGCCTAGAATAAACGCTTTGATACGCTGCTTTTAATTGTGTCTGTAAGTAATTTGAAGCTGGGACTTGCCTAGAATAAACCCTTTGATACGCTAATTTTATTATGAAAATGGTTCTCGTCTTGGCTGGGACTTGCCTAGAATAAACGCTTTGATACGCTGCTTTTAATTGTGTCTGTAAGTAATTTGAAGCTGGGACTTGCCTAGAATAAACCCTTTGATACGCTAATTTTATTATGAAAATGGTTCTCGTCTTGGCTGGGACTTGCCTAGAATAAACGCTTTGATACGCTTACAATCCTTACTACTGCCTACGTGAGGCAGCTGGGACTTGCCTAGAATAAACGCTTTGATACGCTTCAGCAAGGATTCACTCATATTCCTCCGTAGCTGGGACTTGCCTAGAATAAACGCTTTGATACGCTCCTTGCTCATCTTCATCTTTGCAAGCTATAGCTGGGACTTGCCTAGAATAAACGCTTTGATACGCTATGGGCAACAAAAAATGAATCATTAATAAAGCTGGGACTTGCCTAGAATAAACGCTTTGATACGCTAACAGTAAATATCTCACATGAATGTGAAGAGCTAGGACTTGCCTAGAATAAACGCTTTGATACGCTGTTACAGTCTGCATTAATGCCAGGGCTTCTGCTAGGACTTGCCTAGAATAAACGCTTTGATACGCTTTAAATCTTTATTTTCAGTCTCCAGCCTTTGCTAGGACTTGCCTAGAATAAACGCTTTGATACGCTATTTAGTGAGTAGATTGGGTCTGTCTTCTCGCTAGGACTTGCCTAGAATAAACGCTTTGATACGCTTTCCGCTTTCTCTTTTCCAATTGCTCTCAAGCTAGGACTTGCCTAGAATAAACGCTTTGATACGCTGAACAAAGCGGGTGGAATTGCGATAGTTTAGCTAGGACTTGCCTAGAATAAACACTTTGATACGCTTTTTTCTGGTTTTAATAAACTGGAATCGCTGCTAGGACTTGCCTAGAATAAACGCTTTGATACGCTATTAATACATTGGGCTCTGTTGATATAGTGGCTAGGACTTGCCTAGAATAAACGCTTTGATACGCTCAGAATTACTTGAAAAGTACAAAGAAACTAGCTAGGACTTGCCTAGAATAAACGCTTTGATACGCTAGACAAAATTCTTGACAGTGTTGAAATTGAGCTAGGACTTGCCTAGAATAAACGCTTTGATACGCTAATGGCCGTACCTGATCGTTCCGTCGGCAAGGCTAGGACTTGCCTAGAATAAACGCTTTGATACGCTTATAATGATGGTGAACACTGAAACAGGTCAGCTAGGACTTGCCTAGAATAAACGCTTTGATACGCTAAAAAGAATCCCTTATAACCTATGGCTTTGCTAGGACTTGCCTAGAATAAACGCTTTGATACGCTCGATCTCTTTGCGATCTCGCCACTCATTCGGCTAGGACTTGCCTAGAATAAACGCTTTGATACGCTTTCTTTAATATACAAAACAGTCATATCTGGGCTAGGACTTGCCTAGAATAAACGCTTTGATACGCTAGATGTTGATATAATGCTTTGACTTTAAAGGATTATTTAGTTATTTTTTATAATAAAAACTATAATCTTATGAGCAAATTTTTTTGCATAAGATTGTTTTTTATAAATTTTATTCCTTCTTTTAAAATTTTAAAGTTTTGTTATTACTAAAAATGCTGTCACATGTGCAATGAGTGTTCCAATTAAAGAGGACTAGCTAACAGAAATGATTTAATCTAATTAAGTAGATGAGAAAAAGTAGGATTAATTAATTCCAGCATAATTACAATTTAACAAATGAGAGAGAATTAACTAATGTCATTCAAAGGGGATTTATCTTTTAAAAATCGAAATATTCTTGAAAAATATAAGAAATGCTCATGTTTTTATTGTTTAAAAACGTTTGAAACTTCTGAAATTACCGAATACGTTGACAATAATGAAACTGCACTATGTCCCTATTGTGGAATAGATAGTGTTGTTTGTTTTGAAAATGGGATGCTTCCAACGAAAGATGAGCTAGATAAATGGTACAAAGAATCTTTTTCTTCAATTGAGCCTTCTCTATCTGAAATACAAAAAAATAAAAATAGAGTTTTCAACTATACAACATTAGATAACGCAAAAATATTTATTAAAAAAGAAAGTTCTAATTTATTTTTTTTAATTAAGGAAATTGAAATAAATGATGATTCAAAAGGCTTTCTTATATACGATACTAAAAATAAAAAACAAGTCGTTTACAGTAAAGAATTTTTTTCAAATAACTTTATGGAATTATCTTTAGAAGAAAAACAAAATTATTATTCAGAATTAAAATCCTGCTGGAATTATAGACTGGTATATTCAGTTAAAAAAATGCGCTTAGCAGTTCATGAGTTTTACTATCCAGGTTATTCAGAGTCTCCTTCGAATCCATTAATTTATTTAAATGAAGTTCATCCTCAAAAAATTAAAGATGAACTTTTAGAAATGTTTGAACAAATTCTAAATGCTTTTGCACAGCCAATTATCATTGATGAGACTGAGAATAATATTCCAAATGAAACATCAGATTTAGATAAAAAATGAGTTAGAAAATTCAGTAATATAAATTAATTCTATTTTGCAAAAAAATAGAGAACCATAGATATATTCTTATAAAAAAAACTAAAATACTACTCCTTCGAATTATTCAAAGTCTTTATAAAGTGATCTTTAAATACATCCCCGTCAACTTTAAAGCACATAACATGATCTAATTTTTTATCTTGCTTTACTATTTCAATTGTTCTACCACTTTCAATTTGTTCGAATGGGTGTCTATTTTGCATATTACCTTCGAATTGTGCAAATACCAAACTAAAATTTTTACCAAAACTTTTCATTTGTTCTTTTCCAGATTGACTAGGATCGAATTTGGTGACGACATCGAGTTTTACTTTTTTTTCAGTACAAAAAGGCATATACATACTAGCTGTAGATAGGACATCCCAAAAATAGTATTCACCAGAATCAATAAAGTCTAAATTTTTATCTAAAATATCTGCATAAAATTGTGCAGATTTTGAATGAATTTCGCTTTTTAGTTTCTTTAAAAATTCACGTGTTACTCTTACTTGATTGCTGGCATCTAATGGGATAACAGACAAAGGAACACCAGAGTTAAATACGATTTTTGCCGAAAGAGGATCTATCCAAATATTCCATTCTGCATATTTATTTTGTAAATTTTCTGTAAT
This sequence comes from Pigmentibacter sp. JX0631, assembly GCF_029873255.1. Taxonomy (NCBI): domain Bacteria; kingdom Pseudomonadati; phylum Bdellovibrionota; class Oligoflexia; order Silvanigrellales; family Silvanigrellaceae; genus Pigmentibacter; species Pigmentibacter sp. JX0631. The sequence continues at coordinate 135,462 of NZ_CP123622.1, read as the reverse complement.
ATTTGGTACATTTAAGTTTCCTTTTGCTTTGATAGCGCCGCCCATGATATAAATACGTTTAATTTTTTTAACATCATCAGGATATTTTTGAATTAATTGACCAAGATTAGTGAGCGGTCCAATCGTTAAAAAAACTACAGGCTTTTTACTTTTACTTAAAGTTTCATGCATCCATTCAACAGAGTGTTTAGTTAAAATATGTGGGGTAGGGTTAGAAGGAATTTTAACATCAAATAAACTGTCTGAAGTAATTCGCCATTCATCTGGGAAAGTATGAAAACCCTCGAGAGGCACTGAATCTCCGCAGGTAACAGGGATAAATTCGCTTTCCCGACCTGACAAATATATTAAATCGGCTATATTTTTTTGTGCTGGTTTACAATGGGCTTCTCCTGTAGCACTAATTGTGATACCAAGCAAATCTGAATGCGCTTTTTGATTAAGAGAATACAAAACTGCAGGCCAGTCATCGATGGCCGCATCTGTGTCAATGATTAGGGGAAATGCTTCTTTTTCGTATGCATGTCCAAAATTAAAACTAAATAGAGAAAATAAAATGTAGATAATTTTCCAATATTTTGAAAATATCATAATAAAATATACCTTTCTTAAGTTTACAGTGTTTTTCTTTTTTTAACTCAAAAAAGTTGTAAATGCTATGCTATTTTATATTTTAATGATTCATTATATTAAGAGATGAAAATAAAAATTTTATATATTATTTAAAATTTAACGCTAAAAAAGAAACCAATTATGTTAACTTTGCACATTAAGCATAAAATAATTGATTTGAATTATTTTTTTAAAATAAAATTAAGAAAGACCTGGATAACTAGGAAAATGATAATTTTCTTGTAAATTTTTCCAAGGAATTTGTACATGCGAAGGCCAATTTAATAATGCAGCTAAGGCAAAATCTATTTTTAGAACTACAGCTAAGACACCAATATGAATTTGCTGAAATGAACTTTTTACTGCTAAAAGTTCATTTTTTACTAAATCATCTGAGCAAGTTTCTCCCCAAAAATCAGGAGTACTTTTTTGTAGCTCTTCGTTAGTAAACAGAAAAATACTTTTTCTTAGTTCTAATTGATTTGAAAACCATTTAGGATACCAAACTGCTTTAAAATCAGAAAAATCATTCCATGATTCAACCTTATCTTTCCCAGCAACACGAATCAAAAATAATTCAGGATTTTTAATGTGTAAAGCTCCGCATGTGATAGAATAGGCAGATTTATAATAATCAATAAGTTGTTTATTGCGATCTTTTGCAAGAGTGGCTTGTGTTAGTAACAGTCCTAAGGAGAAAATATCTGAAATAGTAAAATCAGATTCTTCGTCCAAAAAATTTAAATAATTCCCAGAAATTCTATCAAGTGATCTTCTTTGGGCAGCAGTGAAAATAAATGGCATTAGAACCTCAACAGTTACATTCTAAATAAAAACAAAATTTTTATTTAGAATGTAACTTCCCTGAGAAGTTCAGGATTGTCAAGAACTCGGCCAGAGCCAAGTACAACTGCTGTTAGCGGATTTTCTGCCACAACAATCGGTAAACCAGTTTCTTCGCGCAATAGAACATCTAAATTACGAATCAAAGCCCCACCACCAACTAAGACAATACCTTTATCCACGATATCAGCAGCAAGTTCTGGAGGAGTTTTTTCAAGTGCAAGACGAACTGCTTCAACAATTGCATTAACAGGTTCTTGCATAGCCTCACGAATTTCTTCACTTGTTACTTCAATAGTTTTAGGAATTCCGGCAACAAGGTCTCTACCTTTAACTTGCATAGTGCGAATTTCTTCTTCTGGGTATGCAGAGCCAATAGCTATTTTAATTTGCTCCGCAGTTCTTTCCCCAATGAGTACGTTAAAACGGCGTTTTAAATAATTTACAATGGATTCGTCCATTTTGTCGCCACCAACTCTAACGCTTTTTGAATAAACAATTCCAAGCAAAGAAATAACTGCAACTTCGGTCGTTCCTCCGCCAATATCAACAATCATATTTCCGCTTGCTTCATGAATGGGCAAGTCAGCTCCGATGGAAGCAGCCATTGGTTCTTCAATTAAGTAAACAGAGGAACAACCGGCGGACTCTGCTGATTCTCTAACTGCTCTTTTCTCAACTTCAGTAATTCCATAAGGGATGCAGATAACTGCACGTGGTCTGACCAGCGAACGATGATTGTGTGCCACGCCAATAAAGTAACTTAACATTTTTTCAGTAAGTTCAAAGTCAGCAATTACCCCATCTTTCATAGGTCGAACAGCTTCTATTGTGCCTGGTGTTCTACCTAGCATTTCTTTTGCTGCTCTTCCCACTGCCTTTACAGTTCTTAGACCGCGAGAGTCTCTTTGCACAGCGACAACAGAGGGTTCATTTGCAACAATACCTCTATTTTTTACATATACGAGTGTATTTGCTGTCCCAAGGTCAATGGCTAAATCATGGGATAGAAGTCTAAAAAACCAATCGAACATGGATCCTCCCTAAGGAAAATTGAGAGAATGAACAGTTAAAGTGCATTCAGAGTTTAATTCATGCTTATATCAAAAAAGGTATCACTTTGAGAATGGTTATTCTATAAAATCAAAACACTTTTTCACCTATTGAAACGAATATTGGACAGGACTATTCCTTCCTACCACTTGAATTGCTATTATTTCAGTCACAATGTTATTTGCAAACCTACCTGGTAAAGCAAGTGGAAAAACTTTAGATACTACTTCATCGAGCATTTTATCAACTGCTAAAAAATCTTTTTGCGGAAATCTTTTTTGTGTTAGGTTTTCATACTTCTCTAAAGATCCATTTCCTTTAATGTAAAGCTTATAATAAATAATATCTCCCGGTTTTAAAGGTGAGCTTGGCGGAACAACTCTATCTTTTGAATTCCAAATTCCAGAAAATTTTTCTTTAAATTGTTGACTGAATTGAAATAGACTTAAATCTCTAACAGAATAACGTTCTCTAACTTTTGGTTCGCTTAATGGAGTATATTCATCACCCATAATAGGAATATCTCCACTGTCTCCCTCAATATTTGGTTCATTTTTGTATTGATTTCTTAGGTTATCAATATATGCAGAATCTGCATTTGGTAAAAATTTGTCTAATTCTGATTTTCGATTTTTATCAGATTTATCAACTATTGTAGGAGGAATATTTTTCTTTTTATAAGTTGGAAGTCGTTTAGAAATAAAAGGATTTGAATTAGCTTTCAAGTTTTTAGCTGCAAGTTCTTCTGGTACATTAACTTTACTTTTTGAGTTTGGATTTTTATCAGTTAAAACTCCTCCCGCAATATTTTCAGGAATATTTTCTGTAAGATGTTTTTCTTTTTGTTTATTTTTTGGTAAATTAGATTGTAGTTTTCCGTCTGTAAATTGAATATGAATTGGTTTATTTTGGTGGCTTATAGTCGTTACTTCTTTTGTGTCTTTTGACTTATTTAAGTTTTCTAGAATGAAAGCAAAAAAAACATGAAGAATTATAGAATAAATAAGAATAAAACTGAAAAAGTCTTTTTTTTCAGGGTAAAGCCATATAGCAAAGTTAATCTCAGTTTCTCTATAACTCAAAAAAATGTCCCCAGTAGTGCTAGATTTTTACTAATTATCAAGAGTATCAACCATATGTCAGTACCACTTATTCCTCCCATTGTCACAACAAAAAATTAAGTGTAACACAAACTAAATCCATATTTGGAGGTGTATTTTTTATGGATATCGCTCTCATTTCGCAGTTTCCCTTATTCGCTAATCTTTCAGATAATGATCTGCAAATTTTGTCTAACTACCTAGAAACACTATCTGTTAAGAAAGATGTAACTCTTTACTCTCCAGGACTTATTAGAGACAGACTTCGGCTGATTGTCAAAGGGCGTATAGAAGTTTCGGCACAAACCTTTGATTTTGAAGAACCCTCTACAATTTATGGTCCTGGGCAATTTTTAGGTGAAGCTGCGTTATTAGAAGAAGGCACGCTCCACAAAGCAAAAGCACAAACAGTAACAGATGTAGATATTATTATTTTAACCAGAGCTCAGTTTTTAAAATTAATGCAAGAAAATCAAGAAATATCTTGTAAAATTCAAATGAATATTGGTTCTTACGTATTTAGCAAATTGGCTCGAGGAGCAAGTCAAGGCAAAGTGCAATATTCAGGATATAGTTCTGGAAAGAAACGTTTAGAGCACGACTTACTTGGTGATAGAGAAATCTCTGATGAAGCCTATTATGGAGTTCAAACCTTACGTGCTATAGAAAACTTTAATATTACAGGTGTTCTTTTAAGTGATTTCCCAATATTTATTAAAGGCTTAGCCCAGGTTAAAAAAGCTGCAGCTATGGCAAACTGTGAAATTGGAATCCTAGATCAAGAAATTTGCAATTATATTTCTATGGCTTGTGATGAAATTATAGCAGGCCATTGGCATGACCAGTTTCTTGTAGATATGATTCAAGGAGGCGCAGGAACTTCAACAAATATGAATGCAAATGAAGTCATTGCAAATCGAGCATTAGAATTATGGGGCAAGAAAAAAGGTGAATATAAATATATTCATCCAAATAACCATGTAAATTTAGGTCAATCAACGAACGATGCTTATCCAACAGCAATTCGTTTAGCAGCACTTCAATCTATTCCATATTTAATAGAAGCGTTAGAAGAACTATGCCAAACATTTTCTGAAAAAGCTAAAGAATTTTCTGATGTTATTAAAATGGGAAGAACTCAGTTGCAAGATGCAGTGCCGATGACTTTAGGACAAGAGTTTGAAGCATTTTCAGTCATGCTTAGTGAAGATATTGAAAGAATTCGTGAAGGTGCGAAATTATTTTTAGAGTTGAGTATAGGTGGAACTGCTATTGGTACAGGTATCAATGCGCATCCAAAATATCCAGCAACAGCTGTGAGAAAAATTAAAGAAATTACAGGATTAAATGTTGTTTCTTCACCTAACCTAATAGAAGCCACTCCTGACACGGGAGCTTTTGTTCTTTTTTCAGGAATTTTAAAGCGTTTAGCAGTTAAGTTAAGTAAAATTTCTAATGACTTACGCCTGTTATCCAGCGGACCGCGTTGTGGTTTTGGTGATATTAATTTACCTCCAATGCAACCTGGTTCCAGTATTATGCCTGGAAAAGTAAATCCAGTGATTCCTGAAGTCGTAAACCAAATTGCATTTCAAGTAATAGGAAATGATCTAACTGTGACTATGGCTTCTGAAGGTGGGCAGTTGCAATTAAATGCATTTGAACCTGTCATGGTATTTAATATTTTTCAAAGTGTGAATATGTTAAGTCGAGGAATGCGCACTTTAACTCGTCTTTGTGTGAAAGGTATAACAGCTAATAAAGAAGCATGTCGCAGAGCTGTTGAACATAGTATTGGATTAGTGACTGCATTAAATCCATTAATTGGATATGAAAATTCAACTATGATAGCAAAAGAAGCTCTTGAATCTGGCGAAAGTGTTTTTAATTTAGTTTTAAAACATAAATTACTGACAAGAGAGCAGCTAGAAGAAGCATTAAAACCTGAAAATATGTTAAGTTCCCGCTAAAGAAACAACCCCTAATTCCGAAAATCTTACAGATATTTTCAAAATTGCAGGGGTATTTTTACATGGTTGTAGAAAATGATTTCGACGTAATTTTGGAAGATGCTGTAGCTACCCTCAAAGGACATTTGGTAGATTCTACAGAATTTTCTCGTTTCGAAGAAGTTTTTTCTAAATCAAATGAAATTAATTTTAGTCAATTAAATTCTATTAGTTGGCTTGGTGTTCAACGTCTATATGATATTTTATTAAAAATAGAAAATCCTATTAAGTTATCTAATATACCGCCACATGTTTATAGGATTTTGCTTTTACTTCCTAATTTTGGAAGAAAAATTGGGATTAAAAGCTTTCAAATTGAATTTTTTGGATTAGATGATAGAATATTAAAACAAGATATTACCTTAGAGAAACTTAGTGATTTAGGAAAAAAACAAGGGCGCTTTGCAAAGATCCAAACAGGACAAATGATTAGTGGCTCGTTACATCATTTATGTAGACCGTATTTTCAGGATTATTTGTTACCAAAAAAGAATTATGTATCAAAGTGGTGTATTGAGAATGAAGATTTTTGTACTTTTCTTTATGAATATGTTTGTTTTACAAAATTAGTATTAGAAATATGTTCGTTAGCGCAAGATTCTACTTCTATTTTAATTGAGGAAAGTTTACAAAATATTTGTGCGAAAATTTCTTGTTTAGAATTTTCTGTGAAAAATATTTTACCAAATTTTAGTGAATTTAAATCACGTTATCTAATGTCATTAATGCCTCATATTCATGAAATTTCCAAAACAGTAGTTTCTGCAATCAATTTGAGTAGTGGAACATTTGAATCAGTAGTACAAACTTTTGAAGCATTATTTATGCGAGATACAGCGTCTTCTCATGATATTTTTGATCAATTTGAAAATTTTATGAATTTTACTGAACAGCTAGACCCAATAGCAAAAAGTTTAGAAGATGTTGGAGTTGAGCTTGGAACGCACGTTTTAAGATTTGGTGATATTGGAAATTTACATCAAGCATTTACAACTTTCAATGGGAATGATTTAGGAGAAAAAATAATCATTTCATTAAGAAGAAAATTGAAATATGATCAGTATATTAACTTAACTTGGTTCGACACTTATCAAGAAATAAAAAGCGATTTTAAATATATTGATTCTGAATTAAGTAAATGTATAGTTGCTCTTCAAGGCTTTGATTTAGTGCGTCAAGTATTTGAGCATAGAATAGCTGAAATTAAAATATTCCGTGAAAATCTAAATTTGGTTAAAAATAAACAACTACCATGGGAAAAATTGAAAGAAAAAATAACATCACAAATAGTCGATAGATTAGTCACAGATCAGGAAAAGTATAGTTTTTCTTTTTTCTTTCCAGACTCGACTTTAAGTAAGAAGAAATCTAATATTAATAATGGTAGTCCTTTATTTTTTTAAATTAATATTGGTTACTAATGATAATAAAAAGGCTGGAATATAAATATCTAGTTGCGTTAATTTATACCTGCGTTCTATTTTTAGATCGCATGGATGTTACGATAGTTAATATAGCAATGCCAACATTTGCAAAAGTTTTTGAAGTACCAATTACAAGAACAGAATGGATTTCAACTGGTTTTTTGATGTCTCTCGCAATTGTAATTCCAATTAGTGGTTGGCTTGGAGACAAGTTTGGGTATAAAAAAATTTTTATTTTAGGAACAATTATCTTTACATTAGGTTCATTGTTTTGTGCGAGTTCTTGGAGTCTCTCATCACTAATTATGTTTAGAGTCTTAAAAGGTTTAGGTGGAGGAATTTTAGTTCCCGTTGGTATGACAATGACCTATAGAGCTTTTTCACATACCGAATTTTCTAAAGCTGCTAGTTACACACTAATGCCTACTTTGGTTGCCCCTGCGATAGCGCCAACTTTTGGAGGTTTTGTTCTCGAGCATTTTAGCTGGAGATGGATTTTTCTATTTAATGTTCCTATTGGAATGTTAGCAATTTTTCTCTCTATTATTTATTTAAAGGAAGAAAAATTGCCATCAGCTCCCCCTTTAGATTGGTTTGGATTTTTCTTATCAGCCATTGGGTTAGCTTCATTGCTATATACTTTTTCAAGAGTAGGACACTTTGGATTAGGTGATGAATTGGTGTGGGTTTGTTTACTTATTGCTATTTTTTCTATGGGAATTTTTATTTTTTGGGAGAAAATACATTTAAATCCCTTAATAGATTTAAAATTTTTTAAAGTACCACTATTTGTTCAGGCTAATTTAATCCAATTTTGCTTACAAATAACGCATTTTGGTTCTTTATTTATAATTGCTATTTATTTGCAAATTGGCGTAGGAATGACACCTTTCCAAAGTGGACTGGCTATGTGTACTCAACCTATAGGCTCAATTATGCTTTTGCCTATTGTTCCAAAAATTTTTAATCGCTTTGGGCCAAAATATTTAATTTTTTGGGGATTAATCGGCTTATCTGGAATGACCTATCTCATTCCTAAAATTCAAGTTGAGAGTGACTTTTTCTTCGCAGCGTGTTTGCTTTGGGTTCGAGGCCTTGTTTTAGGTCTCATTAATGCTCCAATACAAGCTTCAGTTTTATTCAATATAAAGAAAGAAGATGCTGGTCGTGCAAGCTCCTTATTCAATGCTGGTAGACAAATAGCCATTAGTTTTGGAGTAGCATTGTCATCGCTGGTATTAGCTAGCGGATTTCGTGAATTTAATATTTCTTCAACGGATATAATGCTAAATAAAAGCTCTTTACCAATATTTGAGAGAGTTTTCATATTACTATCTGCAATATCTTTTTTGGCAGTTTTTATAACCCTAACTATCAGTAATAAACAAATCCTGGAAAAGTTAAGGACTTCGAATTCTGTAGCAAAGAAAACCTAGGTAAAATAGAGTTTTAGGAAAAAGCTTATGCAATCAGCTAATAATCAATCATTTTTTTGAATCTGGTTTTTTTTAAATTCTTATGTTCTAATAGAACAAACCTCTTTTAGAGTGAGGATCAAACTGTGGAATTCGTTTTACGTGAAATGAATAAATTTGATTCAGTTAAATGCAAAGAATTAACTGTCCAATTAGGTTATCCAGAACAATTAATCGATTTTGATAAAAGATTTTCGCTCATTAATAAACTACCACATCATCATCTTGTTGTTGGTGAAACACTTGCGGATAAAAATGTTATTGCCTGGATGCACTTAGAAATCCGTTACCTCCTTTTTTCTACATTTAGAGTAGAAATTTCTGCCTTAATTGTTGATGAAAGGTTTAGAGGTAATGGAGTAGGTAGAAGACTACTAAATTATGCTGAAAACTGGACTAAAAATTGTGGTTTTAAAGAGGTATTTTTATATAACCAATCGAATATAGAAGAAGAAAGTAATTTTTGTCTTAAAAATGGCTTTCAATATATAAAAGACCTTAAAATGTTTATTAAATCTTTAGATAAAAATCATATAATAAGTGATGTAAAAATGCCAATTGATTCTCCTAAAATTGATATTAATCTTGAACAAGTAAAGAATTGACAAGTAAAATGGAATACTAAACCAGTAATTAATTTTAAAAGAGATATATTTCTCAATTATGAGGATACTAAAATAATAATGTAACTACCTAAAAATTTATATATTTGATTAAATTTATATTTTCTTATTGATAAAAGAGGATAAATACTATACATGTATTGGTACAGAATTTTTCTGTCTCTTGAAAAGGCTGTTTCTTATGAAAAATTACAATTTTTATGTCATAAAAAGGTTTTATAATTCTAATAACAAATTCTTTTCAAAAGTATCTCAAGTTAATTTACTAGTCTTATTAAACCTGCTCCTCTCTGTCGTTGACTAACAAAAAAACAAATCTCAAAAATATAAAAAATTAAAAGTATAGGTAATTTTATTTATAAATTTTAAATCTATATTTTTAAAAATCTTTTTCTGCATTTAATAGGAATAAATTTCTATTAAAAAAGTTACTATAAATATTTATTATATGGAGTAATTTTTGAATGAAAAATACGATAGATCATAACATAAAATTAAAAAAACCTTTTTTATCTATTGATTTAATTTTTACAGGAGTTGCTTTTTTTGCAATGTTATTTGGAAGTGGAAGTGTTATTTTAGCCTTAGCGCTTGGAAAAGATTCGGGTAACATGACACATTGGGCCCTAATAGGTTTTATAATAGCTACCGTACTGTTACCCATTATTGGCCTATTATCAATTTTACTTTATGATGGAAATATTGAAGAATATTTTTCAAAAGTGGGAATTTTTCCAGGGAAATTAATTATTTTTATTTGCATGATTTTGCTTGGCCCTTTAGGAGTTATTCCACGTTTGTTAGGAACAGCATATACTTCATTAAATTGGTATTTACCTGATCTTTCATTTATACAATTTAGTATTATAATTATTCCGATATTACTTTTGTTTACTTTTAAGAAAAATAGTATAATAGACTACATTGGAAAAATTCTTGGTCCTATTAAAATAATAATATTGTTGATGTTTGTTATATATGGACTCTTTTTTGGAATGAATTCACAAATTCAAACTGATTTAAATCCACTTCAGGCAATTCAAAAAGGACTAATTGATGGATATGGAACTTTAGATCTTCTTGGAGTTTTACTTATAGGTCAATTTATCGCTTCTCATCTACGAAAAAATGATTGTAAAGTAATGTCAGAAAATGACAAAAAATTCCAAATGGACTCAGTAAAAGTAGCTATTATTGGTGGTTTATTACTTTTAGTTGTGTATGTAGGATTCTGTTTACTAGCTTCATTTCATAGTACTGAACTTGCGGGAGTTGATCGCTATGAAATAATTAATACCTTAGCTCCAATGATTTTAGGCAAAAATAGTGGAATGTTAATTAGCGCAATAATTGTAGTTTCTAGCATAGTTTCAGCAATTGCTTTAATAGCTGTTTTTACAAATTACTTGCAACAAATGTTTAATAAAATATTTCATTTTAAAGAAGATAAATCATATATTATTTGTTTACTATTTACAATTATATTAGCTTGTATATTAACTAATTTGGGATTTAGCGGCATTATGAACATTATTATCCCTTTAGCTGAAATATGTTATCCAGCAATTATCGTTTTATCAATCTGCAATATAATTTATAAAAAAATGGGGTTTAACTATGTGAAAATGTCAGTGATTACAACTTTTATAATTACAATTATACTTAAGACTTTATCTTTTTAGAAATGTTTTATAAATTTTATTAAAATTAGAGAATTAATTATGCTAGACAAACAAAAATACTCTGAGATAATTTTTAAATTATTAGAAATTAATCCTCATTTCAAAAGAATTATAGATAGTAAAAATCTAAAATATTATTATGAACCAGCATGTAATTGGAAACCTGATAGTAAAAATTTTCCTTACAAAGAAAATTTAAAATCTAGAATAATAGACAATATTAAAAAAGTATATGATATTGAAACTGCTTATTTAGTTAAAAAATATTTTGATTCAAATTTTTGTGCTGAAACTGGTTCGCATATTTCTATACCTAGAAGTCAAGATAAAGTTGGGAAAAATATTAGCGTTAATCGTAACATAAATACGTTAATTTTTCAGGGGACTATATTATCAGCAGCAAAAAATATAAATAATGAAAATAAAATTCATTTTAGTATGGGTACAAGTAGAGTTTACTTAAACAACGCAAATAGTGCGGCATATATTCAGTTTGACAAAGATGACGGATGTGTTCGGTTAGTATCTAATCGTTGGAAAGATACTCCACAAATTTATATACCTTCTTTTGAATTATCTGGTATTCTAAACTTAAAAATGCAAGCAACAAATTTTATTAGAAAAAAATATGCGAATAAAGTTGATGAATTGCAAAATGGTATAAAAAATATTGAAAAAATATTCGCATTCTTTGAAGAAGTTTCAACAAAAGAAAATGCTGAAAATAAAAATAATTTAACTTTTAGTGAACAGATATCTAAAGTTAATTCTTTTCTTTTTAACGAAATTTTAAGCCAAACAGGTTTAAAGCATGTTTCAATAGATTATGAAAAAATTTCTTGGGATTTTTTAATTGAACTTTTAGAAGATAAAAAAAGTATAACGTATAAAATATTTTCTGATAAAAAATTGCGGGATAAATTTTTAAATATTTTTTCTGAGATTCAAACCGGGTGGCAATCTGGACAATTACCTTTTGATGAGGTGATAGAAAAAAATGGGATAAAAAAATTATTTCCTCTCATAGCCTCTGAAATTGAAAATAGTGAATCTGATCTTTTCATTGAGAAGATATTGGAAAATTTGCGTGAAAATAGAATTATCCCAAAAGGTGTTCTGCAATTTTTTCTTTTCATGATAGAAGGCGGATTGTTACCTTTAGGGGGTATGAACCAATCGATATATTGTACTAAAATTCGTGATTTATCAATACATTTTTTACAAAATGATCTTGGTGAACATGAACGTGCTGCAGCCCTTAAAAAATTACCTAGCGAGATTATGAATATCAGTCTTTCTTGGGGAATTATGAAAGGTACGAATGATCTTTTATGTTATTCAGATTTTTTGGAGAAGGAAATAAAGCTAAACAAAAGTCATATGCATTCTATTTTAAATATTCCAGGTGAGGATGCTTTAAACTTAAGTATTCCAAGTTTATGCGAATTTTTACTGCAAGAAAATTTTGATCCTTTGTTTGAAAATCAATTTATTCAACAAATTAAAGAAAAAGGAAATATCTTACAATTATGAATAATATTCTTAAAATTAAAAATATTGAAATATTTAAAGTATCAATCCCTTTACTTAGACCATTTGTTACGAGCTTTGGTTCTTTAGTACAAAGAAATATTATACTTGTAAAGTTAATAGATTCTGATGGGAATTTTGGGATTGGAGAAGCCCCAGTTCTTGACTATCCTGTATATAAATCAGAATTTTTTTCTTCAGCATATTGTGTTTTAAATGAAATTATACTTCCATTTCTAGTTGGAAAATCGTTTTCCTCACCAGAGGAACTTGATAAATCTTTGAATTTTATTAAAGGTAATAATTTTGCAAAGGCTTCTTTATCGATAGCTGCTTATGACTATTTCGCTAAAATAAATAAAAAAAGTTTGGCGAAATTTCTTGGAGCTGAAAAAAATATTGTTACAGTATCAAATACAATTTCTATTCATGAACAAATTTCTGCTATGCTAAATGAAAGCAATAGTTATAAAGATATTAAAACTCTAAAATTAAAAATCAAACCCGGCAATGATATTCACTTTGTAGCAGCATTGCGAAATGCTTTTCCTAATGCTCAAATAATGGTTGATGCTAATGCTTCTTATCCATATAATAAAGAAACAATTGAAATATTTAAAAAAATGGAAGAATATTCTATATTTTGTATTGAGCAACCCTTGGCTCACAACGATATTGTTGAACACGCAAAGTTACAAAAGAAATTAAATATTCCGATTGCATTGGATGAATCAATAGAAAGCTGTGAAGATCTTATTAAAGCCTATGAATTGGGAAGTTGTCAGATGGTTAACATAAAAATCCCAAGAGTAGGTGGGTTATCAGAAAGTATTAAAATCCATAATTATTGTTTAAAAGAAAAAATTCCTGCTTGGGTAGGCGGTATGGTAGAATCCCCCGTTGGAATAAGTGCTAATCTTGCCTTTTCTGCGTTGCCGGGCTGCAATTATCCAGTCGATTTTTTAGATTCATTTTGGTTAATTGATAATTTTTACAAATATTTTTGTAAACATCCTATTGAAAAAAAACTGGATAAAGCTTCTCTGTATTTCTTTGGAAGTGGAATTAGTGAAAATATCAATTTAAATTGCTTACATTCTTCTTTAATTTAAATAATGTTAGTTTATTAGTGATTATTTTAAAAATTCTGTCTTGTAATTATGCAAATGCCTGCAAAATCTTTAAATTTATAATAAAATCAAAGATTTTATTTATTCTTTTTTCTAAATAGCATGTCATAAAAAATTACAATCAAAACCTTTCTTTGTTAGCTACCCAAAAATGATGTATTACTTAATTTGTTTTTGGTTATCTATTCTTTCAGAAAGGTAAACTATGGAAAAGAAAACAAAACTCTATTTTAAAGTTTCTATGTATCTTTTTTTATTAACTTTTGATTTAAAAATATACGCATTTTCTAATAAATCTGAAAAATTAATAAATAGTGATGTGAAAATATTAAATGTTAATAATTTAGATAGAAGTAGCGATGGCATTATTCCTGCACCTTTACCTGATTTAAATGGTTTAAAGCAATATGCCAAACAAAATAGTGGTAATTTGCCAAATGTTTATGGCAAATTAAATTTAAATACTGTTCAGTTAAATGAAGCGTTTACTTCCGGCGGATTTAAAAATTTTCCTATTCAACTTAATTGCATGCAAGAACCTCTTTGCAATACACGGCTTGAAATAGGGGATATGGGTAATGGATTACTGCATATTGTAGCTTCTGACAATTTAACCAATAAAAAAGCTGATGTTAGCATAAAGTTGAGTACAGAAAATGGAAGTCCTATAAATATGTCCAATTTAGCTTATACTTTAGAACAACCAAATATGAATGAAATTATAGGAACCGATAATATTATAGATGTGAGTCCATATTTTTCATACCAATTTAGCAAACCTATATCTTATATCCAGTTGCCTTTAGTACCTAATTCTTTCTATCAAATATGTGATGGCAAAGGAGAAAATTGTTCTCCTAAAAAACAACTTTTTGATGCTATGTTTTCAGGAAACAAAGTAGAATATTTAAGCTTTTGGAAACTTGAGCAAAAAGGATATCTTAGTCCAGATACTTCTCAATCCTTTCAATTTTCTTATTCAACAGGTTTAACTGATACGACATCAACAACTTTATCTTGGTCAATTGGCTTAAAAATTCCAATTAAAGCGGGTGATCTTAGCGGAACAATAGGACAAGCAATTAATAAAACGGTGTCTTTTCAAGACAGCACTACTGTAACAAACACTGTTACTTTTGATAAACCCGAAACACAATCCACGATAGGTGAATACGTACTTTATATTGGAGTAAATGATAATTTTCCTGTAGTAGATGAGTTGATTAGTGAATTGAATAAGAAATTTGAAAATAATTCTGAATTTACTTTTTCTAAAGCACAAGACTATTTTGATTCTAAATCAAATTCTGGAATTACTTCTGGGACTACTGCTTTTATGAATAGTAAAGAAAATGAACCAAAAATGTTAGTAACTTGGCCGGTTAGTGTTCCTTCTCTTTAAAGGAAGTTTTATGTTGAAAATTAAATTTTATTCTAGAATATTTTTAAGTCTTTTACCTTTCTGTTATTCAAGTTTTTGTTATGCTGATTATACTGTAAATGTAAGTACATTGGATTATACAAAATTAAACAGAAGTAATATTTATTTTAGCGCTAATACTTATCCTCCTTATTCATGTCCTTCAACTACAAATTTTCCACCAGGATGTCAGTTAGTATTTAATTCAGGACAGGCTTCTGATGTCTTTTATTTTTTCGATCCCTCTGGAAAAAAAAGATTTAAATTTTATTTGGCAGATTCCGGCAATTGGTCTTTAAATGCTTTTTATGGAGATCGTTTTACAGATTTAAATTCATTTCTAAAAATTCCGTTAATAGGACAAATTCAATTACATGGTATGTTTCCTGTTGTGTATTTATATTCCAATGCTAATGGCGTTTATTTAAAAGATCAAGATAATAAAGTATTTGAATTGATCACGTGGAATTAAGGAATTAAATTTTAATTATCTATTAAAAATTGAAATAAATGATCTTTATTAGATAATTAAGATATTTTAACTTTATCTTTAAAGAAATCTATACAATCAGTTAATTTTGCAAGAATATGTGGGTCATTTATTTCTTCAATAGTGGTCGCTAATTTTATTTCTTCTAATAAATTTTCTAAAAATCGAATATTTGCTTTGTAATCATGATTTAATTTTGCTTTTTCATCTTTTAGATTTGATTTGGTCATACTTTCTATCCCCAACGATTGTGCATCCAAAAATATTCTTCAGGATTTAAACGAATCATTTGTTCTACTTGTGAATTTATACGAACAGTATTTTCTGTTACATTTTCTTGAAAAGATTTGTTTTTATCTTGAGTCATTTGAAATTCTGGAAAGAAAATAATTTCATGGGTATTGATGTTAATTCGTTTTATTATCGCCGGAATAACTGGAGCATTTCTTCGTAGCCAAAGCTTTGCTAAACTATTATTAGTAGAAGCATTTTTCCCAAAAAAAGGTAACATTTCTCCTCTCGGGCGCTTTTGGTCAACTATAAAACCAATAATTTCTTTTTTATTTAAGGCATTAAATATTTGTGTTGTAGTAGATAAGTTTCCATTACGTTCAATTAAATGAAAACCAACTTCTGAGCGCATATTTTCAAACCATTTTGCCAAGTTTCCTTTACCAATAGGCTTAACAACAACATGAATAGGAACTAAATTTTTTGCGCTGATATGACAAAGATATTCCCAATTTCCCATATGGATACAAATTGCGTATACGCCTTGACCTCTTGCTATAAGGTCTTCCATATATTCTTTGTTTTTAAATATATAATTGGTTTTTTTGAATAACCTATTAGCTGCAAGTAATTCAATTGCGGTGCGGAAAAAATTTATCGTAGATTTCCTACCTAATTTTATTTTTTCTTCTAATGTTTTTTCATCTCCAAAAGCAATCGACAGATTTTTTAAAATAACTTTTCTTCTAATACGCAAAATGTCAAAGGAAAGTATGCCAAGAAAAAAAGCAAAAATAGCAATTCCTCTATGTCCTAAAGTATAAAACAAAAAAGAAATTATATTTAAAAATAAGGTTAATAACATTAGAAAGGCCCCAAGTTAAAATGACTGCCAAAGCCATCTTAGCCTAACTATAATTTGTTATTAAGTCTAGACATCTTCAACTAGAGGGTGTTCCAAGAAGTGAGTTTCAACTTCCATTTTGGTAAAAAATTTCTCATTACATACTGAACAGCGATATTGAGCGTTTTCACGGGAGAACGGTTTTTGATTTGGTTTTCTATACAATACTGGTTTTTCAATTTCTTTTGGCGTTTGTTTTATATCCGATTCATGATCCATAGGGTCGCCCGTGCTTACCGATTCTTCTTCCATTGGTGGTGGTTCTACAGCCGGTTCAGCTTGAGCCTGCATAACATCTGACTCTGAGGATTCAACATTTATATCATCAGGTGTTGTGTCTACATTTTCTGAATCTTCAGGCTGATTTGGTACTGCTCGTAATGGAGCTCTATATGCTACTGAATTTTTTGGGATTGAAGAACCTATTGTTCCTTGCCTCGATGTTAATTTATCACGCTTTGTTTTCTCAGCTTTCTCAGCTAAACCTGAAAACAAATTGTGTAAATGATCTCCTAATACTTTTGGAAAACGACTGACTTGCAGATCGCGAATCACACATAGAGCGGTATCTTCTTGATTTGTATATGTTTTACCGCATAATAAACACATGTAAGTTTGGGTATTATTTTTTGTTGCAATGACAGGTAAGGACTGAATATTTAAGGCATTATTTGTTAAACATTTCCAGGCATCGTTAGGATTTGTAAATCTTTTTCCACATAAACCACATACATAACAACCAGGTCCCTTCATAACACGGCAAAGTCTCTGCATTGGCGAAAGGGAGCCTGCAGAGGGTTTTAAAAAAGATTGAATGTTTCTTGGAATTCCCATAGTATCTTTCTATGAAATAATAGGGTGATAACTTCAAGCATTCCTTTTATATATATCGGAAAGTTGTTAAAAAACTAAATATTGCTATCACCAGGGAACTCATATAGGAGTATTTGGAACGTCCAGTTAAGGATAGTTTTAGGAAGGAAAAAAAAATGCCAATTCTCTCAATAAAAACAGATAAAAAAAATATAAATGTTGAAGTAGGAGCATCTATTATCGATGTTTGTGAAAATGAAGAAACAAGTATTTTATTTGGATGCCGTGACGGTGCTTGTGGTGCTTGCATGATAAAAGTAGTTGATAATCCTTCGAATTTAAGCAAAATGGAAGATCATGAAAAGGACTTTCTGGAAACTATGGCGGCAAGAGAAGATGAACGTTTGGCTTGCCAATGTAAAGTTTTAGGTGATGTTACTATAGAAGTGTCCGAATAAATTTTTAATATTTGTTTCTCTGCTTATTAGGATTTAATATGAGTTTTCATGAAAATATTACGTTTGAAAAATATCATGGAGCAGGAAACGATTTCATTTTTATTGCGCATGATGTTCTTTCCTCATTTAGTAATTTAGAAGATTTAAAAAACTTTGCCTTTCGCTTCTGTAACAGAAATACAGGAATTGGAGCTGATGGAATTGTTTTTTATAAATTTTTATCAAATACAAATTCTTTAAATAAAATTGAAATTCTAATTATCAATTCTGACGGCAGCATTCCAGAAACTTGTGGGAATGCATTACGTTGTCTTGGATTAAAATTAATTAAAGATGAAATCTGGAATGGAAACATATTGTTTCCCGTAAATTATATTTATCCAACATGTCTTGAAAATTTTTCTGAGGTCAAATTCCTCCAACTAACTCAACCTTTTGCCATTTTAAAATCGGCTCAATTTTCAAATTCCAACAAAGTTGCAAATGTTCAAGTGGGAATGGGAAAAGAACAAATTGTTACAGAAACAAAATTTACGAAAAATAATAGTATACAAATTGCATTAGAGGCTGATCCTATCTTTGTGCAGCTTGCGAACCCCCATTGGGTATTTTTATCTCAAGATTTCGACAAATTTAGTAACAAAGAATTTGTTCAATTTGGAGAATTCGCACAAAATTCTTTGCGCGAAAATGTAGTTAATTATTCTGTTCCAAAAGCCAATATTGGAATGCTTTGGCAAAAACCAAACAATGAGTATAGTTTAGTTGTCTATGAGCGTGGAGCTGGATTGACTCAATGTTGTGGTTCAGGCGGTGTTGCTGCAAGAATAGCTCTAGAAAAATTAGGAAAAATTGAGAAGAATACTGAGCTTGTTTCTTTAAAAATGCCAGGAGGTTTAATCCAAATTTCTTCTCAAATGTCTATCCCTCAATTTTCTGAACAAAGACTTTTAATTGGGCCAGCAGAATTTGTTTATAACGGAACAATTTAAGTTAACTTTTTTTATCATGCTCAACAATATAAAATTCTTTACTTCTGTAATTATCTTGCGGATTATGAAAATTTGCTCCTTGAACATAATTTTTTATCAATCTGCTGTTAGTGCTAGAGTAAATTGGTGAAACAGGAAACTCATCCATAGCTACTTTACTTGCTTCTTCTAGTAATTTTTTTCTTTTGTTTTGATCACTTTCTTTTTCAGCTTGGTGCATAATTGCATCAAATTTCGCATTTTTAAAGCCACCAACATTTTGTACGTTGTTACTTTCAAGTAAACCTAAAAAGTTTTGCGCGTCATTGTAATCGGCACTCCATAATTGAAGTGTTATTTCAAAATTTTTGTTTGATAAATTAGCTAAGTGAATTTTCCATTCTTCACTAAACATTTCTGTTTTTACACCTAGTTCTTTATTCCAAATAGAGGCTAATGCTGTTGCATATTTTTTATCTGTTTCGTTAGTGCTATAAGTAAATTTTATCACTGCAGGTTTGTCTTTTGAATAACCGGCTTCTTGATATAATTTTTTAGCTTTTTCCTTGACTTGTTGTTCAGAAAAATTTGCCCATGCAGGAACAAATTGGTTATAATTTGCAATTCCATATGGTGGAAAATCAAAAATTGGTCTTTCATTTTTCCCAGAAATAAATTTTGTAAAATGTTCACGATTTATAATAATAGAAAGAGCTTCTCTTAACTTTTTATTATCAAATGGAGGTTTTGTTGTATTAAAAGTTAAATAACCTACACTTAAGGATGGATAGCTGCGCATCTCTTTAGGATATTTAATTTTTAAATTTTGAAACATACCGGGCGGGACTCCATAAGTCCAGTCTAATTGGCCTGCTTCATACATTCTAAGTGAAGCTGTTTTATCTTGTACTACGAAATTATTAACCTGTTTTATAATTGTATTTTTGCTATCCCAATAATGAGAGTTTTTTTCTAATGTAGTTTTCTCACCAACGTTCCATGCAGTTAGTTTATAAGCTCCGTTACTGACCATTTTATTTGGATTGGTCCAATTGTTTTTATATTTTTCTATAATTTCTTTTTTTAGTGGAACAAAATTTGATCCAGTAAGTAAACTTAAAAAATATTTTACGGGAGTTTCTAAGGTTATCTCCAAGGTATACTGATCGATGGCTTTGACACCAAGAGTTTCTGGTTTTTGTTTACCCTCATTGATGTTTTGTGCATTTTTTATCACAGAAGCAAGATAAGCCATTTCTGCAGCCGTTTTAGGATCTACAAAACGTCTAAAACTATAAACAAAGTCATTAGCTGTAACGGGTGAACCATCTGACCATTTAGCATTTTTTCTAAGATAAAAAGTGTATTTTAATCCATCAGCACTAACTTTCCAATCAATGGCACCAGCAGGTACAATTACTCCATTCGCATCATCAATCACTAAACCTTCAAATAAATCAAAAATAATATTTGCTCCCAAATTATCCCTACAGTGTGAGGGATCTAATGAGGAAGGTTCGCTAGAATTGTCCTTGTTTAATACCTGAACGGAAGAAAGTTTTGTACCTGGAGGAACGATTGCTGAATAAGAATTGAATTGAAATCCGGAACTAAGTGATGCGAACACAAATATTTTTTTAAATTGATTGAGCATATTTTTTCCTCCAGAATTCTTTTAATAAACAAAGCTTGTTTGTTGTTAATAATGGAAGAGAAAAAAGTCAAGAATATCAATATTATTTTTGAATTAAAGACATAAATTCATTTCGGGAAGCTAGAGAATCACGAAATTGACCATGCATTGCACTTGTGATCATATGGGAGCTTTGTTTTTTTACTCCTCTAACACACATACAGCTGTGTTGTCCTTCAAATACGACAGCAACCCCTTGAGGTTTTAAATATTTATTAATAGCATTAGCTACTTGTTGAGTAAGTCTTTCTTGTACTTGTAGTCTTTGGGCGTAGACATCTACTATGCGAGCTAATTTTGAGAGGCCAACAATTCTGCCGTTACTTGGAATATAAGCAATATGAGCCACACCAGAAAAACTTAGTAAGTGATGTTCACACATTGAGTTAAATTCAATATTGCGCACTAATACCATTTCATCTGAGTCGGTTTCAAAGGTTGTTGATAATATTTCTTCAGGTTGAATAGAATAGCCTTCAGTCATTTCTAAAAGTGCTCGACAAAAACGATCAGGGGTTTCTTTTAGACCTTCTCTGTTAGGATCTTCCCCAATATACTGGAGCAAAATACGAACAGCCTCCGTAGCTTTTTCAGCACTAATGTTGTTTGCACTTACAGCTTTTTTAAAATAGGGACTCATTTTTACTCCTTAAAGTTTTTTTAGGACTATTTTGGCATCTTTCGGGTCCTTTTCCTTATACAGGATGACACTTCTTCCAATCCTTCCTATAACATGAGAGAAATTTTGAAGCACATTTTCCAATTCAGTTTGTTCGTTTTTTTTGGTTGAGGCATCGCTGTTACTTGGTAGTTGCACTTTAATTAATTCATGTTTGTCCAAAGCTAAATTTATTTCTTTCAATACATTTTCGGAAAATCCTTGGGAACCTACTTGGACTACGGGTTTAATATGATGAGCTAAACCCTTCAACTTGGCTTTCTGTTCGCTTGAAAGTTTTTCAGTAAAATTATGGACTTTTTTATCATTAGCCATAGTGATGAGCTCCTTCGAAGTAAAAAAAATACCTTGCAACAAAATTTGTTGAGATGCCATACTTTTTGCACAGTAATTTTAAGAATAAAAACTCTTAACTCAGAAAAAAAGATGACGATAACGAATCTGCAACAGGGAGGATGGTAATGGCCAAGAAAATACTCATCGTTGATGACTCTCGCACGATTCGGCAGCAGGTGGGCTTTACCTTGTCTAAGGAAGGTTTCGAAGTTGTAGAGGCTGAAGACGGTCAAGACGGAATTAATAAACTACAAGGCACACCAGATATCAGCATGATTATTTCTGATGTGAACATGCCAAATATGGGCGGACTTGAAATGATTGAGGCCATCCGGAAAATTGAGCAGTTTAAGTTTATTCCAATTATCATGCTCACTACTGAAAGTAGTGGCGATAAAGTTGAACGGGCAAAAAAAGCGGGTGCTAGTGGTTGGCTAGTTAAACCCTTTAATCCTGAACAGCTTGTAGGTGCTGTTAAAAAACTCGCACGATAACGTTGAAAGGTTGTTTGTATGTCTGATGCTGGAGCTTCTGGAAAAAGTGGTGGTGGTGCTAAATTAGATGCTTTATATAAATTAAAGCATGATACTTCTGGTGTAAGAAAAAGAATCACTCCTAAAATTGAAACATATAAATTAATTGGTTTTAAATTAAATGAAGAAGAATTCGTAATTGAAATAGAACGAGTTAAAGAGATTGTGAAAGTACCATTGGTAACAAGAGTTTCAAAAGCACCAAATTTTGTTGAAGGTGTTGCAAATTTACGCGGAGATATCTTACAAATTGTCAATTTTCACAAAATAATGGGGCTTGATAATTTACCAATTTCTGAAAGAAGCAGAATTATTGTTCTCGATGATAAAAACGTTTTAGCTGCAATTATTGTTGATTCTGTTAGTGAAGTTATTGAAGTGGAAAAAGAAGCAGTTCAAGCAACACCAGACATTGTTGCAGGGGAACGCTCAAAGTTTCTGAAAGGAATTATAAAACCGCATAAACATAGAAATATATTATGGCTTGATTGTGGAGCGATTTATTCTGAGTTTAGTGCGCAAAATGAGAAATCAAATGCTGCATAATTTGAGGGGTATATGACGATTCTTACTTTTGAAAATAATACATTTAAACTTTCAGGGAAACTGACAATATATAAAGTTTCAGAATTGAAAAATAAATTACTCGAAGCATATAATAAAGAAACGAAAAAAGATGCAGATTTTTTTCTAGATTTATCCGCTGTTGAGGCAATAGATGCCGCAGTATTACAATTATTAATATCTCTAAAATTGCTAATTAAAAATGGTAAAGGAAATTTAAAATTAAAAGTCAGTACGCAAACATTTGATTCATTACTGGATTTATTTGGAATGCCTGCTGATACTTTTCCAAAAGCTGCATAAGGGAGTGTAGCTAACTTTTATCAGGAGATGAGGTGCTAAGCTGTGAGTTATAATGAAGAACAAATGCAGGAAATATTCTTCCAAGAAATGCGAGAAGTATTTGAGCATATTGACAGCTGTATTCTCGTTCTTGAAAAAACTCCTGGTGATTTAGAAATAATTAAAAATTTATTTAGAGAAGTACATACTTTAAAAGGCTCAAGTGGTGTATTTGGATTAAGAGAAATTGCAGATCTAACACATCATGCTGAAGACCTTTTGGATCGTATGCGGGAAGGTAAATTAGACCCTACCGAAGAAGTATTTTCCGCTTTGTTACGTTGTTTTGATAGATTAAAAGAAATGATGGATGCAGCACAAAAGAAACAAAATTTAGCATCCTTTGACAATTCAGACATTGTAAGACAATTATGTGACTTTAAAGAAATTACTGGTGAACAATTACAAGAAAAAGTTGCTGCAGGTGAAGTTGCACCTCCTCCAACTCAAGAAAACATAAAACCCGGTGAATGTCCTTTTCATATTTCAATTACTGGTGCGGATCAATTTTTCTTAACAGGAATAGATCCAATAACATTAGTATTAAATTGTCGTGATATTTCATCTGGTACTTTTTCTCTATTTACAAATGCATCTAGAATTCCTGCATTAACAGAAATTGAGCCAGAACGTTGTTACTTTGAATTTACGTTTAATTTTGTTTCTATGGCTGAATTTAAAACCGTACAAGATATTTTTGAGTTTGCAATTGGTTCAAGTAACGTAAAAATAGAAATGGATGGTATGGCCGGCGGAAATAAAGCAGGAGGTGCAGCTCCTGCCTCTGCACCAGCAGCAGCAAAACCAGCAGCACCAGCGGCAGCAGCAGCAACTCCAGCAGCAGCAACTCCAGCAACACCAGCAGCGGCAGCAAAACCAGCTACCCCAGCAGCAGGAAAGCCAGGCGCTCCTGCCGCAGCTAAACAAGATGCTGCGCATGGTGGTAACGATGCAAATGACTTTGTCCGTTTAAAGAAAGAAAAACTAGATCAATTAATGAATTTAGTAGGTGAGTTAATCACTGTTAAAAACTTATTTGTTCACTTAGCAAATAGATTAGAAGAAGTTCTTCCTGAGAATGAAATTACTAAAGGATTTAAGGAAGGAACAGGTCACGTAACAAGACTATCTGCGCGCTTACAAGAAAGTGTAATGAACGCTCGAATGGTTCCTGTTGGAAGCGTCTTTACTAAATACACTCGTCTTGTAAGAGATGTTGCAAAAAAACTAAACAAAAAAGTAAATTTGGTTATAGAAGGTGAAGAAACAGAGTTAGATAAAACAGTAAGTGAAGCAATTTCCGATCCTATTATGCACTTAATACGAAACTCAATAGATCATGGCATTGAAAATTCAGACACACGAAAAGAACGTGGAAAGTCAGATACTGGTACTTTATTGCTAAAAGCAGGATACGAAGGAAACAACGTAAAAATTGTTGTAAGAGATGATGGTAACGGGATAGATTTAGATAGAGTTAAAAATAAAGCTGTTAACTTAGGTATTGTTACTCAAGAACAAGCTGACATGCTTAGTAAAAAAGATATTATTGAATTTATTTTCCATAGTGGGTTTTCAACTGCAGCTGAAATTACAGATGTAAGTGGCCGTGGTGTTGGAATGGATGTTGTACGTAACAACATTAGAAAGTCTAGTGGTTCCATATTTGTTGATACCAATCCAGGGCAAGGAACCGAATTTAAAATTATTTTGCCATTGAGTTTAGCAGTAATTGAAGCTCTATTAATTGGAGTTGATGGTGAAACTTATGCTCTTCCGCAAGAAGTAATTACTGAAACAGTAAGAGCAGAGAAAAAAGATGTTGTTAACTTAAATAATCAACCAAGTATTAACTTACGTGGGGAGGTTATTCCTCTCTTAAGACTAAATGAAGTTGTTAATTTAAGAGCGTCTATTTTAGATAAATTTATTCAGCAAGAAAAGAAGCGCCTTAATCAAAATGATGAAGATAATTCTGATACACAATCAAATCAAAAAGAAAAAGACGATGGTTTAACAAATCCTGTTGTGATTGTGCAAATTGATGGCTTAAAAGTAGGGATTTTAGTTGATGTTTTATACTGGCAAGAACAAATTATGATCAAACCTTTAGGAGGTTTCCTTGCGAATATCCCTGTATTTACTGGGGCTTGTATAATGGGTAATGGTTCTGTGGTCTTAGTTTTAGAGCCTAAAGAACTTTATTATGCAGCTTGTCATACCGAAGATAAAGCAGCGGCTTGAGACAAGTTGTGAATGGGCTAGATAGGAGAGTCTAATGGCAATTTACATCGCCAAAAGCAAAAAAGAAGAAAGAATGCTTCAAATAGGAAGTAACAAGTTTGAGCTTGTTGACTTTAGATTGAAGGACTACCCTGTCGGCGCAGATATGTCACATCCGAATGCGTATGAAGGTATTTACGGAATAAATATTGCTAAGGTAAGAGAGATAAATAAAATTAGCCAATTTACCAAAATGCCAAACTCCCACGAATGTATAGAAGGTCTTCTAGAACTGAGAGAAGAAGCTATTCCTATTGTAAACTTAGCTAAATATTTAGGTTATCAGAATCACGCACTAAGACCAACAGATAATATCATTATCTGTGAATTTAACAGTCTCGTAACTGGGTTTGTCGTGCATCAAGCAATGCGCATCCGGCGAATCTCTTGGGAAGCAATTTTACCTCCTACCAGATTGATTGGACGTGAAGGTGGTTGTGTAACTGGAATGCATAAATTAGCAAAAGGTCCAGATAATGAGAGAGACCTAATGTTACTTATTTTAGACTTTGAAAAAATAGTTGCTGAGATTAATGGTGAAACTTATGCCTTGAATAAATTCTCAGAAGATAAACAAAACAATAGAATTCAAGGTAACACAGATGAAACAAGAACTGTGTTGGTGGTTGATGATAGTTTAACTGCAAGAACGCAAGTTGAGCTCTTCTTAACTCAACATGGGTATAGAGTCATTACGGCAACAGATGGAGAAGAAGGATTATTCACGCTTCAAGCTCTTTTAGATCAGGCAAAAAAAGATGGTCGAGATGTAACAGATTTAGTGCAAGTCGTTGTATCTGACGTGGAAATGCCAAGAATGGATGGACATGCATTTACCCAAGAAATTAAAAAAGATCCAAAATTAAGTTCAATTCCTGTGATAATGCATACATCTCTTTCTGGACGAGCAAATCAAGATGCTGTGAAATCTTTAGCTGATGAATATGTTGTGAAATTTAATGGTGATGCGCTTATTGCAACAGTAAATCGTGTTTGGCGGAAATTAATGGATAGAAAAGAAACAGATAGAACAAATGGTATGAATGAATCTGATGATTTAGATGCAGCCTCATAATAAATTGGAGTCCTTTTATGGCTATTAATGTTCTTATTGTTGATGATTCACCTACAGTTTGTGCAATGCTTTCGCAAATGTTAACAACTGCTGGGTTTCATGTTGCTGGAATAGGAAAATCTGCTGAAGAAGGATTAGAATTAGCAGGTAAATTAAAACCGGACGTGATTACTCTTGATATAGAAATGCCTGGGAAATCTGGATTGCAAGCACTCCCTTTATTTCAAAAAACATGTGATGCAGCAATTATCATGTGCTCAACTTTAACAAATCAAGCCGCTTCAGCTACTCTTCAGTCATTAGAAAAAGGCGCATTTGACTACATTCCTAAAACAGAAATTGGGAAATCTTTTACCCCAGAAATGTTAAAGGAAAGAGTTAACAATGCTTACGCCTATGTTACTCAAAAACGAAAAGGTGAAAACACATATAAGCAAAGTGTACCAATTGCTTCTTTACCACATCAAAACGTTAAAGCTATTGTTTTAGGCGTATCTACTGGCGGACCAGCTGCTTTACATAAATTGTTTAGTGCTTTACCAGTTATGCCTGTACCAATAGTGGTTGTACAACATATGCCGGCAGCTTTCGTAGCTTCTTTGGCAGAACGTATAGCGCAACAAACTAAACATAAAACTTCTGTTGCAAAAGAAGATTATACTTTAAGTCCAGGCGAAATTTGTTTTGCACCTGGAGATAAACATGTGCTGGTAAAAAAGATGGGGGCAAGAATTTTTTGTGGCCTTAGCGAAGAGCCAAAAAATTTATTACATAAACCCTCTGCCGATGTCCTTTTTCAATCTGCAGCTGAAGTGATGGGAAAAGAACTTCTAGCTATCATATTAACTGGAATGGGGCGTGATGGCGCTGATGGTGGGAAAACTGTTCGGACACGTGGTGGTATGGTTTTAGCTGAGAGTAAAAGTTCATGTGTAGTATATGGTATGCCCAAAGCGGCAATAGAGGCTAGAACTGCAAACTTTGAATTTGATTTACAAGATATGGCCGCTGCTATTAATAAAATTGTGACTGGGAAGTTAATTAGCTAGATACTTCTGAAAAAAGATTAAGAAACAAGTAAGTTTATCTTACTTGTTTTTTTTTCGAAGATATCTAGTGTTTGAAACAAAAGATTTGCTAAAAAAAATCGCATAGTTTAAATTAGAAATGAATCAAATATTTTAGGGGATGTAAATAATTAATGCTCTTGCGAATTCTTCTTATTCTTATTTACTGCAATTTTTTTACTAATTATTGTTTTGCATTACTAAAATCAAATGATCTTATTGTAGATGGTGGGTTCACGGGTTACTACTTACTCCAAGATTTTTATGCTGGCGGTAACGGTAGAGTTACTTTAACTTTCCCGGTTTATAATGTTGATAAACAATTTGATTTAATAGTTGGTGCTAGTGGAAAAATAGAACGAACTTCTTTTCTGACACAATCATATTATTATGGAATTACATCTGATATTACTTCATATCAATTAGGATTAGTTAGCGGCATAAAATATCGAGTAATTTCTCCGTTTTATATTTACTTGTTGGGAAATGCTTACTATTCACCATATACTCAGTTTGAAAATCATTTTTATCTTTACAATTTAAATTCATATCAAACAGTAAAAGTCGATTATAATGTAAATGCTGGAATTGAATTGAAATTTATATATAAATTATTTCGAGATTTTGGCGTAGGTCTTTCTCTTTATGGTTCATATGGTTATATTAAATTCAATGACAGCTCATTTCTAAGTGTAACATTTCAAGGTACACAAGGTGGTTACTTAATCTTTAATTCGAATATAAATTTTGTTTATTTTATTAGATAATTTTTTTGGGAATCTATTTTTTATGAATTACGAAAAAATATTTTAATATTTAATTTACTATTTTAAAATTTCTTTAAAATTAAAAAAAATAATAAAAGATAAAAAATAAAAAAAAGAAAGTAAAAAAAATAATATTATCTTTTACTTTTTGGAATTTTTCTGATATACGCAAGACAAGCTAGACACTAAGAAAAATATAATTAGTTTAGCAGAACTCTTGATTGATTAATGAATATTTAATAAATATTTATTAAGTTTAGTTAATTATTGTGAATAATAATCAAAAAATAATTAAATTTTTAAATTTTGACTTTTGTTAACTATGTTTTAATATTTAAATCTATTAGAGAAAGTTTGAAAAAGGAGGATTCAATAAATTCTTATCAATAATCGCTTTTTTGCATTTAGTAGGGTAATTAACGGCTAAATTTTAGGGTGTTTACTATGAAAGAATTGAAAAAAAAGAAATTTATGAAAAATTTTGTGAAGAATTTTCCGACCTCTCTAGACGAAATTGAGACCAGGCTAATCATGGAGTCAGAAAGTGATATTGAATTGTTCAAAAAATTTATGAAAATATCGGAAAAATTAACTGCTGATTTACAATTAGATGCAGAACTTGGAAAAAAATATTTAGAGCATTTTATTTTAGCGAATAAACAAAATAGAAGAAAAATCCTTGAGCTACATACTTATCTTCAAAATCAAATACCTGAGACAAGAAAAGATTTAAAAAAACTATCAAAAGAAATTCTCATCAGTTGGTACACAGGCATAGTCAAAGTAAACGGTATAAGTAGATTAGTTACTTACTCAGGTTCGCATACTTGGACGAAGTTAAAAGGTATAAAACCGCATGGTATTTGTGGAGGACGTTTTGGATATTGGTCAAGAAGGCAAAAAATTAGTTAGTTTTTTCTTCTGCTATTTCTTTTAGAAGATTTATATCTAATATCTCAAAATCTGTGATGCTACCTGAAACTGCTCCAAGTTTTTTGATTTCAGAAAAAACCCTGCTAACTGTTTCAGGTGTCATGTCAGATAGATCTGAAAAATCGCTGCGGGTTAAATGAACCTTATTAGAAGGGTCTCTTTTAGTAAAATAAGGATATATCTCTAAAAAACAGGAAGCTAATCTTTGACGAGCTGTTTTATAGCGAACTCCTTCAATCCTATTGTAAAGCATGCCTGTATGACTGCAAACCTTTCTCAAAAAATCAAGATAAACAGAACAATTTTTCTCACCAATACCTGTGATAGCAACATGTGGTGTAGAAATAATTTCACAATTTGTTATTGCTGTACAAGTTCTTTCAAAATATGGTGACTTAGAAAACATCTCTAAAATTCCAAAACAATCACCATCTTTTGAAAGAGAGCTGATAATTGATTTATTTTTCTCACACTCATTTGTGAATTTAACACAACCTGAAACAATAAAATAAATGGAATATGCTTTTTCACCTGCAACAAATATAGTTTGTTCACGTTTAACTTTTAGTTCAGTAGAACTTTGTAATAATAAATCCAGTTCCTCTGAATTTAAAGATGGAAAAAAAGTTGCTAGTTTTTTAGTTGAAATAATAAATTCAGATTTTTTCACAAACAAGTCCTTTGCCTTTATAAATCATTACAAATTAAACCATTCCTCCCAGGTTTTTCCTCCATGCTTATCGCATAATGAAGGAGTAATCTTTTCATGGGAAAGTTGAGGAAATGTATTACTTAATGAAGAATTTAAAACATAAACAAAACCACAGCCCCCAAAAGAAAAATCTAAACGACTATGCATGATTTCTTCTTTAGTAACCGTTGATAAATTAAATACATGTGTAAAATTTCCTGAAAAAATAGATTTTTCAATTTCAAGACCTAAATTCTTTATTACTGCCCTTGTATAAAGTAACTGATTATCATGTAAATATTTTGGTGTTATTCCCTCTTCTTTAAAACGTTCAAAAAAATTATTTTCTAGAATTGAATGGAATTCATGAACCCACTCTTCAATTTGCTCACTATTTCTATCAGTCATGAACAAACAGATAGGTGTGAGACAGCCCCTACCATGCCACAAGCTGCATAATTTTGCTACGTCAGATGGAGAGTAGTGTAAATCAACAATCAAACTATTTTTTACATCACCTTGTGGAATTAATTTTGTTTTTGAATTATTTAAAAGTTTACTAAATGTTGATATAGTTGAATCTGAACCAAAAACAATTACATAATCAAAGTCACTATAATCTTTAGAAATAGATTTATTTTTTTCTAAATAAATTTCTGCTGGATAAAAATATGGAGAAAGTTTCTCAACCAGATCTGCAATTTTATTTCTAACACTATTTGCAAAAATATCCTCACTTCGAATTGATGGTAATTTAATATGGATAGATTTGGCTCCCAACATGGTTGCAATTTTTGCTGGATAAAGCCATGTAATTGGTATATTTGATGAGCAGATTATTAAAATATTTTTTGCATTTAATTTTTCAGGTTGGTTGCAATTAAATTCATTCCAACTTAGTAATGAATCTGCTAAATCAGACCATCCATGAGGCGTCCAAATATTTGGATTTAAATTTTGGATAAAATTATGGATGTCTTGTGGAGATGAAAAGTTTTTAGCTGAAGTTATTTTTTCAACATTTTTGTCAAGTTTCTCTTCTTCATTTTGGATATTTAAGAAAAAGAAAGAATCTTTTACATTTAAACTACATCCTTTTAATGTTGCGTCTGGTGCTCTACTTTGAAGATGAAATATTCCTTCACTAGTATTAACTACACAAGCAATATCTTCAGTAATTATTGTTGGCCATGAATCCATATTTACCAAATCAAAAAATGCCAAAAATCCATATTCACCTTCTCTTAATGCGACTTGTCTTTTTAAATCTATAGCTATTGGAGTTAAAGTATTATTGCATTTAAAAGTGCCATCATGAATTTTTTTAATTGACCAAGCTTGTGATCCAAGCTCACACATTCCATATTCGGATAAAAAATAAAAATCTTCTGGATTACCATATGTATCTCGAAAAAATTTTATAGTTTCATCTAATGAAAAACTTTGCGTACGTCCTTTTGTTCCCCCTGTATCGATTATTCCAAGACGTGTACCTTTAAATATTTTATCTATATTGTTTTTTTTCACATATTCTGTAACAATTAAATGGTGAAATGTTGTGCCAAAGATAAGAATATTATCAAGAAATTTTTCTTGCATTAATAAATCTATTAATTGCTGGCAATTTGTTTCAACATCACAGTAAGTAATTGAAAAAGCATTACGTCTGAACATGTCAATCATTGCTGCAAGAGAACTTTTAGTCCAAATATTTGTGGGAGGAATTAAACTTATAATTGGAGTTTCTGTGCTAAAATTATGCATAGATAAAAAATCTGAAAAATTATTGCACGAATTTTTTGCATATAATTCTAATCTTTCAGGAGTAAAAATATGTCGCGCTTGAATATTGTTAGTACTTCCGCTGGAGTAAAATGTAGTGTTTGAGTCACTGTTTATTCCTGTATGGATATTAAAATCTCGAAAACAGCGGATAGGGAGAAAAGGGATCGAAGTGTTTACATCAATCGAGGGAATAAATATGTCAGTAAAAAAATTAGGTAATTTAGGGTTCAATGAAATTAAATTTTGCTTTTGTTTCATCATTTTTTGTAAAATATCTGTTAATAAAAATTCTTTCATATAAGACCTACTATTGGCAGAGCAAATGGAGAAAAAAGATGCTAAGTCTGTTTTTCATATCAGCTCCTTCTGGGTTTCACAATCAGAGCTTGCTAACATAACTAATATGCTTTAATTGTATGCGTGTTTGGTTTTTTATTAAAGGGTCTTCAATGCAAAAGTCTAATTCAAATTCAGAAGAAAAACAGCTTTCTACTCGGCAAACAATTTTTTCATTATGTGGGTATCTTTTTTTATTTCTTGGGATGGTTATTTTAGATCAGGTAACTAAATTATGGTCTGAAAAAGCTTATTTAGTCAATTCCTCTTTAACTAACATACGAGAATATACACAAACCTCTGATGCTATATTTCATATAGGAAGTGGCTTAAATTGGTTACACTTTGATACTACGTATGTAAGAAATACTGGTGCAGCATGGGGGTTTATGGGAAATTTACCCGAAAACATTCGTCCTTATTTCTTTTATGTTCTTACTAGTGCAGCAATGGTAGTTATTTTAATTTTCTTTTTTAAAACAAAATCTAAATTAATTTTAACACGCCTTGGAATTGCGCTTATTTTTTCTGGAGCAGCAGGTAATTTTATTGATAGAGTTTGGTTACATTATGTTATAGACTGGATTCATTTCAGTTGGAATTTATTTGGATGGAATTACGATTATCCAGTATTTAATATTGCAGATTGTGCGGTTACTTTAGGTGTTACTATTTTAATCATCGAAACAATTATAGATGAAATTCGTAATCGTAAAGCGAAAAAACTGGCAAAAGGTTGACAAAAGGCAATATCCGTAAATGTTCTATATAGTATTCTGATCTTTCAGAACCTTATGGAGATATCGGATATGGCACAACAATTTTTGAAAAATTCTACCCATAGAGTAAATGAAATATTCCAAGCAGGTATCACTGAAGCATTAAATGCACAAGTAAAAATGCTCATTCCTGAATTCCTCTTATTTGCTGTTTTAGAACAAAAAGATTCCATTGCTTTGAAAATTGCTGATGAGTGTAAACTAGATGAAGTTTTAGTTAAAACAACTATAATAAATGGTATTTATGATAGTATTAATCAACTCCAAAAAAAACAAGATACACATTTTTCTCAAACGAGAGATCCTACTGGAATGTATGGATCTCCTGAAGTTGCTTTTTTGTTAGAAAGAGCAGATATGGAGAGAAAAAATTTTGGTGATGCTTATATCAGTACTGGAACCTTATTTCTTGCTTTTTTTGATACACGAATTAGTAGTAGAGAAATATTATTAAAAGCAGGATTATCTTATGAGGAAGCTAAAAAAGCTTTATTAAATGTTCGCGGCAATCATCGTGTAACAAATAGAGATGATGAAGCTAAACAGAGCGCATTAACTCAATATACAAGAGACATTACTGCAATGGCTAGAAGAGGAGAACTTGATCCTGTTACTTCTAGAGAAGATGAAATAGAGCGTGTAATTCAAGTTTTATCTCGAAGAAAAAAGAATAATCCAGTGTTAATTGGCGAACCAGGAGTAGGAAAAACCGTTATTATAGAAGGACTCGCACAAAAAATTGTGGATCTTGAAGTTCCAGATCATCTAGTTGGAAAAAGAGTTCTCAGTCTAGAAATGGCTGATTTGGTAGCTGGAAGCAAAATGCATGGTGAATTTGAGGAACGATTAAAAGCAGTAAAAGAAGAAATAATTGCTCTTGAAGGTCAAATTATTTTATTTATTGATGAAATTCATACTGTTGTTGGAGCAGGAAGAACAGCTGGTTCCCTTGATGCTTCAAATATATTAAAAAGTTCTTTAGCAACAGGACAACTCCAATGCGTAGGAGCAACTACTTTTAAAGAATATAAACAATATGTTGAAAGTGATAGAGCTTTAGAAAGGCGTTTTCAGCCAATTAGAGTTGAAGAACCTTCTATTGAAGCGGCAAAAGAAATTTTAAAATCGATTGCAATAAAATACGAAAAACATCATCAAATTAAATATAGTCCAGAAAGTTTAAATGCTGCTGTTGAATTAAGTACTAAATATATATTTAGTAGAAGCTTACCAGATAAAGCAATAGATTTAATAGATGAAGCAGGGGCATTAAAACGAATTAAAGTAGTGAGCATTCCACCAGATATTCAAAAGCTTGAGCAAGAAAAAGCAAAAAAAGACATCGAAAGAAATGATTATTTTAATCGCCAAGATTTTGCTATGGTTGCTAGTACACAAATGGAATTATTAAATTTGGAAAATAAAATTTCTGAGCGTCGAAAGCAATGGGAATCAGAAATGAAACAAGAAGATCGTGTTGTTACTGCAGATGATATTGCAGAACTTGTTTCGAAGGTAACAGGAATTCCTGCAAAAAAACTTCAAGCAGAAGAACTCGAAAAACTGGCGCATATCGAAGACGAATTAGCAAAACGTTTAATTGGACAAAAACAAGCTATTCAAGCTGTAGCAAATGCATTGCGCAGAAATAGGATTGGTCTTCGCGAAAGAAAAGCTCCAATTGGTAGTTTTTTCTTTCTTGGTCCTACAGGTGTAGGAAAAACTGAACTCGCAAAAGCTTTAGCTGAATATGTTCTTAATGATGAACAACGTTTGATTCGTTTTGATATGACTGAATTTATGGAAAGACATGAAACTTCAAAATTAATTGGCTCTCCACCTGGATTTGTAGGGTATGGTGAAGGTGGGCAATTAACAGAAAAAGTTAAAAGACAGCCTTATAGCGTATTACTATTTGATGAGGTTGAAAAAGCGCATCCCGATGTATTTAATTTGTTTTTACAAATTTTAGATGATGGACGTTTAACTGATGCAGAAGGGCAAAAAGTAAGTTTTGAAAATACTTTGATTGTATTTACAAGTAATTTAGGAAGTGAATATATCAGTGCAAATAAACGTTCTGTTGGTTTAGGGGGACAGGATAAAGACTTAACAAATAAAGAAGTAACAGATTTAGTATTAGGAGAACTGAAAAAAACTTTTAAACCTGAACTTTTAAACCGTTTAGATGAAATCATTGTTTTTGAAAAACTAAGTCAAGAAGATATCGAAAAAATATTAAAGTTACACATCGATAAATTAGCATTAAAAGTTAGTAAACAAGGTTTAAAATTAGATATTTCTCCAGAGGCACAAAAATTTCTTTCTGAGCGTGGTTTTAGTCCAACTAATGGTGCTCGTCCTTTAAGAAGACTTTTAGAGGCTGAAGTTGAAAATAAAATTGCACAAGAAATTATTGCTAAAGGAAAAAATAAAGAAACAGGACAAGTAAATGGAAGTACATTACTGATTACCTTAGCAAAAGATAACAGTGAAGTAATTGTTAAAATAAAGTAGTAAGGATACAAAATGAACTTTGATCAAGACTTTCAGAAATTAACTGATATTATGGAAGAAGTTTCGCATTTAAATTCAATTTCTAAATTACTAAGCTGGGATCAAAGTACCTACTTACCAGAAGACGGTTTTGCAGCCAGAGGAAAACAATTAGCTACTATTGGAAAAATTATACACGACAAATTTACAAATCCTTATATCGGTGATCTTATAAAGCAGTTAAAAGATAATTCATCTGCATTAAGTTCAAATTCTTATATATCAAAATATGTTGCCGTTATAGAAAGAAGTTATAACAGAGCTACGAAAATTCCGGCAAGTTTTGTTGCAAATTTTATAGAACATCAAACAGTTGCATATGAAAATTGGATAAAAGCAAAAGATACTAATAATTTTAAATTAATCCAACCTCATCTGGAAAAAACTTTAGAATTATCCAAAGAATATTCTAGTTTCTTTAGCTATGATCATATAGCAGATCCTCTTATTTCTGAAATTGATTATGGTTTTAATACTGAAAATATTAGACAAGTATTTAATGAGTTAAAAAAAGAATTAGTTCCTTTTGTGAAATCTGTTTTAGATCTTCCTCAAAGCCAAAAAAGTTTTTTAACAAAATCTTTTCCAGTCACTCGTCAGGAAGAATTTAATCATTTGGTTTTAAATAAATTAAATTTTGATTTTAACCGCGGTCGTTTAGATAAGACAGCTCATCCTTTTATGATTACTCTAAGTCATGGCGACATACGTATTACAACCCGATATGATGAACATAATTTTACTGATAGTTTATTTTCTACTATTCATGAAATGGGACATGCTTTTTATGAAATGGGCATAGCAAAAAAACTAGAAGGTTCACCTTTATATGAAGGAACATCTAGTGCTGTTCATGAAAGTCAGTCAAGACTTTGGGAAAATATTGTAGGTAGAAGTTATGAGTTTTGGGAATTCTTTTATCCGTCATTAGTTGAATATTTTCCAGAACAATTAAAGTCTGTTTCTTTAGCTGAATTTTACAGTCAAATTAATAAAGTAGAACGATCTTTTATCAGAACAGAAGCAGATGAATTAACCTATAATTTACATGTGCTAATAAGATTTCAACTTGAAATAGATATGTTAGAAAATAAATTAAAAGTAGCAGATTTACCTGAAGCTTGGAATGCACTTTATAAAGAAAATTTAGGGGTAACTGTTCCTAGTAATAGTTTAGGATGTTTACAAGATGTGCATTGGTTTGCAGGAATGATAGGCGGACAATTTCAAGGTTATACACTTGGCAATATTATGAGCGCGCAATTTTTTGCGGCTGCAAAAAAAGCTCTTCCTAATTTGTCACAAGATATTAGACAAGGGCAGTTTTTGCCATTACGCGCTTGGTTAACTGATAACTTGTACCAATATGGCAAAATGTATGATAGTCAAGAAATTCTTGAAAAAACAACAGGTGAAAAATTAACAATTAAACACTATATGGATTATTTAAAAACTAAATTTCCTATCAATTCTTTGGCATAAATTCATATTTTCCTTGTTTATATAATTGCAAATGAGACGAAACAATGCATAGCGTTGTCCAGCTCATGTGCTCTTGACTCCTAAGGATGGGAGGAAAAGAAACCGCTTTTGGATTCAGAGATAAAAGTCTTCTGTTTGCCTAAGGAAGGGTTTTGATTCTATGGAAGAGGAATCAAAGGTTGCTAATTGCACTAGAACTGAGCAGCGCTTTTTTATTTTCAAGTTGCTTTTATAGGTTTTTCTCGATAGAGAAAAGGGGACTTTGAGGACACTTTTTCTCTAATTTAGTGGGTTAAAATTTATGGAAAGCGAACTTCTTATCTTTTCTGGAAACGCCAATCGTGATTTGGCAAATAAAATTTGCCAATATCTGGATGTTCCCTTAGGTACCGCTCTTATTGGTAAATTTAATGACGGGGAAACTCGAATTGAAATTGAAAGCAATGTTAGAGGTCGTGACGTCTTTATTATTCAGCCTACCTGCCGCCCTGCCAACGAAAATATCATGGAACTCCTTATTTTAATTGATGCCTTAAGAAGAGCAAGTGCCCAGCGTATCACTGCTGTTATGCCTTATTACGGATACAGTAGGCAAGAACGCAAAAGTACTCCGCGAACTCCTATTACGGCCAAACTTGTTGCTGATCTTTTAGTAAGTGCAGGAGTACACAGAATCCTAACTATTGAATTACATACAGGAGCTATTCAAGGATTTTTCAACCTTCCAGTAGATCATTTGTATAGTAAACCTGTGTTTGTAGAACATTTTGCGAAAATGAAAATTGAAAATCCAATTATGGTTTCTCCAGATGCGGGCGGTGTTGAAAGAGCAAGAGCTGTAGCCAAGGTTTTAGGCTGCGGTTTAGCTATTGTAGATAAACGCAGAGACCGTCCTGGTGACTCCCAAGTCATGAATTTAATTGGTGATGTAAAAGATAAAACAGCTATTTTATTTGATGATATTTGTGATACAGCTGGTTCTTTAACTTCTGCTGCAAAAGTATTACGTGATCATGGGGCTCTAAAAGTTTATGCTGCAGCAACGCATGGAGTTTTGTCAGGCCCAGCCATTGGACGATTAAAGGATAGCTGTATTGAGAAGCTCTTTATAACCGATACTATTCCGTTAACAGAAGATGCTGCTAAATGTGGAAAAATAGAAGTTTTAAGTGTATCCGAACTTCTTGGTAAAGCGATTCGTAGAATTCACAATTCAGACTCAATTAGTAACTTGTTTATATAGGTGAACATCTTGAGAAAAATGGATTTTTCAACCCTTTCAAAAGAATTATCGGAATTGCAAAATCCCGTCCATCTGCAAGAGGGTATACAGTTTTTGGAGTATGAAGGTGCTAAATTAGCATTTGATTACCAACCTGCGAAAGAAGAAGTTAAAAGTATTCTTGTTCTAGTAAATGGTTACCAACGAACAAGGCTTGATTTTCGTGCATTGCGTAAAAAACTAGAAAAAAGTTTGCCTAATACCGCTACAGTAGCTCTAGACAACCGCTTTTGTGGGCAAACTATTGTTCAACCATCCCATAGTTCTTCGCTTACTGTTTCGCAAATGGCTGCAGATGTTGCTGTTTTAGCTTATTTCTTTTGTCAAAAATTAGGCTTAAAAGGGTTTTCGGCGCTTGGGATTAGTATGGGTGGAATGATAGTGCAAACTCTTGCAGCAAGTAACTCAGAAGTTCAAAATTTGCTACTGATTAGTACTACTGCTGGTGGAAACGGAAGAACTTGGCCAGAGCATATGGATCCTTCAAAAGGCTTAACTTATATAAATCATTATGAAAATATAGAATCCACAAAAAAACACATGCTAAAATACTTTGGTTCTAAATTTTTAACCACATCACCACTTTTATTTGAAATGATGTGTAAAACTATGGTTAAAGCAAAAGCAGAAGAATCTCTTGAACATAGCAGAGATGCTGAAATTCAATTTTATTCTTCTAGTAATTTTGATGGAGTAGTGCAACTATCTAATATTAAATCTAAAACTTTAGTAGTATCAGGTGATGAAGATAAAATTATTCCTCTTGAAAATTCAACCTTTTTAAGTAACAACATTAGCAATGCTGAACTTATTACTTATTCTGAAGTTGGGCATTTAATATTGATTGAAGAACCTGAAAAATTTGCACAAGATATCAGCTTGTTTTTACAATAAGGTCATTATGCTCACAAAAAAATATGCAATTCATCAAACTGAACAAGATTGGATCGATTGGTTTTTATCAAATGGTGAAAAATCTTTTCGTGGTAAACAAGTTTTAGAATGGTTTTATATAAAACATACATTTACTCCCGAGAATTTTACAAATCTACCTAAACAAATTCGGGAAAAATTACAAAGTGAATTTGATTGGGGTCTACCAATCATTGATACTATTTTACCATCTAGTGATGAAAGCGAAAAAATATTACTAAAGTTACATGATGGTTTATTTGCTGAATGTGTTCTTATGCCTTCTGAAAATAGAGTTACTTTGTGTGTTAGTAGTCAAGTAGGTTGCAGAATGGCGTGTACCTTTTGTCAGACTGGAAAAATGGGTTTAACACGTAATTTAACTAGTGGTGAAATATTAGTTCAGGTTGTTCTTGCAAATAAAAGACTAATTGAGCGAAATATATTAAATCGCTCCGTTACTAATATTGTTTTTATGGGGATGGGAGAGCCTTTAGATAACTATGATAATGTCGTTGGTGCTTGTAAAGCATTAATCGATCCTAAATTATTTGGTTTATCAAAACACAAAGTAACTGTCTCGACTTCAGGATTATTACCGCAAAT
Source organism: Pigmentibacter sp. JX0631 (assembly GCF_029873255.1). NCBI lineage: Bacteria > Pseudomonadati > Bdellovibrionota > Oligoflexia > Silvanigrellales > Silvanigrellaceae > Pigmentibacter > Pigmentibacter sp. JX0631. The sequence goes on along the minus strand of NZ_CP123622.1, from coordinate 95,993 downwards.
TGAACAATTAGGGAAAGAACTTCCTGTTGCTTTAGCTATTTCATTACATACTGCAGATAACGAACAACGTTCGCAAATGATGCCTGTAAATAAAAAATATTCCTTAGAACAAATGAAGCAAGTTTTGCTAAATTATCCAGTCCAAACAAGACATGGTATTACTTTTGAATATGTTATGATTCAAGGTGTAAATGATTCTTTGTTACACGCAAAAAAATTAGTTAAATTTCTGCATGGATTAAAAGCAAAGGTAAATCTTATTCCAATGAATCCACATCCGGGTGCTATTAATATGGTTGCTACAGATTTTGAGCAAATGCGGGTATTTCAAAAATATTTAGCTGATAGATCTATACCTGCGCCTGTTCGTTATAGTAGAGGGCAAGATGTTAGTGCAGCATGTGGTCAATTAGCTACAAAAAGAAAAGATGAACTGAATTTACCGCCTAGAACGGTTGCCTTAGCGCGTAGAAGAGAATTCTTGGCAGAAAAAGCAAAACAATAATTTTATTTTTCCATTTTAAGGCCATATTTTTTCATAATTTGTTCAAACTTTCCATTTTTTCTGTATTTAACAATACCCTCTTCAAGCATTTTTACATATTTTTGGGAAGTCGGTTTGTTTTTTGTAAATGCAATATAAATTCCAGTTTTCTGTCCTATCGTTCCTGCTTCTTTAATTTTACTTCCTAATTCAAGCATTTTAATTGTATATTTCGCGACCGCTGTTTCTTCTATGACGGAATCAAGTTCATTATGCACTAATTTATCAAGATTTTTTTGAAAAGCTGTTTCTCCACCTGTTTCTACCAATTTTTTTACATTTTTTCTGAGTAAATCAATATGACCACCATAAACGTAACCTAAAGTAGAACCTAAAATAAGATCTTTTAGCGACTCGGGTGTTTTAAATATCCAATTGCTATTTTTATTGACAAAAAAACCATTGATACTTTTTCCAAAATCTTCTTTTGGAAAAAGATACTTATCTTCACGACCTTCTTTATAAGCAGCTCCCAAAGCATCAATCTCGCCTTTTTCTGTTTTAACTAATGTTCGAGCCCAAGGGGCGACGGTAGATATAAATTTAATATTATTTTCTTTGTAAATTTCTTCTGCAATATCTATAACATAACCTTTTAAGCCGATTACTTTGGGATCGCAGGTATAAGGACACCAAACATCAGTTTCAAATTGAATGACTTCTTCAGCAAATGAAACGTTTCCATAAAATAAAGAATAACTAAGAAAAAAAAATTGAAATAAAAATTTAGATTTCATTGATACACTCCTCGCAATTGTTACTAAAATGATATGCAAATTTAGTTTTTATTGAAAGGATGTATTGTGTCAGAAAACTATTTTCTTTTTGTTAAAGAATTAGTTATAAAATTATTATAAATTTTTTCTAATTCACCAGAGGTTTTTAGTAATTTTAGTTGGTAGTTAAATTGTGCGATAAATTTTTCTTCATAAGGAAAAAGGGATTTGTTTTTTACATAACCTAAAAAAGTAGGTTCTGTAACTAAGTCAATTACTTTCACAATTTTTTCATTCTCAGTTAAATCTTCATTTAAAGAGTTTTGGAATAAAGCTATTTTTATTGAAAGTTCATCATTGACGTAACAATCGGCATATTTCTTCTTAATTTTTTGCAAATTTTGGAGACTTGTTAAAGCCCCTTCATCGGTTTTAATATATCCACTTTTTACAGCTTTTTCAAAATTATCACCCATAATAAAACCTGAGTTTTTAGCGACAAGTATATCCTTAAAATCATCGGGCCATTTTTTCTTCTTAGCATAAGGATTATCTTTCCGACAGAAAAGTGAAATATGTTCTTCAAGAATTTTGTCAGAATAGTGAATCCAAGGTCGTTCAATGGGTCTTTCATAAGGAGGATAGATTGCAAAAGCCTTGTTTATTTTAAGCTCGTTCAAAGCCCTTTTCCATGGCATAGTATGTATTTCAATTTCAAAATCAGCCATTCTGGCAAAAATGACTTTTAATAATTCATAGTATAGCCCAGAAGGTTTTCCTTCTTTTTCATATGAGTATGGTTCATATCCTGCGTCTGCAACTATGAGTACTTTGTTTTTAGCAAATAGGCCTAATGGAAACATAGCAATTAGAGATAAAATAACTTTTATATATAAAAACATTCCTTCCCCTAAATAAATCTCCAAATTTCTAACATTTATTTAGTATATTGGTAAAAATTTAACGAAACCAAGAAAAAAGTCAAAACATGTGTCAAATTAATATAAAAAAAATCTTAATTTAAATGTAGGAAAAAAAATATTTTGTATAACTAAGAATAAAATAAATTTTAATTATTTGATTTATATAAAAAATTTTATATAAATTATTAAATTAAATATTATTTAAAATATTATAAAACAATTATTTGAATTAATTAAAATATAAAAATTTAATAAATGGTAAGCTTGACTCGGATATTTATCGCTAGTAGTTTTTTACTTCTGTTTAGTTATAGATGAACAGAAATTAAATAAATTAATAATAAAATTATTATACTACATATGATTAATAAATTATTATTAAAGTAATATTAAATTTGAATAGAAAATTTAATAATCTATGCTAATTATAAAATAATATATTTATTGAAATAATTATAGGAGATATAATGCGAAATTATAAACTTTGCTCTTATTTGTTTTTTACTTCAATTGTCTTATATTCTTGTGGGAAAGAAAAAATTGAGAAAAATATTGATGCTGAAAGTAATTCAAAATTAAGGAATTACGATAGTAGTAAAACAATATCGGAAGGGGAAAATTCTAATATTGGAAATGGATACAATAGAATGGGAAAATTCTATACCCAAAAGTGTATTGAAAACTTCAAGGTAGAGTTTCCTAAAAATACACAAGAAACCGTAATAAATTTAATGGACAATTTAACTAAAGAGCAGTTAACTTCAAATCTAAATTTAAAATTAAATTCTACAATTCCGACAAAAGAAGTAACTGTTACACCAGAGTTGCAATACATTCAAGAAGCATCTACTTCTCGTTTAAGCAAAACAATGACTTATTATTCTTATACTAAACTTGGGGAAATTAAGGTTAAAGAAAATGAAGGAGGATATACATTTAAAAAAGATGTCCTAAAATTTTTTAACAGTGATGGAAAAATAGGGAAAAACTATGAATTTAATAGATTATGTGGAGATGAAGTTGCTTTAAGCCAAGTATATTCTTCAAAATTAATGATTACAGTGAAAATAAAGTTTAAAAATAAATTTGCCCATAGTGAATTTGATGGAAAAATAGGTGTTGTCCAAAATGCAGTAATGGATGATAATAAATTTAAATTAAGTGCAAATATAAATAAAATTGATAATCATGCGTTACAGAACTCTATATTAAGTATTCATGGAATTCAAATGGGTGGAGAGTCTATACAATTAAATAAAATTCTTGGACTACAAAAATCCTCATGCACTTTAGATCAATTTTCTGAATGCGATCTTTTACTTGATAAAATAAATAAATACATTTCTGAAGATTATGTAAAAGAAATTCAAAATGTAGATCTCTCACGTTGGGTTGTTGAAAGCATAAATACAGTTAAATATGATAATTTAATTATTAAAGATTCAAATGGAAATAATTTAAATTTTTCTACTAATGATTCTTCTGAAGAAAAATATAAATTATCTCAGTTAAAATTACAGGTAGAAAATTTAGTAACTAAAGAAACAAAAAATATTGCAATTGCTAAACTACTTCTTGGTAATAAAGGATTAGCATTTGATGTTGTTGAAAATTTAAATGAAATTATTGATTCAGCATACAAAAATATAAATGTTTATCAAAATTTTGCGAATGAATGCTATAAAAATTTGTCAGATTGTATTGAAAAGGGAATTACATCTATAGAAAAAAAATATATTACAAAATACGACGAAAAATTACTAAAGCAATATATGGGAAAAAAAATTATGGAAATAAATTCTCAGAAAAAGCCCATGTATGGAGAAAAGCATCGTTCTTCGGTTAATTTTCCTGTCAGTAATTTTATTTCGGATGGATTAGATTTTACTAATATTTACTTTAAAATTAAAAATTATGACAATACTTCTTTAGATCAAAATACCGGGGTATTTTCGTTAATGTGTGATAAATATTCTGATAAAATTAATGGTCCTTCAAATAAAGATCTGTTTACATCAGAGTTTTGGACGTCTGAATTTTCATATCAATATTGGCATGATTTAGTTTTTCTAAATAATATTAAAAATAATTATATTATAAATTTAGACGTTTTATTAACGAATTATAAAGATAAATGTTTGGAAAGAGAGTCTGCTTATATATCTTTACCAGAAGGATTTAGTCGTGATTTTATAGTAGAAATTTGGGGTGATAATTAACTACTTTAATAAATTACTAAGAATTAATAATTTGCTAAGAAAAAAGGAGATTTATTCTATGTTCTCAAAATTAAGTACACTATTCATTGCATTATCTTCAATAAATTGTTTTGCAATAACTGATGAACAACTTGCAAAAGGCGTGATAAGTAAGGAAAGTCTTGTTGAACAAATTGCTCATTCAAAACATTATTCAGTGCATCAATTTATTAAAAATTTACCAATTTATGCATATAAATTAACAACTGGTGTTGAAAGTGAGATACCAGAAGTGATTTTAAAAAATATAGGGAAAATTGACAATACTCAGTATTCAAGTGATTACTTTAAGAAAAACATTGGCAGTGCAGTTGCTTTACAGTTACGCGGTAGTGAATTTGACTTTTATGTAATTGATAAAGATAAATTCAATAATTTGTATCGGCAAGTAAGTATACCTGATGTTATGGAAAAAAATATAAAATTAACAAATTTTTTATTGCATAGTAAAATAGGGTATATATTTAGTGAGAATAATGCAAATTTGGTTGGAATTATAAAATTAGATCCTGTAAATATGATAAAAATGTCTGAAGTGGGGTTTAGTATTAAAGATGAAATTACCATTGAAAGCCCATGGGAAGAACAAACAAAGCCAGCAGGAATAGATGCTTATCTGGTATATGAATCAGATAAAAAAGCTTACTACATGGTAAATGTTGAAGAAAATGGATTGCCAATCGGATATATTCCTAATAAGTAACATTTTAATAAAAAAAATTACTTTCATTATAATTCAAGCAAATATAATATTCTATAGCTGCAAATTTTTCTTAATTATCTTAAATTAAAATTAAAATTAAAAATAATAAAAAATTTAAATGAAAAAAAAATTAATTATTATTTTTATTAAATTTGACAAAAAATAATAAATTTTATACATACTGTCTTGTAAAAGAAGCTATTAGTGCTTTATTTGTTACAATTTCGTAATTATTAAAATAAATTTAAAAATATAAAATTAATTAAAATTATTTTCTGCAATGTATTTTTAAATTGAATATTACCTTAATAAGGAAACATTATGTTAAAAAAATATTTTAATCCAACAATTATTGGTTGTGTAATTTTATCAAATTTAAGTGTGACAGCTTATGCAACAACCTCCAGTTGTAAAACAAATACTGATTGTGAAAATCAACATACAATTAGTAATCCTAAGTTAGTAGCTTCTATTGCGTTACTAAATTATCTGGGGCAAAAAAAAATAAATAATGCCAAAAGTATTCCTAATTATAAAAAAGAAAATATTGAAATTGATTTGTCAGATTACAGATCACAAATGGCAAATTATGATTCTATAAAAGATACAAGCGACATAACATACAAAATTTTGCGTGCAGTAATGCGTAATCCTTCTTCTGAACTGCTAGTTTCTTTACAAGAGCTACATAAAAATTTCAGGATTTTTATTCCTAATGATCCTGTTACTCTTAACTGGATTTTAGGTGGATTAAAGTTAAATGAAAAAAAATTTAAGAATGGAATAAGAGAAGCTAATCCTTTTGTTGCAAGAACATCTTGGAAAAATATAGACGATTTAAAAAATTTTTTAGACGCCGATGCTACCCAAATGAATCCAAGTCTTTTAATCGTTGGGCTGGAAAGTCTTGCTTGTGCTTTAGCTTACCGATCGGTAAATGGTACTTGGATTGAAGAGGCAAATCCTCCCCTGAAACCAATTACTCCTTCCACACAAATACGAGCCGATTTTATAAATTCATTATATCATCTTAATTATCAATGGAGTGTTCCTTATATTGGTGCATTATTTGATAAAAATATTGAAAGTGCGCCAGATAATACTACTTCGTTAGATCCTGATTCCTATTTTTCTTCAAACTACAATGGTTATTTATCTGAGGTTTCAGATGATGAAGATGAATCTGAAGATGAAAATTCTAAAAAGAAAAGAAAACGCTTACCTGATTCAGATTGTGATCACAGTTCAGAAGCTGAAAATCCGACAAAAAAGAAAAAATGCTTATCAGATTCCGTTAGTGTGCAAAGTTCAGAAGCTGAAAATCCGACAAAAAAAAGATTACCAAAAAATAACTTTTATAAAACAAGTCAAATTGATGGAGTATATGGAAATACATGGACATTTAGTGCCCATAATGCTGGCCTAGCTGTCAGAGCGAATGTATCAGGAACAGCCCCATTAGCATTAAGTATTTTTGTTGGATTAGCAAACAATTATCACTCACCGCACTTGCAATCTTTATTATGGAATCCATCAGATTTTCAAGCATTTAAGAAAGGAGTTCAATTACTCGGAACACTTCTTCTGGTCCCTAATTATGAACGTAGTGACTATCACACAGTAGCTGAAACTTATGTTGGTATTACCTACTATGTTTATAAATTAAATGAAATTCGGAAGGATTCGGTACAAAAGTTTCCAATCGATTTTGCTAAATTACATCCTATTGATTCATATAATGAAGCTATGGCCAACCTTTCAGAAGCTTCTTCAAATGAACAGTACAGCGTGAATATAAAAGGTACTGGTATTCAAATTATAAGTTTAAAAGAAGCAATTAAAACTGTTGCCGATGACTACCTAATTGCAAAAGTAGATAAAAATAGAATTCCTTTTCATACAACTGGCTATTAAATGAATTGAAAATTTAATTATATTTTATTAAGGAGTTTTTATGAAAAAAAAATTACTATTGATCGCTGCAATTGCTACTTATAATTCTTCATATGCTGAATTTCATTCTTTTCCAGCAGCACATATCTATCCATCAATTATTGATTTAGGAAATAAATATGAAATTCAAAGAATAACTTCTGATAGATGTTTCAGAGTTGCAAGTACTCAAGATGTTTTTGAATTTTCTTGGGATAAATCAACTATTCTTGATAACATTAATTATTTAACTACACAATTAGTTTCTTTTGCGCAATATAAAAAAATTCTCCCTGTAGCTCAGGAAAGTAAACCCAAAAAGGGAAAAATTCAATTTCCGCAAATTAATTTCGATGAAGTAGAAGATTTTCATCTATTAAGTGAAGCAGGTAAAATTGTTTTCTGTAATACGTTAAAACAAAAAGAGCTAGAGTTTGATAAAAAAATTAATCATCAAAGAAAACTTATTCCATCTGAACTATTGAATTACGTATCTGAATATTATCCTTTACCTAGCAGCTATCAAGAAGGTTTCATTCAGACAAAAAATCATACAGGTGATGAAGTATCAATTACGACACCATACATAAATGATTTTTTACAGCGAGTTGCAGGAAAAAAAGTTTTTGATATAGGCTCTGGTTTTGGGATAAATACACAACGCGCGTTGTCGCATAATGCAAGTCAAGTCTTTGCTATTGATTTTTCAATCGAGCAACTTCAGGCTGTTGTTGCAAGAGCTCCAGCAGATAAAATTAATAATTTGTTCATTGTGAATAGAAAAATACCTGAATTATTTAAAGAAAATTTAAATGAAACAGCTGATATTGTCTTACTTTCACACGTGTTACATTATCTAACTCCTGATCAAGCTGAAGAAACCTTAGCTGGAATTTATAATTTACTCAAAAAAGGAGGAATGTTATATATTCAAGCATTAACTATTTCGGCAGCTCCATATACTTCAAGTTTTGATCAAAATTCAGTTTCTTTATTTAGTTCTCTCCAAGAAAAAGAAAGAGAATACGATAAATCTGTTGCAAAAAATACACAGCATAACTTTTGGCCAACTTATCTTGGAAATATAATGTCGCATACTAATTTTCCTATGATACACCCTCAATATCTTCCTGCTTTAATTGAGGCTTGTAAGCGAAATGGATTTGAAATTATGCAATCTGGGACATATAATTTAGTCAGTGGTCAATCATCTGATCAAGGTGATGCTCTAGGAGTTATTGCAATTAAAAAGTAAAGTGAAAATAAACTAATAGATGAAAGAATGAGTAGATTTAATTTAAATAAATCTACTCATTCTTTCATCTATTAGTTTTATATATTCTTTTTTCATTTCATTTGATATATAGCTATTATTTATTAGAATAAATAATTCTTCTTTAACTGAAATAATATTTTTTAATATGAAGTGAAAGCTTTTTTCTTTTATTCCTATATTATTAGCTAAAAATTCAAAATCTTTTCTTTTTATATTTGATTTTTTTCCATTAACGCTTAAAACAAGTTCTTCATTGTCATCTTGAATCGGTATAAGCAAGCGTGTGGATATTAGATCATATGCTGGTGATAAATGTACTATCCCTTTTTCATTTGTCATTAAAGAAAAATTTTTCAAATGCATATCTGCATTTCCTATTATAAATGAAAATAGGGTTACTTCAAAATATTTTAGTAGTTCATCACCAGGAAAGGTAACAAATTTTTTGATTACTTTTGCTGTTTTTTCAGCAGTACTTTTATATTTTTGCTCAGTTAACATCTCTGAAAGCTGACATAAATCTTCACAGTGAAATTTCTTTTCATTTTGGCGATCGAAACGTTTTGTTATATATGCTAGACTTTTATCAGATAAATATACAAGGCCATTATTAGCGACTTTAATACCACAAATTTGAGCTAATTGCATTGTTAGAGCCTCCAATTCAGGCATAAATTGAAACTCATTAGTCTGTGGTTTTAATATATATTGACCAGAAAGAGCACCTACAAAAGTTAATTTTTGGCTAGCGTGTTTACTATCTCTTGTTATTCCTATGGAAAGCTTTTTTTGTACACCTGGTACTACAAGTTTTTTATTTACATTTTCAAGTGCTAGTTTTTCAATTTCTTTTCTTTCCAATGATATTTCAGGTGGTTTTGTAGAGTTAAAAAGATTTTTACAACAGTATTCATGATAGAAAGAGTTTTCGTTTGGTAGTTTTTTAAAACATACTAAACAGTTTTTTATTTTATTATTTTGCATACGGAATAACCTTAACAGCTCCTATACAATCTTCACAAATTGATAGTAATAAACCCATACGATCTCTTGGATTTAATTTCCAATGTTTAACCGATAGAGACAGTAGCCATCCTTCAGGTATTAAACCGTCAAAGAATGGAAATAAATTTTTTGATTCATAAATTTCTTTTCGTAGTGGTAGAGTTAAACTTATTGGGTAAGGTTTATCCGAATTTAAATAAGCTTCATCATATTTAAATAAATATTTTCCTTCATCAGTTTCTTCTATAATTCCTGCAAATTCAGTAAAATTATACACTTTTCCTTTTCTTGACATTTAGAAGATATCCTCATCACGATAAGGGACAGGCTCTAATCTTGTTCCTAAAAATATTAATACTTGATTCACTTTATCCATCCGTAGTGTTTCTTTACCAAGTTCAAGTTCTTTTAAAAAACGAATACCAACACCAATTCGTTTTGCAAATTCATCTTGATTGTATCCAAGTATTTTTCTTTTTTCCCTAACAAATTTAGCTACTGGGTTCGATTTTTTTTCTATCTCACTGTTTGTTCTGCGTTTTTTTGCCTGCAATGTTTTGACCTCCTTTTTATAGGTCATATTCACTATAGTCCCAAACGGGTACTAAATCAAATTTTAAAATTTTTAATAACCTAAAGGGTATTAAAACTAGTTTTTTCTCATTATATTACCCGAAAAGGTACTAAATAGTTATTTTTAAAGTTTTAATAACCTAGAGGGTATTAAAACTAGTTTTATCTCATTATATAACCCAAACTGGTTTTTAAAGTGATTTATTTAGTAGCAGAATTTAATCTATAAAGTAAACAGCTATTTTTCTAACAATTTGTTATCATTCAAAAAAATTCCAAAGCAGCTTGCAACATTATGAAATTTATATATTATTTTTGTAGAAACGAGTTAGTTGTTAAAAACCTTAATCAAACGGAGTTGCTGATGAGTAAATTTGTTTCAAAAAAGTTATTAGGTTTTGGTGCAGTGATTTTATTAAATTCACTTTCTTTAACAGCAATAGCTGACACAGGTATAGCAGGTTGCGGTCTTGGTTCCGTTATTTTTACTGACAATGTAAAGTCAAGTCAAATTTTAGCTGGGACTACAAATGCAACTTTTGGTAACCAAACTTTTGGTATTACTTCTGGAACCTCCAATTGTGGATCTGGAGTAGCAAAAAGTATGACTTACCTTCAACAAGTAGATTACGTAACAGCTAATCTTTCAACTTTACAAAAAGAAGCAGCTCAAGGAAATGGATCTTCATTACATGGATTAGCTGCTGTGAGTGGTTGTCCAGCAAGTTCATTTGCTGATTTTGGAAGTTACACTCAAGCAAACTATAGTACAATTTTTTCTACAAGTAATGCGGAAGAAATTGTTAATAAAGTAAATTCCGAATTGTCAAAAGATGCAAAACTTTCTCATTCTTGTAAATTAGGAAATAGCTAGTTTTGTCATTTGGAATAAAGATTTTTTTTATTATTATAACTTTACTCCAACCGCTATCCCTTTTTGCTTTGAATGAAGCAAAGGTTCGATCTGCAGAGAAATATTTCATTGATAAATCAAGAAATCTTTCTCTTGCAGAAACATCAGAATGGCGAAAAATTCTTTTCTTTCAACATAAATTATTTTCTTCAGCAAAAGGAATAGTGGATGGAAAAGATTTCTATCTTGCAGAAGATGGGAAAATAAATTTACAAACTGAATTAGAAGCAACCATAAAGGCATTTTTATCCGATACAGAAAGTAAAAATTCAGCTCACTGTAAATTTCCACGCAGGCTAAAGTGGTTAAAATCACACTTGGATGATAATAATTATACTATTCCTGTACAAAAATGTAATGAATTAGAAAAATGGCTCGAATTTGTAAATCCAAATGGAGCTGTCCTTGTTTTTTCTTCATTTTATATTAACAATCCTTCAAGTATGTTTGGACATACTTTTTTGCGGATTAAAAATTCAAGTGATCCTTTAACAGACTCTGGAATAAATTTTGCTGCAAACCCTGATACAAGTAATATTCTTGCCTATACCTATAAGGGCCTAACAGGAATGTTTGAAGGTAAATTTAGTTTATTACCTTATTCAATCAAAGTACAAGAATATAATAATTCAGAAAGTCGAGATATTTGGGAATATGAATTAAATTTATCCAAAGAACAAACAATAAATATGCTCTTAAGTCTTTGGGAAGTTGGTGACAATCGAATAGATTATTATTACATTGATGAAAATTGTTCTTATATTTTACTTGCTTTGTTAGATACTGCAAATGACAATTTTAATTTTGCTAGTAAATTTTGGCTTTGGGTAAATCCTTCTGATACTTTAAGAGTAGTTTATAGTTATCCAAATTTAATTAAATCTGTTACTTTTAGACCTTCTGCGGAAAAAAGATTTCGCTATCGCTACACTTCATTAAATAAGGAAGAAAAGAAATTATTCAATGAAATTTTAGACCAAAAAAAAGTATTACTTTCTGCTAAAGAAAGTAACTCGAAAATAAGTTCAGCTAAAGTTCTAGATGCTATTACTGAGTATATAGATTTTAAAGAAAATTTAGCAGGGACAGAAGAATCGAAAAAGTATCCTATATTTAGAAAACAATTGCTAACATCTAGAGCAGAATTAGGGGTTATTTCTGATTCAATAAAAATAGACCCATCTCATTCAGACAGACCAGAAAAAGGATTACCAGGAGGTAGAATTGGTGGTTCTTATTCCCATTCATACTACTTAGGAAATTTATTTGATTTAGAAATTTATCCTGTCTTGCATAGTATAGAAAGTCCTTCTTTAGGATATTCCAGAGAGGCACAAATTGAATTGCTTTCAGGTTCGTTTCGTTATGAAGCAGTGTCAAAACAAATTTATGTAAATAAATTAGATCTAGTAAATATAGTTTCTATTCCTTCAATAAATCCCCCTTTATATCCTGTTGCTTGGAATTTAAGGCTTGGAATGAAGCAGGATTATGATTGTGATAAAAATACTTACAATTCTTCCTGTGCGACATATTTTTTCTCGGGTGGGGCAGGTGCTGCAATATTAACAGAACCTTTTCAATTCTATTTCTTGCCACAAGCAGAATTTTCGTATCAAAATACAAATGCATTTGAAGTTTCTTTAGGTGCTTTATCTGGTGTTACTTTAAAAACCAGCGATTCCTCCCTCTTATCAAGTAAGGTCAACTGGATGAAAAGATATTCGGTACTTTATAGTACTTGGAGAGATCATTTCTTACTTGAGAACTCTTTTTCAATTCAATACTTTACTAATTTTCAAAATAAACTTTTTTACAATTATAACTTTTTTAATCATGAATGGCAGGCAGGATTAAGTGTTTATTGGCATTTTTATTAGGGATATTGAATTCTTTAAGTACTGTTTTTTCTCTACTTATTGAGTTTTATCATGTATTTATATGAGAATATTAAGATAATATTTATTTTGGCGAAATTGATGACTTATATATAAATTCCTATATAATCAGTTTAGTCAGTTATTTTTCTGAAATAACTCTATACTACAGCCATTAGGTGATGCCCCATGAAAGATATTAGTTTTGTTTATGAAATTACTAAAAAGTACAGTAAAGATCCTAAAAATGATCTTACTACGCTGAAACTTCAGAAACTTGCCTATTATTGCTACGGGGCGGCTTTAGCCTATGATTTAGATAGCGAAGTGGAAGGGATTGAATTTGAAGCGTGGAAATATGGTCCTGTTAACAGAAAAGTTTACAATGCCCTAAAGAACCTGAATGCTCCCTATTATAAAGTTGAAACTTCGCACGAGGCTTTTCAAGAGATCCAGAATAAAGAGATTTTATTTTCTCCAAAATTATTAGACCTTATTTCCGTTATTTTAAGCGTATATGGAAGACTTTCACCAAGAAGTCTTGTTGATGAAACACACGAAGAAACAGTGAATGGACTCGATAATCCATGGAAATTAACATATCGTGAAGAAACTAATAATAAATTAATTGATAAAAAATTAATAAAAAACTTTTTTAAACAAAAATTTAATAATGCAGAAAAAAGAACTTATTTACCCTTGGGATTATTTGATTATAATAGCTTTTTATTAGATAATATACCAATTGTTGCTTTTGAAGATATTCGTGAGGTTGCTCGTTATCTTGAACAAGAAAAAACTGTGTAAAAAATGCAATTCATTAAGTAATTTGGTTAATCATTTTTTATGTAATTATGATAAAAAGTTATGCCAGCTCATAGATGAACGCCTATTAGAATTAGAAACCGATGATTTTAAAATGCTATTGATTATGAAATTATAATAGATATACAAAAGACAATAACCGCAAATTGTTCCAAGATTAAATTGAAAATTAAAGAAGGTTACTTTTCATTCCCAACAAATAGCAATGAGTTTGTGAATTTGATTTTAAATATCAATCAAGAGATTTTTAAAAACGTCAAAATGAAAAAACTTGGACGTTTTAGAATTCTTCATGAAGATGTTGCTGTGGATGGAGATGGAATTGCGAACAAACATTCCTTTCTCGGTGTCAAATCAGAAGAAATTACTTCAAATTTAAAAAGTGTCTGGGATAAGTTGTTTGTAAATTCTGATTTTAATAATAAAAGTCATTTAGAAATACTTTGCTCTAAATTTTTAGTTCATTTTTTTGCTATTCATCCTTTTAATGACGGCAACGGAAGAACAGCGAGGTATTTCCTAGATATTTTATTTTCTAAAGGAAAATATCAAATTGAATTCCCATCAACAGGGAAAAGAAGAAGGCAATACATTAAAGGGCTCAGAACTGCCCATAGAATTCGAAAAGATGACAAGGCTAAAATTGACGCTAATTCTTGTTACATTTTAATTGATTTAATGGGAAAAATTATTTCAATTAAAAAACCAAGTGATGATTTATTATTTGATGAAGAATAAAAAAGCCTCCTTCCGCAAGAAGACTTAAATAACTTCTCACTATTTTGAGCTTAGGCTTATTTTGAAAATAATTATGTTTTCTGATTTTTTAATGATTCTGATTCTTATTTTAGAAGAAGACATCTATCATGGGTTAGGGAATACTTTTAAAGAATTTTCTAAAACAAATTTAGCTGAAAAATGCAGGAAACAGTAATTTTAATCAATAAAAAAAAATATTAAATTACAAAGATTTTTTCTTTGAATTCAAATAATCATTAATTTTATTTCTATATTCATTAAAATCTTGATTTTTTTTTATACAAAATAATTCTAAATTTTGTATGCTAGGAATACGATCTCCTGCTTCGTAGCGTTCCCAAGATCTTTGTTCGATTTTCAAAATTTCAGCAGCTTCTTTTTGAGTTAAACCTGCATTTTTACGTAGTATTTTTACAATATTTGAAATCATTTTAATTCCTTAAACCTCCACTTTTTTAGATGGTTTCTATCGAAAATTAGGGAATAATAGTAATACATCGAATTTAGTTGCTTGATTCAAGTGTTTCGATACCAAATTAGGGAATAATAATTATGATATACTTTATGCTTTCCTTCTCCTAATACTGAAGCGTTTCGATCCCAAATTAGGGAATAATAATTATGATATAGTTGGCTTGGTGTTCAACGTCTATATGATATGTTTCGATCCCAAATTAGGGAATAATAATTATGATATTCTTTTTCAGCTAAAATAAAATAGCCGATATCTAGTTTTGATCCCAAATTAGGGAATAATAATTATGATATTTAATTAACAATTCAATCGTTGCATCTTTTATACGTTTCGATCCAAAATTAGGGAATAATAATTATGATATTGTTTCTTTATTAGGTTCTGAATTAAAAGCTTATGCGTTTCGATACCAAATTAGGGAATAATAATTATGATATACTTCTCATATCTAATTGGAAAATCAGGATATGTTTCGATCCCAAATTAGGGAATAATAATTATGATATGCTATACTCAAGCAAGCAAAGAATAACTTGCGGGTTTCGATCCCAAATTAGGGAATAATAATTATGATATAGGTCAAGCGTATGTGTTGCTCTTGTACAAGCGTTTCGATCCCAAATTAGGGAATAATAATTATGATATTAGAGACATACGTAAAATCATACGAGCAACGTGTTTCGATCCCAAATTAGGGAATAATAATTATGATATGGAGGATGAGGTGATTTATTTTGAGGCTGTAAGTTTCGATCCCAAATTAGGGAATAATAATTATAGAATAAAAAAGCTCTTGCAGAGGTCGATTTGCTGACTGTTTCGATCCCAAATTAGGGAATAATAATTATAGAATGAGAAGATCTTGAACGCTGGCAAAATTATGGCATGTTTCGATCCCAAATTAGGGAATAATAATTATAGAATTTCTCAAAAAGATCTTTTTCAATTTCTGGATCTGTTTCGATCCCAAATTAGGGAATAATAATTATAGAATTTCTGTAGATCTCGCAATATTCATACCTTGAAATGTTTCGATCCCAAATTAGGGAATAATAATTATAGAATAGTACTAGATTGCATTTTACCAAATTTTTGAATGTTTCGATCCCAAATTAGGGAATAATAATTATAGAATTTGCAAGACTATTTGGTAAGAATAAATTTGAAAAGTTTCGATCCCAAATTAGGGAATAATAATTATAGAATAAAAGGGGAAGTCCTACACTCTCTAAGATATAGTTTCGATCCCAAATTAGGGAATAATAATTATAGAATAGTCTAATCTTCATAGATTGGTATTAGAGAATCATCGTTTCGATCCCAAATTAGGGAATAATAATTATAGAATAGAAATATTTTCTGTAATACTTGAGTCGTGTAAGTTTCGATCCCAAATTAGGGAATAGTAATTATAGAATGAATGTAGTTAGATTAGGGCTAATATTTTTATTGTTTCGATCCCAAATTAGGGAATAATAATTATAGAATTATTTAAAATTTTTACTGAAGTATTTATAAAAATGTTTCGATCCCAAATTAGGGAATAATAATTATAGAATCGGAAACATTCTAAAATCATTTTGATTATTAATATGTTTCGATCCCAAATTAGGGAATAATAATTATAGAATTATTTAAAATTTTTACTGAAGTATTTATAAAAATGTTTCGATCCCAAATTAGGGAATAATAATTATAGAATTAACAGCTTCCGGCGCTTGCTGTTGAGCCTTCAGTTTCGATCCCAAATTAGGGAATAATAATTATAGAATCATTCAAAAATATTGTTCAGATAATGCATGGACGTTTCGATCCCAAATTAGGGAATAATAATTATAGAATATTATCAACTGATTTATATTTATTATTTAACCTGTTTCGATCCCAAATTAGGGAATAATAATTATAGAATAGCTTGCAACGTTAATTTATAAAATTGATTTAGTTTCGATCCCAAATTAGGGAATAATAATTATAGAATAGCATGCACAGATTTTTCTTTAAACTTTCCTAGTTTCGATCCCAAATTAGGGAATAATAATTATAGAATTTACTTTTTACTTCTTTTACAAAACTCTTGTCACAGTTTCGATCCCAAATTAGGGAATAATAATTATAGAATTAGTCTCAAGATCTGTTTAATTGAAGCTTTCTGTTTCGATCCCAAATTAGGGAATAATAATTATAGAATACTTTCTCATTTTTTAACATATTCAGAGGAGGCGTTTCGATCCCAAATTAGGGAATAATAATTATAGAATCCAAGAGCAAAACACGATGACCAAGCTGATTGGTTTCGATCCCAAATTAGGGAATAATAATTATAGAATCGTTTTCATAAGAGGGGGGTACCTATTTCCAGGTTTCGATCCCAAATTAGGGAATAATAATTATAGAATAAAGTGGAATCAAAACGAATTGGCCCAAGAGCGTTTCGATCCCAAATTAGGGAATAATAATTATAGAATGTAAGCACCATGCTCGTGTAACTTCGGGTAATTCTGTTTCGATCCCAAATTAGGGAATAATAATTATAGAATCAAAATCTTCAGATATTTTAATTTTTCCTTTTAGTGTTTCGATCCCAAATTAGGGAATAATAATTATAGAATCCTCCCATTGCTTCAAATTCTTTAGGCCACTCTAGTTTCGATCCCAAATTAGGGAATAATAATTATAGAATTAGGCTATCGTCGTGATTAATTGCGCCGACTTGGTTTCGATCCCAAATTAGGGAATAATAATTATAGAATTGATAACACAGAATTAACTAATACAAAAAATGGTGTTTCGATCCCAAATTAGGGAATAATAATTATAGAATGTACGTCGAGGCAAGGATCAAGTCGATATGACGTTTCGATCCCAAATTAGGGAATAATAATTATAGAATCTATATTAGGATTATGTAAAAAGAATCCTTTGTGTTTCGATCCCAAATTAGGGAATAATAATTATAGAATTTTTCGAGGTTGTCTTGTAACGTTAGTTTTGGAAGTTTCGATCCCAAATTAGGGAATAATAATTATAGAATAAGGTAATTCACAGCTTATGTCAGGATTATTTTGTTTCGATCCCAAATTAGGGAATAATAATTATAGAATGTGCGTTAAGCAAGTTAAACCCAATTATAAGAATGTTTCGATCCCAAATTAGGGAATAATAATTATAGAATTATTAAAAATTCCCTCTTGGACATTTGATCAGCGTTTCGATCCCAAATTAGGGAATAATAATTATAGAATTATGAATAATGGCGCAATATTTTGCCCTACTGAGTTTCGATCCCAAATTAGGGAATAATAATTATAGAATGTAATTTGAGAAAGCGGAATAGCGGCCAAAGTTGAGTTTCGATCCCAAATTAGGGAATAATAATTATAGAATCACTAGCCTTGAATATTTGGATTTACATGGCAATGTTTCGATCCCAAATTAGGGAATAATAATTATAGAATAAGCTAGGACAGAAGAAGCAAAAGAAACTTCTAGTTTCGATCCCAAATTAGGGAATAATAATTATAGAATAAATTTCTCATCAACGAAAGAATTCCGCACACAGTTTCGATCCCAAATTAGGGAATAATAATTATAGAATTTCTGATACTGTACCTTTTAAAATTGATAACATTTGTTTCGATCCCAAATTAGGGAATAATAATTATAGAATTCCAATAACGGTGATATTAGTTGTGATCAAATTGTTTCGATCCCAAATTAGGGAATAATAATTATAGAATCCATTTCATTTTTTGCATTTGCCAATTGATTTTGTTTCGATCCCAAATTAGGGAATAATAATTATAGAATTACAAAAAATTTAGAACTTAATAAAGATTTGTGGTTTCGATCCCAAATTAGGGAATAATAATTATAGAATTCTTATCGTTGTTTTATCTCGCTTTGAAATTTCGTTTCGATCCCAAATTAGGGAATAATAATTATAGAATAAAAAATCATCCATAAAATCCTTCCCACAAAAAGTTTCGATCCCAAATTAGGGAATAATAATTATAGAATGGAAAAAGTATCTTTAAAACTTTGCATATCAGTGTTTCGATCCCAAATTAGGGAATAATAATTATAGAATAATCGGTGTGTGAAAACCCCCTAATCGGTGTGTGAAGTTTCGATCCCAAATTAGGGAATAATAATTATAGAATATACATTAATACTTTTAAAATTTAATTTTAACATGTTTCGATCCCAAATTAGGGAATAATAATTATAGAATCTGAACAACCTGATGCAAATTACTTTTCATTTTCGTTTCGATCCCAAATTAGGGAATAATAATTATAGAATACTATCCATATGCTCTTTTCGCTCCCTTTTAGGTTTCGATCCCAAATTAGGGAATAATAATTATAGAATTAATTAAAATTATTCAATTATACCATATTTAGAATCAGTTTCGATCCCAAATTAGGGAATAATAATTATAGAATATGATTCTTTTCATGGTCTCAGGATTCATTTAGTTTCGATCCCAAATTAGGGAATAATAATTATAGAATACCACCATGTTTATGAGAGGGAAAAAACAACAGGGTTTCGATCCCAAATTAGGGAATAATAATTATAGAATGTACTCGCTTTCTGTATAAATTCGAGGAACGATGTTTCGATCCCAAATTAGGGAATAATAATTATAGAATTAAATTCTGCACGCATGCCGCTTTTCAAACAAGTTTCGATCCCAAATTAGGGAATAATAATTATAGAATAACATCTTACATTTTATTTCATCACTCATTTTAGTTTCGATCCCAAATTAGGGAATAATAATTATAGAATATTCCGATATAAGGCCAAGCTCCTCCAATTTTGTTTCGATCCCAAATTAGGGAATAATAATTATAGAATAGGAGGGAAGGAACTACTTTTTTTTCACAAAAAGTTTCGATCCCAAATTAGGGAATAATAATTATAGAATCTAATGAGATTATTAACAATGTTAAGCTTAATCTTGTTTCGATCCCAAATTAGGGAATAATAATTATAGAATTATCGCTCGTGCATGATCCGATATCAATTAAACAGTTTCGATCCCAAATTAGGGAATAATAATTATAGAATTGAAATGGATTGTAAAGCCCAATCATCAATAATTAGGTTTCGATCCCAAATTAGGGAATAATAATTATAGAATATTATAATCTTTTATATCATGTAATGTCATTGTGTTTCGATCCCAAATTAGGGAATAATAATTATAGAATCTTGCTCATTTTGATGAATGGCTCGATTTAATAGTTTCGATCCCAAATTAGGGAATAATAATTATAGAATACTAAGCTTTAGAAATTTTAATTTAGTCTTTTCTTGTTTCGATCCCAAATTAGGGAATAATAATTATAGAATCATGACTTAAAAAATGAAATATCATCTACATTTGTTTCGATCCCAAATTAGGGAATAATAATTATAGAATGAATTAGTTACGGGAATAATTTTTACACTTTATGTTTCGATCCCAAATTAGGGAATAATAATTATAGAATGGTGAAGTTCCAACTATTCATAAATATGAAATGTTTCGATCCCAAATTAGGGAATAATAATTATAGAATTTATATACGAATGTTGGAATACTATGAAGAGATGTAGTTTCGATCCCAAATTAGGGAATAATAATTATAGAATATGAACTTTCAGATAAAGTTAAAGCATATCTTAAGTTTCGATCCCAAATTAGGGAATAATAATTATAGAATTCTTTAAGGTTACACGGAGCTGAGGTTTTTCATAGTTTCGATCCCAAATTAGGGAATAATAATTATAGAATAACTTCATATCCAGTTGAGGATGGATCAGAAGTGTTTCGATCCCAAATTAGGGAATAATAATTATAGAATTCCATTTTATCCAATTGTCTAAGTTTGCTTGGATGGTTTCGATCCCAAATTAGGGAATAATAATTATAGAATTGGTGAAAAATTTTGAAGGGCATTTTTCATGATTGTTTCGATCCCAAATTAGGGAATAATAATTATAGAATCTACTGATGTTATATCACTTATAAAGGATCAAGAGTTTCGATCCCAAATTAGGGAATAATAATTATAGAATTTTTTTTTACAAAAATGTAGTCCTCATAACATCGTTTCGATCCCAAATTAGGGAATAATAATTATAGAATAAAAACTATTTACACTTTGCAAGGCTTCGTTCCTGTTTCGATCCCAAATTAGGGAATAATAATTATAGAATATCTGGGATATTAGTCACTGGATTTGCTGAAGAGTTTCGATCCCAAATTAGGGAATAATAATTATAGAATTACGTGACCCAAGTATTTCAAAACCTTTTAAGAGTTTCGATCCCAAATTAGGGAATAATAATTATAGAATGCAGGCGTGAGACTAAACGAATCTGCGGATACCCGTTTCGATCCCAAATTAGGGAATAATAATTATAGAATTGATAGACATGAGTTTCATCAATGATTAAATAAGTTTCGATCCCAAATTAGGGAATAATAATTATAGAATATATAAGCACTTGGGAGCGATACGAGGGTGGCGTGTTTCGATCCCAAATTAGGGAATAATAATTATAGAATCGTTAATTGTTTCTTTAAAATCATATCTACCATGGTTTCGATCCCAAATTAGGGAATAATAATTATAGAATAGAATAATTCATTACATTTGTCAGAACAGTAACGACAGTTTCGATCCCAAATTAGGGAATAATAATTATAGAATATTGAAGATGAAGTACGTGTTATTCCTGTTCAGTTTCGATCCCAAATTAGGGAATAATAATTATAGAATGCATTGGTTCGTTATTTTGTAAATAGATAAACTGTTTCGATCCCAAATTAGGGAATAATAATTATAGAATTTGTTTTATTTTATAAGAATATCTTGCGTTTGAATGTTTCGATCCCAAATTAGGGAATAATAATTATAGAATAAGACTAAATGTACTTTTTAAAGTATATATTAGTGTTTCGATCCCAAATTAGGGAATAATAATTATAGAATGATATAGAATGCCCTCTTCCCCCGCTCAGTTAAGTTTCGATCCCAAATTAGGGAATAATAATTATAGAATGATCAATTAAATCACTAATTTTATTTTTATATAGTTTCGATCCCAAATTAGGGAATAATAATTATAGAATATGTATGTTTAGTTATTTTGCAATTCGAAGAAGTTTCGATCCCAAATTAGGGAATAATAATTATAGAATATTTTAAGATCACAAAATGCAAGCCCATTTAAATTGTTTCGATCCCAAATTAGGGAATAATAATTATAGAATTTGAATCAACTTTTAAGACATGTTTCGATCCCAAATTAGGGAATAATAATTATAGAATGGTGCGGCAAGGGCTTCTGCCATTTGTTTTAATGTTTCGATCCCAAATTAGGGAATAATAATTATAGAATGATTTTTTCGGAGGCTCAGGAAGCACTTTAATGTTTCGATCCCAAATTAGGGAATAATAATTATAGAATAAAATCGCAATTCATTTCACGCACAACACTAGAGTTTCGATCCCAAATTAGGGAATAATAATTATAGAATTAGATTATTCAAGCGGATTAATTACGGCGGAAAAGTTTCGATCCCAAATTAGGGAATAATAATTATAGAATCTTTCCCATGTATTCCGCAATGATAATTTCCTTGGTTTCGATCCCAAATTAGGGAATAATAATTATAGAATGGAATTTAATGAAGCGTTAAGAAAAACAATAGGTTTCGATCCCAAATTAGGGAATAATAATTATAGAATGCGATAAGAATGTGCTTCACATTCATTTACCAACTTGTTTCGATCCCAAATTAGGGAATAATAATTATAGAATTTTATAGACTTTTCTATAACATTTTCGTTCAATGTTTCGATCCCAAATTAGGGAATAATAATTATAGAATGTCTCTCGATCTAATATCTGAAGATAGAGATTTGTTTCGATCCCAAATTAGGGAATAATAATTATAGAATCCATGTGGAGATCATTAAAATATACATTTATTGTTTCGATCCCAAATTAGGGAATAATAATTATAGAATGCATAACGGGGGTTCATGGACTCGTCAGATAAAGTTTCGATCCCAAATTAGGGAATAATAATTATAGAATGGAGGGCTAATTCCCGAAATCGTTTTAATGACATGTTTCGATCCCAAATTAGGGAATAATAATTATAGAATTTAAAAGGGTAGAAGTACTTGAAGCCGAACAATCTTGTTTCGATCCCAAATTAGGGAATAATAATTATAGAATGTAGTTCTAAAGACCTCAATGGCCGCTTGGATTGTTTCGATCCCAAATTAGGGAATAATAATTATAGAATTCTGCCTTTAAGATCATTCATTGTCATGCAAGTGTTTCGATCCCAAATTAGGGAATAATAATTATAGAATATAAAAATTTATTGCAGTATCTTCAGAAGCAACGTTTCGATCCCAAATTAGGGAATAATAATTATAGAATAAAGTATTTATCATTGGACAACAACGACAAATTGTTTCGATCCCAAATTAGGGAATAATAATTATAGAATTTTTTAGAAAACCAAACTTTAGACTCGCAAAGTGTTTCGATCCCAAATTAGGGAATAATAATTATAGAATTTATTAAGTTAGGTTTTTATGCCATTAACAGAAGGTTTCGATCCCAAATTAGGGAATAATAATTATAGAATAAAATACATTACTATTTCATGGTCTGAGGTTTAAGTTTCGATCCCAAATTAGGGAATAATAATTATAGAATCACATATAAAATAATGATACTATTTAAAATACCGTTTCGATCCCAAATTAGGGAATAATAATTATAGAATAAAAAATATTTGGGAATTTTATTCAATCATAAGTTTCGATCCCAAATTAGGGAATAATAATTATAGAATAATTTTTATAGAAGTTACTTTTTTTCGGATTATGTTTCGATCCCAAATTAGGGAATAATAATTATAGAATATTATTGTTGCGCCACTTCTTAAACATTTTAAAGAGTTTCGATCCCAAATTAGGGAATAATAATTATAGAATTTTTGAGCAAGGGAAGGGTCTCTCTATCACTCCGTTTCGATCCCAAATTAGGGAATAATAATTATAGAATTAATTCATATTTGGCATATGTATTTTCTGTTCAGTTTCGATCCCAAATTAGGGAATAATAATTATAGAATTCATATGAGTATAAAATAATTATAGGGTAATTTGTTTCGATCCCAAATTAGGGAATAATAATTATAGAATACCAGACATATGCATATAAAACAAAGACAAGTAGTTTCGATCCCAAATTAGGGAATAATAATTATAGAATTTCCAATTATAGCCAACATTGTAATATTCAAATAGTTTCGATCCCAAATTAGGGAATAATAATTATAGAATCCATTATGGCTGATATTTCGGATTCAAGTAGAGAGTTTCGATCCCAAATTAGGGAATAATAATTATAGAATCCGCTAAACACATAATTGAATGCGATATGATTGTGTTTCGATCCCAAATTAGGGAATAATAATTATAGAATAGCTTTCATCGCAACTAGTATTGGTGGATCAGTGTTTCGATCCCAAATTAGGGAATAATAATTATAGAATAGTTTTAAAATATTTATATCTATGTTTATTGATAGTTTCGATCCCAAATTAGGGAATAATAATTATAGAATGTGATTTGCCTGGATATTCCACAGCAGTAGTAAGTTTCGATCCCAAATTAGGGAATAATAATTATAGAATAGCACAGTAAAATAAATAAGTCAAAATAGTAAGTTACCAATTGAAGATCGAGCATCAAAGAGCTATGAATAAGAAAACAAATTTTAAAAATTAACAAGAAATTTAATCTAATAATTTCAATTAAATACCATAGCGATAATCCTAATTGTTTTAAAATAATAAAAAACTTATTTAATTATCAAATAACATTATAAAATATAGCAAAAATAAATTTTTTTACAAGTAATTAAGGCTTATTCTCGCATTAAATTCAAAAAATAAACTTATCATCACTTAACGGATCGGTCGCTTTCCCAAGGTGTATGGTTTTTTGCTGGCAGCATTCACCAAGTTTAAAAAAGATAACAGAGTCCTCTTTTTGATCGATCATTTGTAAAGCTAATTGATACATTTCTTGTAATTGACCAGCATTAAGTTGTGTTTCAAAAACACTTTTTTGAATCCGCACACCAAAGCGTTTCATTGTTTTAGAAATGTCTCGCAACCTTTTTGTTCCACCATCTGTTGAAGTTGCAATATCATAGCTAATAATCACTCGCATGAATTAAATTATTACCTCCATAAAAATGCTGGGTAGTTGTCAATTGTTCCCTGAAAAAAACGGGCTAATAATCTTGCTTGCAACAATGGAAAATGTCCCCAATGATGGCTACTTTTTAAGAAAGGATGTTGAATTTCCCTCTGTTTATATTCTTTCCACTTTAAAAGAAATTCTTTAAGTGCATCAGGTTTTAATTGATATTCAAGGATTGGCGTTTTTGAATTTATAATAAAATCATTTTCTGTTATAACTTTTTTATGAATTAATGAAAATATAAAAGCATCCACATATGCGCAACGAAATTCTTCCATTAAATCAAGAGCGCATTCAGGCCTACCCGCTCTTTCTTCATGTAAAAATCCAATGTATGGATCTAATCCTACAATGTGACAAGCGCTTAAAGTATCACTTAGTAACAAACTATATCCTAAAGAAAGCAGACAATTAACTTCATCTTTTGGAGGACGCCTACTACGCCCATTCCATTGAAATGAAGTATTAGAAAGTAACAATGGAAAACAGTTAAAATATTCCTTTGCAGCAAGACCTTCATATCCTCTAATAGTTGCTAAGTCTTCTGCTGAAGAAAGTTTAAATTCTATTTTTTTTAGTTCGTTAATAGCTGATGATAAATGATTTTCTTTATCAAAATCAATATTTCTAGCATGGCGCATTAACCACGTGCGGCTATTTTTTATTTTTGCAGTCACAAAAATTTTGGCAAGATTTTCTTGGTTTTTATGATCTAATGCAAATTCAACTTGTTTTCTACGGAGCAAAGAATTTTTAGAAATAAAAGGTTCAATTCTTCCCTGACAATGACCTTTCCAGTCTAAAAAAACAGCTGGAATATGTTTTTTATTTAACTCCTGTAATAAACTTCCAGTTACTTTTGAACCTTGAGGAAATATTACAGTTGAAATTTGTTCAAGAGGCATTTGTTTTTTTATACCATCTTCATTTTCGCAGCAAATATTACTATTTGTAAGAAAAATTGTACTTTCAATTTCAGTTATAAATAAATCTGATTTAATCATCTTTAGTATTCCAATAATCGAAAAGGTTAGTGTTACTGGATTTAGGTAAGCAAGTATTATATAAAGAGCATCCATCACATTTTTTTGAATATTCCGGTGTTGTTCTTCTTTTTCCCATTATAATGTTACTTAAATCGGCTATTTTATTCTCAATTTTAGAGGTGGAATTTAACTCCCAATTAACTTTAATTTTATTTTTAGTTTCAGCATAATAAATATATGAGTAATTAATGTTGAAATTCATTTCTTTAAAACAATACATTAAAGCTTCTACCTGAATAATATCATTTTCCCAAGCAGTCGAAATATTTTTAGGAGAACCTTTTTTATATTCATGTATAATATATTCAGAATAATTAAATTCTAGTAAATCAATGACTCCTTCTAAATTTAATACATCACTATAAACTTTAACAGCTGAATAAAAATTTTCATTATTTCTTTTATAGTTTTTTGCTTGATCAATGTTTCGATGAATAAATTTTCCTTTCCAAACGTGCTCGTTGTTCTCCATTTCTCCACATCCGTGGATAAGAAAAGCTCTGTGGTTGCAAAATTCCATTTGATTCAATGCCGAAATTAAAATAGGGGATCGATTTATCATTATTGAGTAATTCCTTTTCTGTTAACCACTCTAATTCAATTTTACCAAAACCACGTGTGATACGACTGCCAATTCCTGAAAATTCTGCGAACTTTAAGAGTTGCGTATATTTGTTATAAATTAATGAAGTTTCAGAAGTATACTCCCAACTACAGGATCCCTTAAAGCCTCTTTCGTATCCTCTTTTACTCAGTATGGAATATGTTCGGCCTTCAATGCTTTTTTCTGTTATGACAGATAACATTTTTGTTAATTCTGCTGCCGTAACTTTATCATGTTGATGTAAATTCATTTCGAAACAATCATTCCATTTTTTTGCTGCTAAATTAAGAATCAATTCTGGAGAAGGGGTCATTAATATTCTTCGAATACTAGTATCTTTTTCAATGAAATATTGTTGTCTAACTTGAAATAAAGTTAAAAAATGTATTTTAATTCCAGCAAAATAATTTTTACTTAAATTAGAAAATTGGTTCCATGCTGTAATATTATGATTGATTGAATATACTGCATACTGCTGACTTCCAAAGGTTATTTTTTCAATAGGCTGTTTTAACCATCCTTGCATTAGAGGAATTAAGAATTCATCACTAAGAATACTGATAACTAAATTTGTTTCAAAATTATTATTTATAATATAGCCTTGAAATAGTGGGACTTTGTTTTTCGTATGCAGTTTTTCAGAAATTTCAGGAGATCCTCTTTTTATTAAGTAATAAATACAACCCTGTAGTTCATCGGGTTCAACTTTTTCTCGCAGTGTTTCTATTTTTAAAGTAATTTGAAATGGCATAATGTTACCTTTTATCCGTAATAATTAAAAATTTGTTCGACAATAAATGTTTCGGAGCCTGTCCAACATGGAATTTCAGTATTAAGTGAAATATTTTTACCTTCTTGGAAATCTAAAAATGCTGAGGGAAAGTATCCGTAATGCTCACACATTTTTTTTGCATAGTCATAGTTCTTAAATAATTTTTTTAATGGAGCAAAATATAAAATTCCATTCTTAGCGCAATCATTATTTAACTCTTCAATTAAAAGTTTATCTATATCAAACCTATCATTTTTTATTAGAATTGACATTACTACATTTATTTTTTTGAAATTTTGTTCACTTTCAAGTTCATTTCTCTGTATTTCTGTTAAAATTAAGAAAATTTTTAATTTCCTAGTTTCCTCTAGAAAGGAATGTATAACAGTAACATATTTTTTTCTAATAAGTTCTGATGAATTTTCTTCAGGATATTTTTTTCTAAATTCTTCTACAGTATGCACTGAGTAATTACAATTTTTTAGGATTCTTAAAATGGAGATATCGTTTGTGAAATCAGGTTCATTCAAAAATAATCCATTTTCATCAAAGGTTAAAATTTCGCTATCAAAGGCTTGTGAGCCTCTAAAACTTAATAAAGAGTTGCTTAGACACGCTTCTCGCCAAAGAATTTCAATTACTTTTCTATATATTTTTTGTACATTTAATTTTTGATTAAATAAATTTGCAAATATTTTTTGCTCTTTAATTGCTTTAACAATATTATTTGAGTTATTATTATCGTCAATAATTTCGTTGCAACTACTTAACCATTTGAATGTCTTATAAGTATTATTTTCTGCTATTGTAGTGCAATACCACTTTTCATCTGTAAAATAGGATAAATTATCTGGAAATGCAAAGTCTTTAAATTCTTTTTTTAATTCCATGCATTCATCCATTGCCTTTCCAATGGAAAGAATAATTTCTGCTGGAATATTTTTACCAGTTATTATTTCGACAATTTGTTGAACTATTTTTTTAAATTTGGCATTTATTTCAAGTTCATGATTCAATCCCTTTGCAAAGCCGGCAAAGGCCCATCCTAAAATTTTCAATCTTAAGTCAATAGAAAATTCTTCAATCCCAGGCTTTTCCATTTCTGATAAGCAAATTTCCTTAAATAAATGCTTAAATTTATTTCTTTCCATTGGAAAATTAATATTATTACTTTCAATATATGTTCTCAGTTTTATTAATGCTTGCTTTGGAATATATGCAAAAGCTTGTGAAGGGATATCTTTAATTTCATATGGAAGAACTCTTCCAGCCCTTCCAAGTCTTTGCCATAGTCTATCAATGGTAGGTGCCTCACAATAAATCGTATCTATTGATTGAAATTGTTTATTTTCTTTTTTTGGGAAGTTAAATCCTAAGTCTACAGTTGGGGTAGCAAGAATTAAATCATTTGTTACTACTTTTAATCTTTCCGAGTGTGATATCATACCTGTAATTTTTTTAGGATTTAAATTATGTTCTGTTTTTAAGTTATTTGCTATTTTATTTATTCTATTTAATGAATCAGACAAAATTAACATATCTTTCTTCATTTTTTTATGTTCTAAAATTTCGAGTTGCTCTTTCGCAGTTATAAAGCATTCATTTATTTTTAATTCTCTAAATTCAATATTAATGGGGCTTAAAGATACGACCCTTGGCAAATCAAGCGGAGCGCTCTGTGGTTCAATACAAGCAATTTTGACGTCCAATTTATGTAGGGCATTTATAAACCATTTTAAATCTTTTTCAGGAGTAGCACTAAGAAGTAGGATTCTACGTTTGTCATTCTTAGCTAATCCAGCTGACCATAAAAGCAGAGAGAAAAATAAGCTTGTTAATTGCAAAGCATGATAGACATGAGTTTCATCAATGATTAAATAATCTATTCTTCCAATAAATTCAGCACCCAAAGAAACTTCATGCGAACCATATTGAAAATTTGAAGCTAAGCGGAAAATATCAGGATTAGTAATTAAGATAAGTTTTGTTGTGTTACTAATAGATTCGTCTATAAGTGAAGGATCTTTCCAAAGTTCGATCAACAATCTCCCATTGCTTTGGCATCGTTTTGCTAAATCTGGCCGTGTTTTTTGGATGTTACTTCTAATTGCTTTGGCTTTTTTAGCGTCAAAACCAATAACTATATAGGGCAAGTTATTTTTTTCTATAAATTCTTTTGCATCACTTTCGTGTTGCGCAACCAAAGCATTTGTTGGGGCAACAATTACTGTGCGTGAAGGGTAGGGTTGGCGTAACAAATGAGTATAAGCAGCTAATGTTTTTCCTGTACCCGTGTCACTTAAATTTAGCACAACATAATTATTTTCTAATTCTAAATATGTTTGCAACTGATGCCATAGTAAGTTTTGAATACTTCTAAGCTCAAGTGGAATAGTATTAGGATGAGCAATAGGTTCTGCATGTGCTAATAAAGAAACAGGTACAGAAAAATTCATTTTTGCCTCAAACTCGATTAAGTTGGAAAGTTCCAAAACACATTATTTGGAATATTTGCTTCTTTCGTTTCTAAATATTCACCGTGTGCACGGATATTTTTTAAAATAGGTGCAGGGCGTATATTTATAATGTCATAGGAGTCAATGTTTGAATGATTTGCTACATCAACAGAATTCAAACCACCAGAAAAATAGAATGAACCATTTTTCTTCATGCAGGGTATTTCTTGAATTTCGCAATGCGTTTTAGCCATTGTTTTTCCTAATCTAATCCAAGTTGGAAAAGAAATGTGCTCGTTATTTTTCACAACACACCAGCTAGTAAATAAACTTCCACGGGAAACGTAACGGATGTAACCTTGTTGCGGTTTATTTACAGCTCTTGCCCTAACGCCCCCAACCAAAAAATCTAGGTCGTCAACAATGCACCCTTGTCCCATTTGGTAACGTAACCCCTCCCCAATTACATTCCAGCGTTCTTGATGATAATTAACTGCTTGAGAACTTGAAGGAACCGCTGGAAAAAAATAAATATTTTTTTCCAGTAGAGTATTTAAATCTTCTTTATATCTAGGACGCATCGGCGCATCTTCAATTCGCCGTTGACTCTTGGCCATCCCAAATGCAAAAGCTAAAGCATAATTACTGATTACTGCCTCAGTTAAATACTCAGTATTATATTCATAGCTTGCATGAAATAGGGGTTCATGAAGAGTCATTTTTAGGTGAAAAACTCTTTCATTCACTATTTATCTCCTTTTTTTGGTTTCTTTTTCCCATTTTCACTTGCAGATTTGGTAAATGTCGTGACATAATTTTCTGTCTGTTCATTAAATAATTCAATAAGTTTTTCTGTTTTGGCGAGAGTTTGAAATTCGTTCAACATGCTATTGAGATCACCACCCCTTACCCAGGAGACTTGTGAATTAACTTGTTTAGCAAGTATCGGAAGACCTTCTGTAGCAAGTGCTGTTACTTCATTTAATGCTAAGGGATGTCTGCTTTCAGAATTTAATTGCTCATGAATTTCACGGAGCCATTGTAAATTACTTCCTAATTCTTGTGCCGAAAAGGCAACTCCCAAAAGGTGATTTTGCATTTTTCCAATGCGAGTACTCATTGCCCCATAGCGATTGGTATTTAATACATTCATTAAGACATAAAGAAATTCTGTTTGAGAAACATCGTGCAACACAATTTGATCTAAGATATGCACCCCAGGGCGTATATATTCAGAAGAACCTAATGATTGAGAATTCTCACCATCAAGTATCATTGTCCCATTTTCATAAATGGCATTGAATGTTCTAAAATCTGATATTTCATCGATGGAAAGAATTGAAAAAGCATCGCTAGATAACACTCTGGCTTTCATACACCCAGCATCGCCAACAGCAAAACCGTAAATATTGCAATCTAAACATTTTCCACAGGAGCTTTGGCTGTTTAATGCACAAAGCTTGCCTTCATTTGTTTCTTTTAATAATGAATGATTTCTTAATACTTCTCTTCCGGTTCTTCTTTCTGCGGCAAGTGCTTTTCTTTTTGACATGACTGCATAAGTAGAACTTCCCCATTTAGAACTTATAATTTCTTTTGCTATGGGTTCACCAGAACCTTCTGTTCTAAAAATCACTTCACTTTGTGTTTCGCGCAAAACAAACAGACTTATAAATTTATTACTTGGATAATTGGAATATTCGTTGGAAAAAAATTGTTCATAGTTTTTTAAAAAATTCATGTTTAGTACCCTTTCAGAAAATTAAAGTGTGTTTTCAAATAGAACTTCTTTTGAATGAGATTCAGTAACATTGTTTACTAACTGTGAATCCGATGCGTTTAATTTTTCTTCTCTTAGTTTTTCCCTTTCTACTCTTAAATAAGTTAAAAATGCACTACGCAGTAAGTTTTCATCGAGTCTTAATCTGTTCAAATTATTTTCGTAACAATCGAAAGCCATGTCTTCAAATGCTTTATGAAACTCTTGCAATGCTTCGCGTTTTGTTTTGCCTATTTTATAGATATTATCTCTTGCCAAGGCTTCAAAACATTTATCTTGGGAAACAGCAAGTAAAGTATTTAAAGAATGTTCTTTTGCTGATTTTTTAATTTGTTTCAATATTTCATCAAAACATCTTGAAAGACCATATCTACTTTCTCCTTTATTAATAACTAAAAAATTAGAAGCAGCTATTTTTGCCATATTTTGTAAATACATTTCTGTTTTTTTCATTTCGTCTCCATTTATTGAATTTTCGTTGAATTTAGCAAGTAAAGAATAAAATGTATTTCTAAAATCAAGAATATGTAAAGCAATGTCATTTAAAACAAAGGATTGCTTATTTTCAGTAAATCTCGCATAAAGAATATTTAATTCATAAATTAAGTTTAGCCCCCCCTTCTGCGCTGATTTTAAAATGTTCGTAATTAAATATTTTTTATTTTTTGTCGAAGAAAGAATATTTTTTTCTGTCAAAAATAAATTTTGAATCCATTCATAGAGATATGGAGTATTTTCAGTAGTTATTTCTGAAGGTATAAAGTAGCTAAGTAAACCAGGCAAACCAGAAATACAAAATTCATTTTTTTCATCATAATGTGCACTGAGAAATGGGGTAAGAACTGCTTTATAGTAAGTTTTATGAGAAATAGCAATACTGATAGCGATGCTTCTTAACCAAAAATTATTTTTATCTTCATCTTTAAAACTTGTTATTGGTTGCACTGAATACAACGAATTTTTTATTCTTTCATTACAAAAAATTCCAGAAAAATCAGGATTTAATTTACTATCTTGTAAATTATTTTCAAAATTTCTTATATTCAAACATTTTTTATTTTCTAAAATATGAATTTCATCTATGAGAAAACACAACTGCGAAGAAATAAACTTGTACTTTGTTATGGAATTCTTCGGGAACAGGTGTAAATTTAAATTTTCTGACGAAAACCGAAAATTATTGTGAACATTTTTGTTTATAAAGTTTATTTCTTGAAATATTTTATCTTGCATTCTTAAAGGGTCTCCTTTTTTGCCTGCAAGATTATTATTACTAAATTGAGTAACCTTAATATCCCCAAGAAATTCGCTTGAAACTATTTTAAAAGTATCTGTAAAAGAAGATCCAAATGAACTTCGTTCTTCTTTTTCATAATTTTTAAAATATTTTTCAAATGCTTTTAGAGGTTTCTTCTCTGTTGAAAAAGAAAATGAATTGTTAATAAATTCAATCAAACTATTTTCAACTATATTTTTTCCTGTTTCAATAGTTAATGTATTTCTTACTAATTTTAATGCGGTAGCCATAATTGTTTTAGCAACTTTTTCTTTCTCACGAAATTGTATTCCTAAAATATAGGGAAGTTCATATACGTCATCAAACCCTTTCCCATTGTGATTCCAGGTACTTATTCGTTGAAATTTTTTTATTTCTTCAAGCTCAAATTCGGGATTTTGTTTTAATTCCTCTTCAATGAGAACAATTGGCTTTTTCTTTAAATTTAATTCTTTCAGAATATTGAAAGCTGCAGAAATAATTTGAACTTTTTTTAATTCATCTATATTGCTGCTCAATTCAATATCTTCAAAACTTAAATTATCAGTTTTATATTTTTCAATGCGGCCTTGCAAGTTTATTGAAAGAGCTTTGGGTTCTCTATTATTTATCCAAGAATATAAAGACTCAACAATTAAATTATCATCAAACAATTTTAAAACTTCTTCGGAAACTTTAATTCCATCTTTGCTAGAATCAAAAAATGTATTTATATTCCCACACTTACTTGTTCTTTCTTCAATGTAATTATCTAATACAAGTTGTCTAAATTGATCATAATTAAATTTATTTTTTTCTGCATAAACAAATGCTATTTGATTGAAATTATAGTAAAGAATAGTTCCTTTTATGTTTTTTATAGTTTTAATTATTGCAGTTGTCAGCAATTCAGAAATTGAATTGGAAGTTAAGGATAAATTAATTTTTTCTAAATAAAACTTAGTTTGAAAACCATTTACTAAATGTTGCAATAAAATTTCTTGCTGCTCAGTTGAATCCACTGCTAAATCAGAAATATCTATAGCGCTTAAAATAGAACAATATCTGGAAAGTTTTAAATAAGCTTCACTGCTGTCAAATAATAAAGAATTTTGTTTAGTGTTCCGATAGCTAGTATTTGGAATTATTTTCTTAGCTACTCCAAGTGCTTTTTCATAACTAAAATAAGCATCTGTAATTTCATTGATAAACTTGTGTAAATTTAGTTTTTCAAATAATTCTTCAAATTCTGGCATTTCAACTATTTTACTTAATGGAGTATCTTTTAGTTCAGGTAACATTTTATTTGCA
Organism: Pigmentibacter sp. JX0631; assembly: GCF_029873255.1. Lineage (NCBI taxonomy): Bacteria > Pseudomonadati > Bdellovibrionota > Oligoflexia > Silvanigrellales > Silvanigrellaceae > Pigmentibacter > Pigmentibacter sp. JX0631. The sequence continues at coordinate 61,692 of NZ_CP123622.1, read as the reverse complement.
TCATGCATTATCCAACTAACAATTAAAATGTAGCTAGAATATTGATCTAAAAATTCATTGTTTTCTATTAAGTCAAACGCAAAAATTAATCCATTGTAAATGTGAGTCGAAAATTTTGTCCCTGTTCTTATTCCAGTCTGAGAAAAATCTATACTTTCTAAATAATCTTTTAATTTTCGACTTGAATGTACTTTAAAACTTTCAGTAATATGAGTCTTGCTTCCCAATTCACTAAATAAGTCTGTTGCAATCATTTTACCTCCATTCATTTTTTTATAATTTCACTTCGAAACATAACAGCCTGTGAAATAGAGGTCAAATAGTTTAAATTATTGAAGCCTTATAATATAAGGTTTGTAAAATTTGACTTTTAAGGTAACTAATTTTACTTTTTTGCAGAGGGAAGAATAATATGTCAGAGCACTCAGATAAAAAAGAATCAAATACAGTTTATGTCAATAGAATTCTAACAACATTCTCTTATATTAGTAATGAAATATCTTGTAAAGATCTTTTACTCAAATTAGAAATGGAAGGCTATAAGCTTTCAATAAAAACCTTGCAACGCGATCTTCAAACTCTCAAAAAAAATGGTTTTATTAATTATAAAAAAGGAAATTGGTTTCCCTTAAAAAGTTTACTTGTTGTAAATGAAATTCAAGCTGTTTATTTGCTTATATCTTTAATAGGGATTCAAAATTTCTTTTTTTTAAAAGATACTCAACTTGAACAGCTTTTTTCTCAACTTGCTAAAATTGCAAATATCGAATTGCATAAAGTAAAAAAAATTTTCTTTTGGTCACAGGGGATTAAAAAATTTGCAAACAGCAATATTTCTAAATTTAGTAACACCATTATTCAAGCCATGAATCAAAAAAAGTTACTTCAGCTCTGTTATACTAGTTATGGTAAAAGTATTGAAAAATTACATATTGTCCAACCCGTTGCAATAGGAATAACAGAAGCCCCCTATTTTTTTGGCAAATTAATTAATAGTAATTCTGATCTTGAAGATAATTTGATGTTTCGACTTGATAGAATAAAACAAATTCAAATTCTAGAAAATTCTAACACTTCATATGATAATAACAATGATTTCAATATTCATGAATTAATCTCGAAGCGGATGGGGAATCATTTTGGACTTGATAATAAAACTAAAATTAAACATATTACTATGCTAGCAATAAATGCGCGGGCAGTTGAATTGAAAAATTTAATTGAAAATGGAGCGTATTTTAATCTAAAAGCGATATTGATAGATCCTAATAATTATACTGATAAAATAAAAAATTATATTGAAAAATTAAAATATATTGTGAATGATAATTATATTATTTTTAGATTTTCGGTTGCTTATGATTCAGATTTTATACAATGGATTTTGGGTAGAATGGATAGCATATTTATACTAGATCCTGAAGATATTAGAGAAGAAATTCTGCAAAAAATAAAAGTAGCACAAGAAAGATACTCAAAACTCACTCCTCCAGTCGAATCATCAATAAGGTAAAATCATCGTACTGATTTTCATAATTTTCAATGAAAGTAAAAAAATCTTGCCAAATGTATTTGATCATTTCGTCAATGCTTTGCATTGTCATGCTGAAGCGTAAGGCATCTTGAAAACTATTTTGGTAAAATATTCCTGTTTTGTTTTTTTGTTCTAATATTCCATCAGTAGTTGAAATCAAAAACTTAACTTTGTTTTTTACTTGCAAGCTACAAAATTTATATTCTTCATTAGAATTTATTCCAATTGGAGTAAATGAATCTGTACTTTTAACTTCATGGACAAGATTATTTTCATCAGTATAAAATAAATTAGGAGCACCAGCGTTAATAATATATATTTCATTCCTCTTTTGGCAAACAGCAATTGCTTTAAAAGAAATAAAGTTGCAATTAATATTTTTTACAACCATATATTTATTGAATTCATTCAATATGTTTTCAAAACTTTCTAAACTGTGGACTAATTTTAAATTGAAATTAAAAAAGATATCAATATGATTTACTAAAATCATAGCGCCGACACCTTTCCCAGAAACATCAGCAACAAAAAAGATTTTTAAATCATTTTCAAGTTCAAAAATTCTGACATAATCGCCGCTAAAGTTAAAAGCAGGATTAATCATATAGCCAAAGTTTTTTTCTATGTGTGAGCTTTTAATAAAATATTCTATTGTTTCTTTGCTATGTCTTATATCATTATCAATTTTAATTTTTACTGAAAATTCAGACACTAAATACTTGAAAACACGATACACTTCTTTTGTGATTGCATTCATCTTCGATTCTTTAGTGTCTTTTCGAGAATCTAAATATTCAAGTACACCTATTAAAATAGCATGCTGTGGTTTTATATATCTATAGTAAAAGAAAAAGATAAATAAATAAAATAAAATTAAAACAAATACAAAGTAAATTAAATTGGGATCAAGTAAAGAGTTTTTTAAAATATCTATTATTGAAAAAGTACTGACTAATACAATTCCATCGACAATTTTTTGTGTATTATAAACATGAAAATTTTTAAAATTGTATCCCAATTTTATTTTAGAGTGTTCTGAATAAACAAACCAATCAGTATCATCGTATTGTTTATCTAGAGAATAGTGTTGATTTTTTCTATCTACTAAAAAAAGATTGATATGTTTATTATTTACATTTAGGTTTGAAACACTTTGAAAAAGTTGCTCTAGATCTATATCTAGAGCAAATGTTCCTTGAAATATTCTATCTTTAAAAATGGGAACAGTAAGTGCAAATACTTTCTTCTTTGTGATTAAATCGTCATATATTGTAGAAATATATGGTTTATTAGTAGTTACGGTGTTTTCAAGAATATCACCATTATATGATTTTTCAGAAAATTTATAAGTTAATGGATTTTCTATAAAAGGGTATACATAGACAAATTTATTTTTAGAGTAGTAATAAGTCCAAAGAACATAGTCAATTTTTTGGAAATTTTTAATCATAACAGATAAGTGTTCGAGTGCTGAGAATTCATCCAGAAAAAATGTCATTGGTGAATATAAAGAAATAAAAGTTCCTATATTAGGGGAATTATATACATATCTATTAAAAGCATCTTTATGACTAAAATGCGGATTGTATCTATAGTGACTATCTAAATGTTTAAAAGATAAAAAAGAGTTTTTTAACGAAACAACATGCTTAGATATAAAATCAATTTGATAATTTATAATTTGCGAGTTTTTTTGGATATTTTCATTTTGTATTGCAACATTAAAACTTAGTAATTTAATAAAAAGAATAACAAATGCAAAAATTACTAAAAAGATTGAAACAATAATGGTCTTTATTATAACCTTTTTTGAATAACTTTCGAAATCGATGTTTATTTTTTTGAAATCTGGTTTCATACGTTAAACTTCATAGTGTTTTTAATTTGTTTAGGATCATAATGAAATTCATAGTTTCTTATTAAATTAAAAATTAAAAATATTCCTAATCCTCCTTCTTGCATGTCATCTATGTCAGTACACAAATTTTGATTTTCGGAGTAGTGAGAAAAAATATCAAAAATTTCAGAGTAATCATTGTATTCAATAGAAAATTTTTCATTAGTAAATTCAATATAAATTTCAAGTGGCTGTAAATTACTCTGAGAATGCTTTAGACTGTTGGTAAGTAGTTCTTCCAAAACAAATCTAAGATTAGCGATTTTATTTTTATCTATGTCAAAAATTTTTTCTATACTATTTAAAAAAGCTAAAATCTCAGTTCTGTTTTTTGGGACTATAAACTTCATAGTTAATCCTCAAGGAAAGGAAGGATTTTGCAAAATCCAGATAAAGTAATAATGTTTTTTACCATTTCATTTTCTACTTTCAAAAATATTTTATTTTTATCAGAGTAAACTTGTTTTGCACAACGTAATAAACTTCTTAATCCAACACTACTGATGTAATTCACGTTTTTTAAATTAATTACTGTTTTTTCAATATTTTTATTGTAATTTCCAAAAAAGTATTGATCAAAATTTTCAAAACTTTCAAGATCTAGACTGCCGCTGCAATTAAAACTTTGCATGTCATTATTAAGAGAGTGTTCAATTTGTAGCATAAATTCTCCTATACAAAATTCGAAATAAGTAAATTTTTATTGTTAATAGATTCTATAATATATTTAAAGAAGGTTTCAAAAATATCCTTATTATTTTTTAAATATATAAAATCATTTTCTGATATTTCAAGTAAGATCAATTCATTAAATATAGTATCAACAATTAAGTTACTTGAAAAGCCTGAAAATAAATTTTCAATGCCTATGAAGTCACCAGAGGATAAAACACCTATTGAACTTATCCAGCCTCCCATTTTTGATTTAATACTTAATTGAGCAAAACCATCTAAAATAATAAATACTGATTTATTTTTGGAATTAGGAGATAATACAATTTCATTTTCTTCAAAAATACGTAGTTTACTAAAATTATTTATGAAGTGAAGAGTAGATCGTTCTAAATTTAAAAATGGCTGCAGTCTGGTTAATTCTGTAATTCTATTTTTATAAGCATTATCTAGTACATCTTCAAAATGTTGAGTTTTTATCTCATCCCATTGGAATTGTAATTTATCAAGAAGAAGATTTGTTTTTTCATTTTTTACAATAGGAGTGCGACCAGTGTGTGTAAGATTTATCCATCCCATATGTAGTAAAAAATTATTTAAAAGTTCTTTTGTGTAATTATGTTTGTAATATAATGCAATTTTATCGATAAATTCTTCAACACCATTTATATCTAGTCGCTTAGTATCTTGTTTTAAAGAAAATATATCAGTTAATTTATACATTTTTGAATTATATACATGAAAAATTTCTTTATTAAGGTTTTCCTGCTGAGAAAGTAAAACTATTGCAGAAGCTGTATTATTAACAGGAGACAACTCGACCACATTAACAGCAGGATGCTCGCACAATGAATCAATATTTAATAAGCATTTTACTTTTTGATAGAAGCCATTACTATCTATATTAATTTGATGCAGATTTGTCTCTGTATTAAAAACTAAATTTCCGACACGATATATATTTGCATTAAGACTATTTTTATTCACAATAATTTGTTCTGCTTCAGCCTTTGTTTTTAAATAGTAATTATCTAAATATTTAGAATCTCTTACATCAAATTCAGTAAAGAAATCTGAAAATTCACTATTACTATCTTCAGTATTTTCTACCATAGAAACGGAGTAAGTTGAAATATGGTGGAGTTTAATATTTTCACCGCAAAAGTCAATTATATTTATGACAGTTTGAACATTATCTTGATAAAATTGGCTATACTCACCATAATGTTTTACATTAGCGGCACAATTTATAACAAGATGAATTTTGCTTTGTAAAACTTTATATTCATCCTTCGCTAAAGAAAAATTATTTGTTGCAATATCACCATGTAAGACATGAATACGTTCTTGCTCAAGTGCAGTTAACTTATTTTGCCCAGCATAGTGATTTAAAGATTCAAAAAATGTATTATTTGTGTTTTGTCCTTTTTTTCTAATAATAACATAAATAATATTTTCAGTTTTTCTTAATTCTTCAAGTAAAATATGGCATCCAAGAAAACCACTCGCACCTAAAATAAGCACACATTGTTTAGAACGAATACTTTTAGGCTGCCAATCTGTTAGTTCATTCAATTTAACTTGATAGTTTAATTCCGGATCTTTTGTTGCTTCAAGCTGTGTATCAGTAAAAGGTTCTTGCAACATTTTTTTAATTTCTTTAAATCGAAAATCAATATTAAAGCCTGTATCAAATTCTTTTAAATTACAGGCGATGTTTTCTATATCTTTATGCTGAAAAATATCACTAATTTTTACATCATATTTTTGTTGAATAATAGTAACAAGCTGAACTGCTTTAAGAGAATTTCCTCCATTCTGAAAAAAATTACAGTAAATACTAGGTTCGGTTATATTAAGAATTTCACTAAAGGCTTGGGCAATAAATTTTTCTTTTTCATTGCGTGGAGCGACGTAAATTGTTTCGATATTTCGTCTTGGTTTCGGGAAGTTTTTTCTATCCACTTTCCCACTAGAATTAATTGGAAATTCACTCATCCAATGAAATATTTCAGGAATCATATATTCTGGTAATTTATTTGCAAGAAACTGCTGAATAAGCTTATCTGCAATTTTTTCTTTTGCTGTATAGTAAGCACAGAGAAAATCTTGTTTACTTTCATCTTGCAGAGGTAATACTAAACATTCATTAATTTCTGGTATTAAAGATAGCTGAGTTTCAATTTCGCCAAGCTCAATTCTAAATCCTCTGATTTTTACTTGAAAATCAATTCGTCCGTGAAATTCAATATTTCCATCAGGGAGCCATTGTGCTAAATCTCCAGTTTTATATAAAACTTGTTGATAAGGTTTATTTGAAAACGGGTTAGCGATAAATTTTTGTTGATTTAATTCAGGTAGACCAATATATCCACTTCCAACTCCATCACCCGCAATACATAATTCTCCACTCACTCCAATAGGACAAAGGTTCATATCGGGATCTGCGATATAAATAGCAAAATTTTCAATTGATTTCCCAATTGGGATATTTGTGTAGTTGTTTCCATCAAACAAAAATGAGGTTGCTACAACTGTGGTTTCAGATGGACCATACTGATTAAATATTTTATAATTCTTTTTCAAAATTTTCTTTAATTTTTCTCCACCTGTTATAAGGTTATTTAATGATTTATTAGATGTTTCCTGCATAAATATTTCAGCAAATTGTGTAGGTAAAAAGCAATTAGTAATTTTATTTTTTTCAAAGTAATTGTTTAACTCAATCGGGTCTAATTTTAATTTTTTATCTATAATATGAATGCAAGCTCCGCTAATTAATGCGGGTAAAATTTCAATAATTGAAGCATCAAAACTAAATCCTGCATATTTTGAAAAGTTGTCTTCGGAATTTAATTTTAATAAATTTATTACATACTCGCATAAATTAATGATATTTTTATGTGTTATACTTACACCTTTAGGCTTTCCTGTAGAACCAGATGTGTATATATGATATGCAAAATCACTTTGTAGATTTTTTAATGGAATATTTTTTGAATTATATTCTTCCAAATTAATTGTGCTAATATCTATTACTTTTAAATCAGAAAGTGCCTGAAAGTTTAATTCATTTATTTTCTTTAAATTAGAAAGAAGATATTTTGCTGAAGAATCTTGAAGAATATCTTCTACCCTATTAACTGGGAAAGAATCCGCAACAGGGATGAAACTAGCGCCAGTTTTTAAGATTGCAATAATTAAAGAAATCATTTCTACAGATTCACTAACATATAAAACAATTTTATCGTGTTTAGTAACTCCATTTGCAATTAAGTAATTTGCAACCCTATTTGAATAATTATTAAGTTCAGAATATAGAAGGGTTTTATCATTTAATACTATGGCACTATTATTTGGGTACTTACTTGCAATTGCATTAAATCTTTCTATATACAAGTTGTCATAATTTCTGTTTATATATTTTGGATTAAAACTTTCTAAAATTAATTCTTTATCAGAATTTGAAATGAAATTTATATTATTAATGTAGCCTTCTTGATTCACTAAATCTTGTAAAATATTTAAATAACAATCAGCATATTTTATAATGGATTCTTTTTTGTAACTGGCTAAACTATATTCAAAAGAAATTTCTATTTCATTTTTGTCTTTTATGCAATTAATTGTGAGGTCAAAGTGAGCTTTATTCTTTCCTTTAATTGGTAAAATATTTACACTTAAATCATTATAACATGTATTAATCTTTTCTAGAAAATTAAAGGCATTATTGAAAAATTTGTTTCTTCCATCACTTGCATTAAGATTTGATAGTTGTGCAAGTTCATCAATTGAAATATTTTGTTGTTTCATAATATCAGAAACACAGTCTTGTACTTTATGTAAAAATTCAAGGTTAGATAAATTAGAATCAACTTCTAAGTATATAGGTAAAGTAGATACAAACATTCCAAGCATATTTTGCATTTCTGGTAAATGTCTGCCGGTGAAAAATCCCCCAATGGTAAGATTTGTTCTTCGTGTAACTTTATACAGTAAAATAAAATAAGTTGCTAAAGATAAGGAATATAAAGTTAAAGAATTATTTTGACAAAACACATTAATGCTCATAAAAAGAGAGTTTTCAATTTTAACTTTAAATATATCACCATTATCACTAAATATTTTTTCAGGGTAATCAAATGGAAGATAGCTTTTTTCAATTTTATCAATAATATTTTTCCAATTTAAGAGACTTTGCTTTTTTAAATATTCGTTTTCTTGATTATATATTGCATAGTCAAAATAATCTATTTTATTCTCATGTAAATTAGTTTTATTTTCAAAGTAGTAATCAAAAATTTCATTTAAAATTAAATTTTGTGAAAATCCATCATTTATAATATGATGTGTATCTATAAAAAGAATAAATTGATTACTTTCAATTTGAACTAATTTAATTCTAATTAAAGGAGTATTTTCTAAATGAAAAGGTTTTATAAATTCTTGCATTAGAAGTTCAAGTTCTTGTATTTTTGATTTTTGAAAATCTTTTTTCAACAAGAAATTATCATCAATTTTTGAAAAAATATCATTATTTTCAATGAGAAAATATGAACGTAAAATTCTATTATTTTGAATCAGCTTATCAATTGCATCCCCTAATTTATCTTTATTTAATCTTCCATTTATTTCTATTGCTAAAGGAATGTTATAAATTGTTGACTCGGGATCAATAATTGAAGCTAAATAAATTCCTTTTTGCGAATTTGGAAGAGGGTATTTTTGCAAATTAGTTTTTCTAATTTCATATTTTAAATTAGATTTCTTAATATTTTTTGCAACATTTCTAATTGTTTTATGATGAAAAATATCACTAACTTCAATGTCAAATTCTTTTGCTAGATGTGTTACAATTTGCACGGCTTTTAATGAATTTCCACCTATTCTAAAAAAATTAGAATCAATACCAAAATTTTCTATTTGCAATACTTTCTTAAATTCAGTGTAAAGTTTTCTTTCATTTTCTGTTTCCGGTAAGGTGACTTGCTCTTCGACTTGAATAGTCGGTAAAGGTAATTTCTTTTTATCAATTTTACCACTTTGGTTGATAGGAAATACAGGCATGTAGTAATAAGATTCAGGAACCATATACTCGGGTAAGTATTGGAGTAAATATTTTTTTATTTCGCTTTCAATTATTTCATTAGATCCAACATAATAAGCGCATAAATAAGTATGATCGTTTTCCATTTGGAGCGGAAGTACAACGCATTCTGAAATGTTTTCAAGTTCAAGAAGTCTTTGCTCAATTTCGCTTAACTCAATTCGATAGCCTCTTATTTTAACTTGTGAATCTATCCGTCCTATAAATTCGATATTACCATCATCATTCCATTTAGCGAGATCTCCACTTTTGTAAATGCGTTGATACCGCTCATAATTTTCGTCAGTCGAACTAATGAATGGATTTTTAATAAATTTTTCTGCATTTAATTTTGGTAAATTAATATATTCAATTGCAACACCAAGTCCTGCTATATACAGTTCACCGGGTACACCGATGGGGCATAAATTATTATCTTCATCTGCTATATAAATTTTATAATTTGAAATAGGTTTTCCAATAGGAATATGTTTCATTAACTCATCTGTAACTTCGTAAATACTACATGCAACAGTTGTTTCAGTTGGGCCATAACCATTCAATACTTTGTAATTATGAAGCTTTACTTTTTTAAGTCTATCGCCGCCTAATATTAGATATCTTAAAGAAGTATTTTGTACCTCTTTCATAAATAATTCCGCAAATTGCGTTGGTAAAAAAGAAATTGTTATTTTATTTGAGGTGAAGTAGTTATTGAGTTTTTCAATATTTGTTTTTATTTCTTTTGGAATTATATGCAGACATCCACCAATTATAAAACATGGCATGATTTCTAAAATTGAGGCATCAAAACTATAACCTGCAATTTTTGTAAATTCATCCGTAGAAGTAAAAGTATAAGATGATGTTAAATGCTTAGAAAAATTTACTACGTTTAAGTTTGATATGCTAACACCTTTGGGTTTCCCTGTTGAACCAGAGGTATAGATACTATATAAACAGTCGTTTTGTGTTGTTTCTATAATAGGATTTTCAAAATTATAAGTTTGAAAATATTCTCTCCAATCAATGATAACAATATTGTGCGTATTTAATTCAGAAGAAAAATTCAGTTGAAATAAATCGGAGTTTGTTAGAATAAATTTTGCATTTGAATCATTAAAAATTTCATAAATTCTTTCTTTTGGAAACGTGTCAGCAATTGGAATAAAATTAGCTGAAGTTTTCATTACTCCAATAATTGCGGCAATCATTTCTATTGATTCATTAAAATATAGGCATATTGTATTTTTATAAGATACATTTTTACTTTTAAGATATTTTGCAATGTTGTTTGCAATTGAATTTAACTCTGAATAAGTAAGTTTTGTGTCTTTATAAACTAATGCATTTTTATTAGGATATTTTTCAACTGCAGAATGAAAATGTTCGATGTAATTATTTTTAAAATCAAAATTTTTATTTGTTAAATTAAATTCTGAAAGAATTTTATTTTTCTCAATTTGCGAGATAAAATTTATATCTTTAATATTTTCAGAATTTAGCATTGAAGATAAAATTTCTAAATATGAAGTTATATAGCTATTTATACTTTCAGTTTTATAACTTGCGACATTGTATTCAAATCTTATTTCATATGTTCCTTCAATTTTAAATAATAAGGCAGTAAGATCAAAGTGACACTGCTCAGGTAAAAATAAATTTAAATTTTTAATTTTTAAGTCTTTATTTTCGTAGTTATTTAATTCAACAAAATTAAAGGCATTTGAAAAAAATGGATTTCTTCCATTTTCACTAGACAAATTTGATTCTTCAATAATTTCTCCGAGGGATATATCTTGATTATCTAAAATTGCATTAAGATTTTTTTGTACATTTTTTAAAAATTCGGTAATTGATAAATTATTACTTATTCTTGTAATAATTGGTAAAGTAGAAACAAACATCCCAAGCATATTTTGGGTATTTTCTTGATACCGTCCCGCAAAAAATCCGCCTACTGTAATTAAATTTTTCCGCGCTACTTTATAATTTAAAACTATAAATGCTGCTAAATAAAGGCAGTACTCAGTTATATTATGAGTTTGGCAATATTTTTCAATATTTTCTGTTAAATTGGAAGAAATATTTTTAGATATCGTATTGCCTTTGTGGGAAAAGTACACTTCAGGAAAATCAAAAGGTAATGCAGATTGTTCAATATTTGTAATTTGCTTTTGCCAAAATTCTTTTACTTTAATTTTATTCATATCTGATTGATAAACACTAAAATCTAAGTAGTCATTTTTATTAAGAATGGAATTATGATCTGAATATCTGTTAAAAATTTCATTTACTAGAAGATTTTGAGAATATCCATCATTAATTATATGATGAATATCAATTAATAAATAATTTACATTCTTTTCGCAAGTAAATAATTTAAAACGGATTAAATTTTCATTTTCTAGGTCGAAAGGTTTTATAAAATTTTGAAATTTAAATTCTATTTCCAGTTCAGTTATATTTTCTACATCCAAGTTAATATATTTATATTCTTTGTTAATTTGATACACATTTTCGTTTTTTATTACAAAATTTGTTCTTAATATTCTTTGTTCTTGAATTATTGTATTTATAGTTTGTTCTAATTTTTTCTGATCTATTAGACCCTTAATTTCTAAGGACACAGAAGTGTTATAAACCGTAGATGATTTATCTAATTGCCAGGAAAAATAAATGCCTTTTTGAGAATAAGTGGCAAGATATTCATTGGAATTTTGTTTGATGATTTCAATTTTATGAGTTTTTATAATTAATTTATCAGATATTTCTTTTAAGTTACTTGAATTCAATATGTCATTTATTTTTAGATCGTATTGATTTCTAATTTTTGCTAGGAGAAGTAACGCCTTAAGTGAATTACCTCCTAATGCTATAAAATTTGCCGATAAACTAACAAATTCAAGTTTAAATATATCTTTCACAATATTTACAATAGTTTTTTCTTGTTCTGTAGTGGGCAGAATTATTGATTCTGAATTATTATGGCTAATTGTTGGAAAAGGGAGTGCTTTTCTATCTACTTTTCCGTTTGCATTAATAGGAAATTGTTTTAACCAAACATAATACCGAGGCAACATATATTCTGGAAGTGTTTTCTTGAGAATGTCATTTATGTCGTTTTCGTTTTCAATTTTATCTTCAGCTGTATAGTAGGCACAAAGAAAATCTTGACCAATATTGTCTTTTAAAGCCAATACAGTAGTTTCTTTTATATTTGGATAGTGAATTAATTTTTGTTCAATTTCTCCAAGTTCAATTCTAAATCCTCTAATTTTTACTTGGAAATCTATTCTACCAATATACTCTATATTCCCATCACTGAGCCATTTAGCTAAATCACCTGTTCTGTATACTAAATTGTATTTTTTGTTTTCACTGCCTGATTGAAAAGGATTTTTTATGAATTTTTCGCTATTTAGCTTTGGTAAATCAATATAACCAAGACCGACCCCTTCACCAGCAATCCACAATTCTCCTTCTTCGCCAACATCACAAAGGTTATTTTGACTATTTACTATATAAACTTTATAGTTATCAATTGGTTTTCCAATTGGAATATTTTCTATATTTTCATCAATTACTTCATAAAATGTGGCAGCAACTGTAGTTTCAGTCGGTCCATAAATATTGCATATTTTGTAATTTCTTAGTTTTGCTTTTTTTAATTTTTCTCCCCCAGTATACAAGCAACGGAGTGATTTATTATCTATTTCTTCCATAAATAATTCAGCGAATTGAGTTGGAAGAAAGCAGATTGTAATATTATTCTCTTCAAAATATTGATTTAATTTATATATATCGTTTTTTGTCTCTTTGTCTAAAATATGGAGGCATGCTCCAGAAACTAGTGAAGGCATAATTTCAATAATCGATGCATCAAATCCAAAGCCTGCAAATTTTGAAAAGTTGTCATTTTTTGTAATTTCATATTTGTTTATAATATAATAACTAAAGTTTAATATATTTTTATTACTAAGACTTACTCCTTTAGGTTTTCCGGTGGAACCAGAAGTATAAATATTATAGATACAATCTTCTAAATTTGTTTTAAGAGGTATATTCTCAGAACTGTATTTATCTAATTTAATTTCATCTAAATATATATAATTAATACTTTTATTTTCAATTTTAATTAAATTTCTTTTTGTTAGAAGTAATCTAATTTGCGCATTTTCTGCTATGTCATTCACTCTTTCAGCAGGAAAAATGTCAGGCATAGGAACAAAGCTTGCGGAACATTTTAAAATACTGAGGATAGATGTAATCATTTCAGGACATTCATCTAGATATATACCTATTCTTGAGTTTGGTTTTACTGAATAATTTAATAAATAATTTGCCAGTTTATTGCTTGCTTCATTTAATTCTGCATAAGTTATGTGAATATTTTTAAAAATAATTGCGTTTTTATTTTGATAATTATGAAAATTATGTTCGAATAATTCTATGTAAGAATTGTGATAATTGATGTCTAGATCTGTATTATTGTAAATTTCATGTATATTTGTCATTTTAAACCACGCAGTTTAGATTAAATTAAATAATTAAAATGTAAAATTAAAATCAAGAAAAAAGACATATCATTCCAATTTATTTGTATAATAAAAAATAAAATAAATAAAGCTAGTAAATCTTACAAGAATAAAAAATATTTTATAATTTTATTATACTTCAATGTTATTATGGAGAATTAATTATGAATTATTTAAGTTATTAATTATTCTAAAAGTAATTATATTAACTTTAGACTAAACTAAAAATTATAAGGAATTGTGCGAAATAGTAACTCACCCAAATAATTTGGTTAGCTAATTTAAAGTTATATTTAAACTTTTGAAAAGCTAAAACAGAATCAGATAATGTAAATAAAAGTACGCCTATAATAAGCTCAATTTTAGAAAAAGTAGAAAGGATAGCTGAAATATTAAGGAGAATCAGAGTTATAATATATACTATAACGGGAATTTTTAATTTATTTAAACTTCTAGATAGTATTTTGTAAAAAAATATTGAAAACAATAAAAGAAGAAAAATAATTATTTTATTTACTAAAACTTGAAATTGCATATTTGAAAAGTAACTAAAGAAAAATATTATGCTACAAACGTGCGCTAGTAAAAAACTAATAAGTCCATGTAAAAAAAATTTTTTTTCATCAATACCTAACCAAAAATCACCAAGTGCAGAAAAAAAGAGCGATATGTATATAAATTCAATAAAATTAAAATGAATATGGCTAAAACTGAAGAGTCCTAGGGCAACAATGCTACTTACTTTAAATATCCAAGAATGCTTTATAGGGTATTTAAAAAAGGATAAAAGGTAAATAAAAAAACAGATGAATGAAGTAAAAATCCAAGGGGACGAAAAATATTGTAAAAAAGTCATATGATTTCCTATAGTGAAAAGTTTCTATAGGAATATACATCTAATTTTTTCTCAAATAACTTAGGGAAAGAAAGTTTTATTTCCAAAGATTAGGGAAGGAATCGCGTAAACCAGTGATCACAAATTGGATAGCGAGGGCGGCAATTAAAATACCCATAATACGACCCATTAAATTTAAGCCAGTTTTACCTAAAACTCTGTAAAGATGCTGACTAAATTTAAGGGTTAAAGAACTGACCCACATAACAAGGATAATAGCTATCGTGAGAAGAAAGTAATAGTAAATATTGTTTGCATTGGTTGCCTGAGCAACAACCGTAGAAATAGCTCCTGGACCAGCTAGCAGAGGCATTGCTAAAGGTACGATGGAAATGTCATCTTTATGTTTGCTTTCATCTTCTTCATCGTGATTGATTTTTTCTGAAGAGCCCATCATATGTTCAAGCGCAAATTTAAGCAGTAGGATACCTCCTGCAATACGAAGAGCGGAAATAGAAATTCCAAAAATATTTAGAACGCTCATTCCTGTAAAGGCAAATACCAATAGAATCGAAGAAGCGACTAAAACAGCTTTTCGTCTGGTTTTTTTGACATCAGTTGGGGTGAAACGTTCTGTTAAAAGAAGATAAACTGGTATAGCGGCAAAGGGGTCGACCATTACAAATACTGAAATAAATGTAGTAAATAGATAAGCAATGGCAGCACCTACAGCTGAGCTTTGATCCATCAAAGAAGTGATGAAATCCATAATTTGTCCTTGTTAAGTTAGGAGTTTTGCAAAACGAAATATTTAAGTTTTGCAATGGAGGATACTAGTGAAATTTGTGGCTATCAGTCAAGATAAAGGATTAGCATTATCTATTTGTTCTGAATTTAAGCAACAAGGGTATGATGTTTTTTCAGCTTTTTCATTAAAAGAAGCGGAAAATATTTGTCAAACAGAAAAACCCGATGTCTTAGTGGCTGAACATACTCAAATAGATGGGAATTTTTTCGATTTCTATGATAAATTGAAAGAAAAATTTATTAAAGAAACACCACCTGTTGCAATACTTCTAACAGAATCTGCAAGTGAACTCACTCCAGATGTTGCCATCGCTATGGGGCTTTGGGCGTTGTATACAAAACCTTTTCAAATTAAATCTTTGTATTATTCAGTAGAAGATGCAGTTTTTTCAAGAAAAGAAGGATATACAAAAAGATTAGATGAACGGATAGAGTTGACATCAAAAGTGAATATAAAATTACCTTCTTCGCCAAAAGTCATTTCAACATTTTCGACAAATATTAGTTTTGGCGGATTTTTCGCTGCTTTAACCGAAGAATTTCCAGAAGTAGGCGATATTATTGAATTTCGTTTGATGTTTTCCTCCCTTGAATCTCTAGAGGGCAAAGGAAAGGTGGCTTGGGTTCGCAAAGAAGCGAAAGCGGGAGAACAGTCGGGGTGTGGAATTCAGTTTACGGAAGGTAGAGAAAAATATGTTAAGTTCCTTGTTCCAGTAATTAACGAAACAAGAACAAGACAAATTGAAACGGCTTCATTTAAAGTGGAAGATTTAAATGATATTTTGAATCAATCGGTAAGAGCTGCAAAAGAAAAAATTTCTAAAACAGTAACAGAAATTTATTTACTTCCAGCAAATGAAAAAATATCTGTTATGTGTCGAAGTCCGCAAATGTTGAGTGTATTTTCCCTACTCATCTATGAAATTGTCTATCCTATGCGCGAAATAAAAGGATCAAATTGCATGATAGCCATTAAAGATACTGGCAAAAAAATGGTTGATATCATTTTGACCTGCATGCCACCGGGGGCGTCATTATTCGTTGAAGCTTTAATTGAGGAAAAAATTCAACCTATTTTAGATATGCATAAAGCAAAAATACATTGTGAATTTAATTCTATTAGTTCAACTGTAGTAATTACTCTAGAAAAAGTCTAATTAAATTATTTTTTGATTTAATACTTTTTCTTCGTAATCTTCTTCTTTTTTAGGGGGATTATTTTTTATTAAAGTATCATCTAAAATAGTAAAACAAATTAACGCTTGAAAAGCAGAACTAATTTGAGTTAGAAGATGTGGACTTGCTTTTTTCTTTAAAAAATCAGAACGCATAAATTCAAATAGTCCAGAAGTGTTTTTAATTTCAAATAATTGTGTATCTTTTACTTTATTTGTTATTAATTCTTGATAATTTCTTATTAAATTTTCATTAAATAAAAATGGTGATCCAAATTGTTTTTTGGGAGCCATGGCAAAATTTTGCCCAATTTTTTTTGCATAACAACGGCGTAAAATAGATTTATCTTCATAACCTCTAATAAGCATACTATCTTTTAATTTGGCAACTAGTTTTGCCATTTCTCGGGACAAAAATGGTGTACGACCTTCGACAGAATTAGCCATTTCCATTCTGTCTCCAACTACATTTAAAATTTGTACGGGAAGATGTGTTTTACAAAAATAGTTTTGCCATAAAGCAAGAGTATTAGTTGGGTTACTTAAAAATTCATCATCACTTTGATAACCAAATGAATACCATGAGCGAATGGATTCTTTTTGTTCACTAAGCCATTTAGTAGCTTCATCATTTCCTAAAATAGCAGAAGCAATAGTTTTAATTTGGCTAAATAAGGGATGTGGTACTCCCCAAAGCATAAGACTTTCCATAAAAT
The DNA here is from genome assembly GCF_029873255.1 of Pigmentibacter sp. JX0631. Classification (NCBI taxonomy): domain Bacteria; kingdom Pseudomonadati; phylum Bdellovibrionota; class Oligoflexia; order Silvanigrellales; family Silvanigrellaceae; genus Pigmentibacter; species Pigmentibacter sp. JX0631. The sequence goes on along the minus strand of NZ_CP123622.1, from coordinate 44,432 downwards.
CTTCGCCTGTCCCTTCAACGCTAGAACCAACCAGCCATGGATCTTTTTCTGGTGTTAACTTTTTCATTAAGGTTCCATCTCGCAGACTTGCACCAGATGTTAATTTTTTTATTTTATCAAAAACATTGTCGCCAGGAACACTACTTAAAGCAAATTTCCACCAACTTGCATATTTAAAACTTGGATAACCACCTAAAAGTTCATCAGCTCCATCTCCAGTTAAAACACCTTTAACATATTTCCCTGCAAATTTACTAAGCCACCATTTTGCCGCACAATTAGTATATGGTTGTACATTCTCTGAATGATATACAGCATGTTTATATGCGTAACTTAAATTTAAATTACTGACTTTTAATATATTTGGAGTAACACTATATTTTTGCGCGAACGAAAGTGCTTCTGTTGCTTCACTGTACTCCTCGTTATCAAAACTTATTGTAAAAGATTTTAATGGACGATTAATTTTTTTATGTTGTAGATAATTAATCATTTCATAAGTAACAGCTCTAGAATCAATTCCTCCGCTTAAATAAACACCTAATTCAACCTCTGAGAGCATTCTATATTCAACTGATTTATATAAAGTTTTACTAAATTCATGCAACATTTCATCTTGATTTAAATCACTATCTGTAAGAATAGGGCGTACAGGTTGTTTCTTTAATTGAATTTTACAGACATAATAATCATTTTGTTTTTTCGCATATAAAAATGAATTTGGAGGTAATTGAATTATATTTTGATAAGGTGTTCTAATTGGTTCATACAAACCAGTGATTTGCCTTAAAAAGCCATCTCTTTGCCATTTTTTTTCAATAGATAGTCCTTTTATTTCACTAGAAAAGTGTAGTGTTTTTGTTTTAAACAAATAAGACTCTTGTGCTGTAGAAAAAATATTGGTTTGAACATCTTCTAATCCAAAGTATAAAGGCTTTACTCCAAAGGGATCTCGCATTGCAATAAGTTCTGAACCGTCGGTTTTGCAAATGACAAAACTATATTCGCCATCAAGATATTTTTCTATTTCAAGACCATAGTTTAAAAATCCTTCTAAGATTGATTCGGTGTCACTTTTTGTTGAAAAATGATAACCTTGTTCTGCGGTAATTTTTTTACGTAACAAGTTATGATTATAAATTTCACCATTGAAAACAATAACCCATTTTTTATTTTTACTAAGCATAGGTTGAATATTAGAAGCTATATCAAGAAAAGCAAGTCTATAATGTGCAAGTAAAATGTTTTCAAATTCAGCTTTGCGTAACGGCTCGTTACCTCTATGTTTTACATTATTAGCAGAAGAAAAAAATATATCTTTATGATTTGGAATGGAAGCAAATGAACTGTCTTGACTGAACATAACACCAGCATAGCCACACATATGAACCCACTTTATTAGAAAATCTGTTTAGCACACTTGGAAAGACTTCTTCATGTTTACTTTTTTGAAGTCTCTTTGGCAAGTCTAGCCAAGATAGCAAGTGCTCTTGTAACCGGGTTATTTCCCAAATCATGTTCAATGTTTGGGTTTAGAATGATCTCTTTCCATAAGGCGAATTCAGAGGAAATCTCATGTTGTTGAAAAGAACTTGAGATTTGAGCTTGGAACCTAGCCTCTGCATTAGCGTACTGCATTGCTTCTGTTCTCGTTAACCGCGATAAAAGGTGCAACGCATAGAGTGATTCGGTACGACTAGCAAAAAAAGGAGATTTTTTTCGCATGGAACGTGCTAAAAATTCAACATAGTCATAATGTGGTTTTTGCGGGGTAAAATTTTCATTCAAGGTTTCCCGATAAACTTTTTCTAGTAAAGAAAAGGAATATTCTTGAAGCCATAAAGCAGGGGCAATTTGAAATATGGTTGCACAGTAATTACTGCCACCATCGATAACCCAGGTTGGTGGTTCCCGCAGACTTGCGTCCCAAGTATGGGCAGCAAGTGATCTAATCCATCGCCAATGGGAGCGTTTAAAGAAGCGACACTCTTCATTTTGGAGCGGCATTTCAACTGCCCAATTTGCAATATATTTTGAAACGTAGTTATTATCTTTTTCTGCAAATTTAACTAAAATAGGAAATAAATGTTGCGTTAATGCTTGTGCTTTATCTAATAAATTAATTTCTGATTCACTATTTTTTTGGAATGGATGTGTAGCTATAAAGGAATAATCTTTTTGAATAGAACGAATTAAACCGCGTATAATTTGAATTTGCGTTCCGCTTTCTTCAGCCGCAAATTTTAATGATTTTTTGTACAATTCTTCTAGTTCTTCATTTAATACGGATTCCATTAAAGCTTTTTCAAAAATCCATTCAATAATGAAACCAATTTTAAATTCTGAAGCCTTATTCAATTTAAAAAGATCAAGGACTGTTTTTAAGTGTTTAATTCTACCTGAAGTGCCATTTGGAGCAGGATTTGTTTTGTAATATGCAGTTGTATTTCGCAATAAATGATCGTCAGAAGACTTAAGAATAATATTAACCATTTCTAGAGGTTCTGGTCTTACAGTGGCTAAACTCGTTTCATGAGTATAGTCATTGGGTGACATAAGCATGAATCGAAGTTGTTGAAAATGAGGAGAATTTCTCATTAATTTAGCGAGAGTAGGGTTTGTGGTTTTAATAAGAATGGTTAAATTTGCTTTGTCGTCTGAATTAACTTCTTTTCTTTCATGAAAAAAAGATAATACTTTTTCAGATATACGTTCAATAAGTTGATCTACTTTTATTTCATTTAACATTTCATTTTGCATGTTTTTTTGCAAATATCGCAATAAAACTCTTAAAGAACCAGTGGCGGCTTTAAATGTTAAAAAATTTGGAAATTCTGGATGGGTTGCAAGGAAAAAAACAAGATCACTACAATCTTCAGTTGAATTTGCTTGTGTGACGGCTTCCAAAATGCCATTACATGTAGCAGTATTTAAGCTGTGTGAAGGGACATGGGACTCAAAAATTTGAGCACGCAAAACATCAGCAATGGTCTGTGGTGAGATCTTTCTCTCTACAAACCCCATTAACATATGAGAAACAATTCCATCAGTGGACTGTTGTTCTGCACTCATTTTAAAATCATTGCGCAGATTCTTCATTGTTATCTTGACTCCTGACCATAAGTTAGTGTTACCCTGTGTTCCCGTGTCGAAACAAGATTGTCGAACGGAGTAAGTCTAATGCAATATCACGATAGTAAGACCCATAAGCGGTTCTCTCAACACCCTGTTAAATATATATTCGTTACCGGTGGAGTCGTCTCCAGTATTGGTAAAGGCCTTGCTGCTGCCAGCATAGGAGCCTTACTTGAGACACGTGGTTTACGTGTATCAATGACTAAAATGGACCCTTACATCAATGTAGATCCCGGTACCATGTCCCCTTTCCAGCATGGTGAGGTCTTTGTAACGGATGATGGAGCCGAAACAGATCTTGACTTAGGACATTATCAAAGATTTACAAAAGCAAATCTAGCCAAACGAAATAGCTTCACTTCTGGTCAAGTCTACGACACAGTTATCAATAAAGAGCGACGTGGAGACTATTTAGGCGGTACTGTACAGGTGATTCCTCACATAACCGACCAAATAAAAGCCAATATCGTTACCGCATCAGAGGGAGCGGATGTCTCTATCGTAGAAATTGGTGGCACCATTGGTGATATTGAAAGCCTACCATTTCTTGAAGCAATTCGCCAGTTTAGAAATGATGTTGGAAAAGAAAATTCTATTTTTATCCATGTAACTTTAGTTCCTTACATTAGAGCCGCTGGTGAATTAAAAACTAAACCGACACAACATTCCGTTAAAGAATTGCGTTCTATTGGTATTCAACCTGATATTTTAATCTGTCGGGCGGATCAACCTATGGCTCCTGATGTGCGAATGAAAATTTCTACTTTTTGTAATCTCCCAAAGGAAAGTGTATTTGAGGCATTAGATGCTGATAGTATTTATAAAATGCCAATAATTTATCATGAACAACGGATGGATTCACGAATCGTTGAACTTTTAGGAATTTGGACAGCTCAGCCTAATTTAGATGAGTGGAACAGAATAATTGAATGCATAGAAAGACCAAAGCACCATTTAAAAATTGCTGTAGTTGGAAAATATATGGGAACACGTGACTCATATAAATCTGTTTACGAAGCCTTAACTCATGCTGGTATTGCTAATGAATCTGCTGTGAAAATAGTAGGTATCGACTCAGAGCAATTAAATTCTACAAATACGCATGAAATGTTATCAGAATTCCATGCTATTTTAGTTCCCGGAGGATTTGGGGATAGAGGTGTTCAAGGAAAAATGCTTGCAATTCAATTTGCGAGAGAAAATAATATTCCATTTTTTGGAATCTGTTTAGGTATGCAACTCGCTTGTATAGAATTTGCTAGAAATGCATTAAAAATGACTGATGCAACTTCAGAAGAATTTGATGTCAATGCAAAAAATAAAATAATTCATTTAATGGAAAGCCAACAAGGGATTGGTCAAAAAGGTGGAAGTATGCGTTTAGGTGCATATGACTGCTTAGTTAAAAGAAATACTAAAGCATTTGATGCATATCATTTCGACAAAGTGAGTGAAAGGCACCGGCATAGATATGAATTTAATTTAGATTATAAAAAGAAATTTGAAGAAGCTGGATTTATAGTTTCAGGTGAAAGCCCAGATGGTACTTTAGTTGAAATGATGGAATTAGAAAATCACATTTGGTTTTTAGCGTGCCAAGCGCATCCAGAATTAAAAAGTAGACCTATTGCTCCACATCCTTTATTTAGAGACTTTATAGCTGCTGCCTTAGCCTACTCAAAACTTAAAAAAGAGGTATAACTAAATGAAAAATCAACAGCAACTTGAAAAATCAAAAGATGTTATGGAAAGAAGTAGGAATGTTTTTCCTGGGGGAGTGAATTCGCCAGTAAGATCTTTTCGTTCAGTTGGGGGAACTCCAATTGTCTTTTCACATGGCAAAGGTAAATATCTTTTTGATGTAGATGGAAATCGTTATGTTGATTTTTGTTCATCTTGGGGACCTCTAATTTTAGGATATTCTCATCCAAATGTCGTAGAAGCATTAACAAATCAAATTGAAAAGGCTGTTACTTTTGGAGCTCCTTCATTGCTAGAAGTAGAGCTTGCTGAGAAAATTCAAACGTGGGTAACTGGCATTGAGATGATGCGTTTTGTCAGCAGTGGAACTGAAGCAACTATGAGCGCAGTTCGTGCTGCAAGAGCATTCACAGGACGAAATAAATTTGTCAAATTTGAAGGCTGTTATCATGGTCATGCAGATCAGTTTTTAGTAAAAGCCGGCAGTGGCCTTGCTACTTTAGGAAATACAAGCTCTGCTGGTGTTCCTTTAGGCACCACTCAGGATACATTAACCGCTATTTATAATAGCATAGAAAGTATTGATGAGGTCTTTGCTAATTACGGATCTGATATTGCTGCTGTTATAATAGAGCCTATAGCTGCGAATATGGGACTGGTGTTACCTAAACCAGGTTACTTAGAATACTTACGAGAAATTACTGAAAAAAATGGGACAGTTCTTATTTTTGATGAAGTGATGACTGGTTTTCGTATTGCAAAAGGAGGGAGTGCGGAATATTTTAATGTCACTCCAGATCTTTGGACTTTCGGAAAAATAATTGGTGGAGGTTTACCTGCAGCTGCGTATGGTGGCAAAAAACAAATTATGCAAGTAGTTTCCCCTTTAGGTCATGCCTATCAAGCGGGAACTCTTTCTGGAAATCCTTTAGCAATGATAGCTGGTTATCATACTCTCTGTGAATTAGAAAAACAACATGCCTTTGATAAACTAGAACAACTTGGAAAATATTTAGATCAAGTAGTACAAAGTAAATTAGTTAATTTTATTGAAAAAACAAAAGTTTGTTACGTAAGAAGTGGTTCGTTTTTTTGTTTCTTTTACGGTACTAATAAAGCACCACAGAATTTTTCTGAAGTTGAGCAAACAAATATGAATATGTTTAATAAAATTTACCATAAATTGCTTGAAAGTGGAATATATTTAGGTCCAAGTGGTTATGAAGTTGGCTTTTTAAGTTTAGTAATAGAGCAAAGTGATCTTGATAAATTAGTTACTATTATTCATGATGAATTAGCATTAGAAGAAATTTAATTTGTAATTTAGGGATGAAAACTATGTTTCCCAAAGAACTGTTATTGGCTGTTATATGCAGTGCTTCATTATCACTTTGGATATTTAATAAAAAAGAGATTGCTATTGTAATAGCAATCTCTTTTTCTTTTTTCACATTTTTCTTAGGGTTTATATCTTATCCTTCTTTATTATTAATAGTTCTCTTTTCACTAAGCTGTTATTATTATAAAAATACGAAAAATGTTTTCTTTCGATTTCCTTTAAGTGCTTTGATCCTTCTTTTTTCTTTATTACCTTTCACAACTCTTTTGCAATCTTCGCAACAAGTACCGATTTTTAGTGGAGAGAGGTTTAGTCCAATTTCTGCTCCGTTTTGGATGGGTATTAATATTGAAAAAGGCGTTTGCGGAATTATTTTAGCTGCTTTTCTTTTGAATATTTCAAGAAGTTTTTCTAATTGGAAAAAAATTTTTAAGGAATTTATTCCTGTTTATATTATTTTAACTGTTGTTTTATTATTACCTGCTTATTTAACAAATTTTATTAAATATGATTTTAAATTACCAGAAAATATGTATTTGTTTATTGCAAATAACTTATTATTAACTTGTGTTGCAGAAGAAGTTATTTTTAGAGGATTTTTGCAAAAAAATTTAAATAATATATTTGTAAAAAATTTTAAAATGTCTAAAGCAGCACCATTGTTATCCTTGCTTTTGACAGCAATATTATTTGGTTTATTTCATTATAAAAGTGGTATTTTGATGATTGTTTTTGCTTTTTTAGCTGGGATAGGTTACGGCTATGCATTTCAAAAGTCAGAAAAAATTGAATCAGCAATTTTGGTTCATTTTGGAGTGAATATAACACATTTTATATTTTTTACTTACCCATTTTATAAAGTTTAGTGAAGGATATATATGTCTGAAAATTTAATACTAAGAGCTATTGTACAACGTGCTAAAAATGCCGAGGTAACTATCGAAAAAAAATCACAAGGATATATGGAAAACGGATTACTGGTTTTGCTTGGCATTGGTTTTAAAGAAACGCCAGATATTATTCCAGAAGAAGCTGTGATATCTATTGTGGAAAAATACAATCCAGCAATTGAAAAACTCTTAGATAAAATAATTAATTTGCGAATTTTTGAAGACGAACATGGCAAAATGAATTTATCAATTTTAGATACAAATGGATGTCTTTATATTGTCAGTCAATTCACACTATTTGGAGATTGTCGTAAAGGTAACAGGCCAAGTTTTACATTATCAGCTAAACCTAACATAGCTGAACCTATGTATCAAAAATTTGTAGAATTAGCAAAAAAGAAATTAGCTGAAAAAAAAGTACTAACTGGTATATTTGCAGCAAATATGGATGTATCTTTTTGTAATGCAGGACCGGTTACGTTAATTATAGAATCTACATTAAAGGGGATTATGTGAGCTTTGATTCACATTTTACGAAAGTTAAAGCCAATTTAAGACCGCTACTATCAGTTTTTTATCCTAGCACAGTTAAACAAAGAATTTTCCTTGGTATTATTGTTGGAACTTTATTGGGTAGTATTTTATATCGCTTTCTCCCAGTTATTTTTGTTATTCCGATTTATCTATTATACTGTTACTTTATTTTATATATTCTAGTAGATAAACCTACCCACTCTCTGTTGCAATTAACCCGCCATGGTGGTTTTGATGCTGGAATAGATAGTTTACCTATTGATGGAAATGATGAATTTTCAAGAATCGCACGTGCAGTGCAAGATATGGCAAAAAGAATGCGGGGAAGTATTTTAGAGGCTAGAGAACAAACATCAAGACTAGATGAAATATTTGCGGCAATTGGAGAAGGTGTAGTTATTGTCAACCATGAAGGAAAAATACTAAAAGTTAATAATACGGTCAGAAGATGGATTGGATGGTATACAGATGTCTCTGAAAGAGATGTGCTTGAAGTTTTAAGAAGTGTTGAATTATCAGCTATGATTCAGAAAATGATTCATGAAATTAAAAGTAACAACATGATCCAAGCGCAAATTATTGAATCATTGCATTTAGATGGACCAGAAATTAGAAGAGTCAGAGCAAAAATAGTTGTGTTATATTCAGAACAAAATATTCCAGTGTTTATGATTTTCTTATTTGACTTGACTGACATTCAAAAAGGAGAAGAATTAAGAAGGGAATTTTTTGCAAATGTAAGCCATGAATTAAAAACACCGATTTCAGCCATTCGCGGCTATGCAGAAATTATTCAAGATTTACCCGAATTTATTAATCATGAAATGGCACAAAATTTTTTATCTGTGATAGTCAGAAATTCTTTGAATTTAACTAAATTAATTGATGAAATGTTAATTGTTACTGGACTAGAATCTGGTTCGCTTACTTTGGATATTAAAGCATATGATATTCATGAAGGAATCAGACGAGTGGTAGAAAATATTTTGCCAAAAGCAAAGCAAGCAGAAGTAGAAATTCTTTCTGATGTTGATCCAGAAATTGATAATATTTATGTTGATTCACAACGCTTTGATTCTGTATTAGTTAACTTAGTTGATAATGCTGTGAAATATAATCGACCAGGTGGTTTTGTAAAAATAAGTGTGCGGAAAAATGAAACACATCATATTATATTTTTAGAAGACACAGGAATTGGTATTCCAAATCATTCTAGAATTAGAGCATTTGAACGCTTTTATCGTGTGGATAAATCTCATAATAGATTAGGCGGTGGTTCTGGTTTAGGTCTAGCAATTGTTAAGCATGTAGTACAAGCACACGGAGGATCTATTTCACTTCGCAGTGAAGTAGGGGTAGGTAGTGTTTTTACAATAATGTTACCTAAAAATCCTAGCAAAAAGAAAATTGACTTGCTCACCTCTCTTTGATAACATTTAGATATAATTGGTATATCTGTTTATTTGTTTATCTAAGGAAAATCTTCATGACAAAAATTGAAAATTCCGAGAAAATGGAATTTAATAGACGTGATTTTCTTCTAAAATCTTTAGCATTATCAGGATATGCGCTAGCAGTTTATCCATTGGCATATTCTGCTATTCAAACAGATCAAAATGGAATTGAAGTGTCTGATGTTAAAATTCCAGTTGGCAAAATAAAAATTCCAGCATATCAGGCTTTTCCAAAAGGAAATAAACCATTTCCAGTAATTATTATTTGCCATGAAATTTTTGGAGTGCACGAATATATAAAAGATCTTTGCAGACGGTTTGCAAAATTAGGCTATTATGCAATTGCTCCTTCCTTATATTTTAGGCAAGGAGAGGTAAATAATATTAAAGAAATTTCAGAAATAATAGCAAAAGTAGTTTCTAAGGTAACAAACAAACAAGTCAATACAGATCTTGATGCAACCGTTAAATTTGTAAAAGAAAGTAAAAAAATTGATGCTAATAAAATGTATATTACGGGTTTTTGTTGGGGTGGAAAAGCAACGTGGCTTTATGCTGCGCATAATCCAGAATTAAAAGCTGCAATTGCTTGGTACGGACCTTTACTATCTGCTGAAAAAACGCAGGAGGAATTTCCAATAGATATAGCAGCTAAATTAAAAGTTCCCGTTTTGGGTTTATATGGAGGTAAAGACGCAAGAATTCTTCCTGAGCATATTGAAAAAATGAATAGTGAATTAAAAAAAGGAACTAGCAATTCAAAAATAATTGTTTACCCTGATGCAGAACATGGTTTTTTTGCTGATTACAGACCTTCTTATAATCAAATGGCTTCTGATGAAGCATTGCGCGAAATGTTGAAATGGATTAAAGATCATTCTTAAATTAATAAAAACATAGGATCGTTATGAATTCCTACTTGCTTATAGAAACACGAGATCATTTTGAATCACTAAGAGTTAATCATTCTTATCAACTAGCAGTTGATTTAAAAGAGAAAAAAAATGAAGTAAAATTATTTATATTACAAAATGCAGTTTTTTCATTTCGAAATAATATTAATATTTATGATCCAATTGAAAATATTATTAAAAAAGATATTCCAATTTTTATAGATGAATTTTCGATTAAAGAAAGAGGAATAGATAGAAATAATTTAAGAAAAGAAATTGTTATTTCATCTATGGACGTTATACTAGATCATCTTGTTAATAAAACTAAGGTTATCTGGCATTCATAAGGTAAGAAAGATTTTCTATGAATAATTCTGTATTGACTTTCGTATTAATGGATCCTCCGTTTGAGAATGCTCGCTCGACAAGTGCCTTAAGATTAATACATCTTGCAGTTGCAAGAGGCATTCATGTAAATGTATTTGCTTATGAAGGAGCTGTTTCTTTAGCATTTGAAAAACAACTAGCCCATGCAAATCCTATCCATAATCGCTCTTTAGAAGAAGAAGATCATCCAACCACTAAACAATGGATTGCATCAATTTTTGAGAAATCTAAGGAAACTGGAGCAAAAATAGACTGGGTTCAATGTGGATTTTGCGTAGATGAAAGAGGTGTTTTTGAATTTTCGCCAAATTTAAGACGCAATGGTCCTGGTGAGCTGTTAAAATTTATAGAGAATTCAGATAATGTTTTAGTTATCCCAACTCGATAATGAAAGTATCATTTATGAAAAAAATATTGCAAATTATTGAGTCAGCTTACCGAGGAACTATTGAAGAACAGGATGATACTGTTATCTGGATTTCACACTTCTTAAAAGATGCAGGAAGTTCAATTGATCTATTACTAAAGGGAAACGCTATCAGTTATTTATTAACTAAACAAGATTCTTCTGGTCTTGTTTTTGGTTTTAAAGTACAAACACAACCTGCAAAAATATATGAAGATTTAAGAAAAATTATGGAAAAAGGTGTTCTAATTTTTTATGTCTATGAAGATGCTTTAGAACGTGGTTTTGAAATGGAAGAAATGATATTTGGACCACAAGGAATAGCGCGAGCAGATTTTCCAATTCTTTTTGAAAAATATGATCATATTTTGCACTGGTAAATTTTAGGAAAAAAAATGACAAATAATATTTTAACTGCTGTAAATTTATATCAGGATATTTTTAGTGATGTTTTAACGAGTGAAAACGTTCTTGAACGATTTACATGTTACTATCAAACAACTCCTGTTCCTTTATGGAATACTGCTTTTCACAATAATACTTACTATTCTTATGAAGATATATTGAAATTAAATACTTATTATAAGTTAAAGAATATTCAGGGATATTTTCTTTCATTTGATAATAAATACCAAGAATTCTCTATTTACAATGGTTCTTTTTTTTATTTAAGCAAGAATAGTTTTAACCAAGATTTTTTGATTAAACAAAAAATTTCTGTGAAAGAAATTAAAGATTGTTCAGAATATTGTAAATATCTTTCAGTTTTATTTGAAATAGATTTGGAAACCGAAAAAGAGTTATGTGCTATGTTGAGCCTTAAAGATAGAAAATATAAAAACAAAAATTTTTGTGCTTATATTGATGGTGTAATATGCGCAACAATTACTATTACTTTAAATGAATTTGATAATGCTTATATCTCTAATTTAGCAGTATTTCCCGAATTTAGAAAGAAAAATTTGGCAAGTTTATTAATTCATTTTCTTATTCAAGAATTTTGTGATAAAAATATCTATACTTTAACTGCAAAAAATAGTGTTTTAAGCCAATTTTCATTACCTAATTTAGGATTTCAAAATATGGGTGAAATAAATTTAATTCCTTTAGAAAAAATGAATCATACCATGCAAAACTTTTAAATATTTTCCTTTGCTTTCCAATTATGCAGCTTAAAATTGCCATTTAAATTTTTTTCAAAAATCTTTAAATGCTTTTTTTTGGGGCAAATTATATGTCTTTCTTTGGCAAGAGAAAGCATTGGTAGATCTGCAATATGATCACTCCATCCACTGTGCCATTCAATATTTGTGCCTAGTATTTTTTCTATTCTTTTTATCTTTTCTGCTTGATAACAATTTTTCGATTTAAGAATAACTCCGCCTGCAAAATAAGTTAGTTCACTTCCAATGATAAGCCGAATATTTTGTACTTTACCGTGTAGCATACCTCTTACCCAAGTTTGTCCTGACGCTGTGACAATAACAATTTCAATTCCTTGAGATTTTAACTGTTGAAATGTAGGAATGACTTCTGTAAATAAAAGAGAATTGCTTTCTGTGGCTAAAATATTTCGCAAAAATTGTGCGCAAAGTTTTTTATCTTTTCCAACCGTCAAGCTCCAAAGTATGACAGACTTGGCAAAGGTTTTATCCAGTCTAAAAATTGCAGTTGCTAATAAAAATGGCGTCCATAATAATAAAAGAAAAAGCCGGTAAGGTTCATTTGAAATAATTTTTTTTAAGATGATTAAAAAAGAATCTTTCGAAATTAGTGTTCCATCAAAATCAAAAAAAGCATAGCGAATTTTTTCCATTGAAACTCCAATTTATGGGATCCAAACTTAGTTAGACAGTTCTTATTCCCAGTTTAAGAAGAAAATGGCAAAATTTGAAGAAGTAAGCAAGTTTTTTAGAATATGCTTATCTCACTTGTCTCCATATATGTGACTTAATTTTCCTTCAGCCTTTAATTTTTTTAGTGCTTCATCAATTTTATTCAGAAGTGGTTTCTGATTCCGTGATTTTAGGATTGCAATGTAATTAGGGTCTAGATTGAAAGGCTTTTTTAAGATCCTAAACTCATTTCGTCTTTTTTGAATTTCAGGATTTTTGGCACCCATTATGGCACTATTCAAACCTTCAGCCCCAGGACCAATTAAAAATCCATCTATTTTATCTTGTAAAAGAAGTTCTAATTGGCTTTCTATACTAAAGGTTTCTACATAGTTAAAACCATTTTCTTTGAGCATTTTTTCAAAGATATAACCATAATTTGCTCCACGCAGAGCGGCTATTTTTTTATTTTTCAAGTCTTCATAAGTCTCAAATTTTAATGGATTTTTTTTTGTAGTAACGACTACTATTTTATCATAGTAAAGTGGTTCTTCTGAAAAATCAAAAATCTTAAGTCTTTCATTTGAACGTGAAAAACCAATTATAGCATATTTTCCAAGATTTGCATCTTCTACTGCTTTAGGCCAATTTTGTAATTTATATTCAGCAGTTAAATTTATTTCTTTTGTAATAATATTCATAAGTTCAATTAAATAGCCTTTGGGATGTTGCATTTCATCAAGATAAATTTTTGGAGCACGGGAATTATTGCCCGTGATTATTAATCTATCTTCTTCAGCTATACTCATGGTGCAAAATAAAAGTAGTAAACAAAATAAAATGTTTTTAAAATATGATAATAGCATGGAAAAAAGTCCTTTTAAATTTCAACAAGTATATCATCAAAATAATTTAGACACTAGCATTTTTAAGTTTACCTTGGAAATATTTAGCTCAATATTTAATCCTTGTTTTTTTAAAGGATGGTATTAAGAAAGAGATCTGTTTTGTGTTAAGTGAAGGAATGAATAGGGCAGGTAATATGGCATCTGAATTAGGCAAAATAAAATTTGGCAAATTTGGAGTAGTTGGCTCAACGGGACTGCTGCTAACTTACTCCATACCAATAAATTTATTTGATATAATAGAAGGCACATTTTGTTTAGTACCAATGCGTTCAGGGAAAAATATCAAAATTTATGTCGCTATATTTCTAGAATTTTGCGAAGAACCTAGTTTTGTTTGTCAAAGTATTATTCAAGAAGTTCCTTATACAAGGCATTTATCTAAACAATATATTTCTTATCTACTTTGGATATCTGAATATTATTTACATCCAATTGAAAAAATTATTCCATTAATTGCGCCACAATTTTTATGGAATACTACAAAACATAACATATTATTTAAAAGAATAAGTAACTATATTAAATGTATTCAAAAAGAAGAATATACTCTTATTTATAATCAAAAAAAGGAAAAATTAAAAGGAGAAATTCAATATCCTAAAAGAGATGAAATACATTTGAATAAAGAGCAAAGTGAAGTATACGAAAATTTAATTACGTTGAATGAAGGGGTTGTTTTATTACATGGAGTTACTGGTTCTGGAAAAACAGAAATTTATTTAAAATATGCTCAATATATTTTATCTAAACAAAAAACAGTATTAATTTTAGTTCCTGAAATATCATTAACACCACAAATGACTTCAAGGTTTAGAGCTCTTTTCGGTCTAGATTTAGCAATAGTTCATTCAGGACTTACAAATTTAGAATATGAAATTGAATGGTTTAAAATTCATCTTGGATTGGCTAAAGTTGTATTGGGTGTTAGAACTTCTATATTTTCCTCAATACAAAATCTAGGTTTAATAATTATTGATGAAGAGCATGACAGTAGTTATAAATCACAAGATTCCGTTGCGTATCATGCCCGAGATCTTGCCATAGTTAGATCAAAAAAAGAAAAAGCTGTCTGTATTTTAGGTTCTGCTACCCCTTCAGTAGATTCTATGTATAATGTTACACTTAAAAAATATTACTACTATAAATTAACCCAAAAATTTTCGAAACAAAAAGTTGATCATGTAATTATTGATAGTAAAAAATATCTTCAACTAGATAGAAATAAAAAGAATTCCTTGACCGCTTTAAAATCTTCACAAGTAACATTTTCTGAAGATGTTATTTGTCCTGAAGTATATGAATTTTTAAATCGTAAAAAAGAACTTAATGAACAAAGTATTATAATTTTAAATAGAAGAGGTTATGTTAATTTTGCCGTTTGTAGCCAATGTGCATCACCACTAAAATGCCCGAAATGTTCAGTAACAACAACTTTACATCAAAAAGGTAAAATTGAAATTTGTCACTATTGTGGTTTTAAAGAACAAATAAGAAATAACTGCCCCACTTGCCATGCAAATAAATTTATTTTTAAAGGAGTAGGGACTCAACAAATTGAGGAATTAATAAAAGAAAAAATTCCTGATTTAAAAATTGCTCGTTTAGACAGAGATGTTCTTACAAGTAATTCAAAATTAAACCAGATTTTAGAAGATTTTCGTACACATAAAACAGATTGTTTAGTTGGTACCCAAATGTTGGCTAAAGGACATGATTTCCCATTAGTAACTTTAGTTGTTGTTTTGCATGTTGAAGATGCGCTTTTTCTCCCTGACTTTCGTTCAGGTGAAAGGACGTTTCAATTGCTAAATCAAGCAATGGGCAGAGCAGCAAGGGGAGAAAAATCTGGTACAGTGGTTCTACAATCTTTAATAACAGGTCATCCAATCATTGATTTTGCTCTTACAAATAATAGTGATGAATTTTTTAACAGAGAATTGACATTAAGAAAGTATGGTTTTCATCCCCCATTTTCAAGACAAATTCTTATCGAAATTAATGGAAAAAATAAAGATAAAGTTGATAACCTTGCAAATAAAGTAAAAGGAATTTTAATTCAGTTTTGGCAGGAGCAAAAATTTGCTATGAACTCTATAAGACTAGCTGGCCCCTATCCTGCAGTAATCGAAAAAATTAATAATTCTTATCGCATTCAGTTATGTATTAGTTCTATTAAAGAAATTCATCCTTTTTATTTATTTCCTAATTCTTTTTTTAATGACAAAGAATTGATAGGGCATTGTAAAATTGATGTAGATCCCTCTTCATTTTTATAGATACTAAAACAATTTAACCGATACTTGTTTTGGATCATTTCATTCTAATATTTAAGGATGATGTATGGCTCAAAAGTCTGAAAATGCAGATAAAAATAATAAATTTTGTGTGCTTATCATTGAAGAAAAAAGTGATTTAAGAACATTTTTTATGGGAGTTTTAACAAAATCAGGTAATTTTGAGGTTAAAAATGCTGCAACACCAATTGAAGCATTAGATATTGTCAGTAAAGAAGCTGCGCAAATCCATGTTATTTTGTTTGATTGGGATATGAAGGAAATGAGTGGTGATGTTTTTGCGCAAAAAATAAAAAATGAAGTGAACTACGATCATATCGAACTTGTTGTTTGTTCTGCAGCAATTGCACAAGATGATAATTTTCTTCTAAATGAACTAGAAATTTATCATACAATGCCAAAAGTAGTAAATGCGGTAGATTTTTTGCGAAATATGGAAGAAATTAGGGCAGAATATTTTAACTCACAAAGTATTCAAACAAAAATTAAAAATTTAAAACATTTAATTCACGAGTCTGATTTACAAGCAATTGATTCTTTATTTTCTAATCAAGAAGTAGAAAATGAAATTACAAAAAATTCTAAATATACCTATCTTGGAGGAGAAGTTAGAATTCTACATAAGAAATATCAAGAAGCTATAGAATTTCTTAAACAACATTTAGAAAAAAATAGTGCAAATAAGTTAAATGAAAATTTAAAAACATTAAACACTTTAGGAAAAGCTTTGTGTTTAATAGGAAATTTTCAAGATGCAACGATGATCTATGAAAAGTTAGAAGCTAAAAGCCCAAATAATTTATCACATAAAATAATGCTCGGAGATGCATTATTAGGTCTTGATGATGTAAAAGGTGCTGAGAATAAATATCAAGAAGTTTTAGAAAAAGATAATACAAATAATGCTGCGCTAGAGGGTATGATTAAAACAAATTCTACTGTGGGAAATTTTGATCAAGCAAAATCATTTTTTGATAAAATTCAGGGAAATTTTGAAAGTAAAACACTTGCAAGTTTTTTTAATAATCGTGGTGTTGCTTTAGTTAAAAATGGTAAAATAAATGAAGCAATTATTTTTTATGAAAACGCTCTCCAATTCTTCGACAAATACAAATCTCATGTTTATTTTAACTTAGGAATGGCTTATTATCGATCTGGTAATATCACAAGTGCTGTGACTTGTTTCCAAGCAGCCATTGCGCAAGATGCTAAACTAGCTGAAGAAAAAGTTATTTTACGGGAGTTAAAAGAAAAAGGTGCAGAAAAATTTACCGAAGACTATCAGCAAGCCCTTCAAAAACGAAAAAAGTAAATATTTAGTATCATTAATTATATATTTAATTTCTGCTTTGACTGTTACTTGGGCAATTCAACTTTATGCATCTGGAAAAGTTACTTCTGGCAATCCATTGTTTATTTTAATAGCATTAATTTTAAGTACTTGGTTGCCCTTTTTTATTTCCTTAATGATTGCCCTCTTTTTTAAAATTCCGCTATATTATTTAGCATTAATGCCAAGGCTTAATAAAAAATTATTTTGGGCTATAATCGTTCCCTTATTAACTGCAGCTATCGGTTTGCAGTTTAGCATTAATTTTTCTCAAATATTTTATCAAGAATCCAATGAAGTTTTATTTCTATCAGGTAACACAGTTTATAGTATATTGCATCTCTTTTTAGTTCATCCTCTTTCTATTATTTTTTTTACTTGTATTTATGCCATAGGCTTAGAAGTGCAATTTCGTGGAATTCTAATTGAGCTTTTTAAAAAAATAGGAATTGCAAATGGCTGGTTTTTGGCAGGTGCATTTCAATTTTTTTGTTTTCTCCCCTTTCTTTGGTTTGGTTACTTTGGTGGCGGGGCGAGTAATACTTTTTACTGCTTATTATTTGCAATATTATTTGTGGGTCAATCAGGTTTTTGTTTCTGGTTATCGACATTTCATAAATTTATGACTAAAGATAAAATAGGTATAAATACAAAAGTTGAATCTATGAGATCACTATTGGTACCAATGATTTATTCTTGTGTTTTTTATTTTATTTATTTTTTTATTGTAATAAAGTTTTTTATTGAAAATGGAAATATGTGGATGTCAGGCCCAGCTAATGGTATAACTGTCATGATACAATCATTCATTACTATTTTTTTGCTCATGACGAAAAGGTTAAAACACTAATATGTTTTGGTACCAAAAAAAATTTCATACCTTTGTAAAACAAGTGATTTCTCCAAAAGTATCCTCAGTTGATAAAATTCTCCAAAAAGCTATGAGTCGACAAAGATCTTTATGGTGGATTTTTTTTCTCATTTTTAAACGAAATTTAATATATGCAGCATTCCTTCAAATTGCACTAATTTCTTTGGCATTATTTGCACCATTTGTTTTAAAAAATTATTTTGAGTTATTTTTAGTTCCAGCTTTTGCTGAGTTTAATAAAAAGTTACTTTTAAGTTCTTTGGGAATATTTGGATATTTTCTGGTTTTTATAGCAACATTTTATATCAAGCAAAAATTATTTACACATTGGAAAAGGCAAATAGAATTCAATTCATTAGACATTTTTGCAAAAATTTGTTGCTACTCGTTGAAAGATCAAAAGAAGATCATAGTAAAAAAATTTAGTGATGAAGAAGGCCGTTTTTTCTCAGACAAAATTAAAGATCTTCCAGCCATTTTCTTTCATGCATTTAGTTTACCAGCATTGATTGTAGCTTTTTTGTTTATATATTCTATAATGCAAAAATTGTTTATTATTCCAATTATAATTTTATTAATTTTATTTGCTTTTCAAATTTCTAATAAAATAATCATTCTCAGAGCTTTAAAAAAAGTAGCTTTTTTTATTCAAGCTAGAAGTAATATTATTCAAAAAATATTTATTTATGGTAACCGAGTTCATTTGTTAGCTTTAGAAAATTTCTTCATTAAAAAAGTCAATTTATTCCAAGAAAATTCAACTAATTTAGTTAAAGGTATTTTAACTCGTCTCTCTGCGGCAGGTTTAATTCAGTATTTTTCTGGATTTATAATAGCTATTCCTAGTCTTGCAGTATATTTATTAGTTAATCAAACGTATTCATTTCTAACAATAGCTACTTTAATTACATTTTTTTCATTAATTGATTATTTTTATGGAAATATATTAATATTTATTTCTAGGGTTAAAGATTTCAAAAAAAGTTTTCATTTATTTTCAATGCCTATACATTTAGAAAATAAAGATTCATATGATAAAAATGAAAAAATATTTAATAATAGTGAACAACAAAACAGAAAATTGGACAGTAATCAAATAAAACTATCGTTTCATAAAGCAGCATTTAATGATGGTAACAATATATGTCTTTACAATATAAACTATGAGCAACAACCGGGAAGTTTATCAGCTGTTATTGGGCAGAAAAATTCAGGTAAGTCAGCCTTTTTATCAGCTTGTACTGGTGATTTAAATATTATCAGCGGCGAGAAAAAACTCGTGCATAATGTGGAAGTATTGTCACATGAAACTTTACTTTTTGATGGTACTTTTAGAGAAAATATAATTTTAGATAGAGAATTTGAAGGTAGAAGATACGTAGATGTTATAAGAGCTTGTTCTCTAGAAAATGATTTCAATTCTTTAGATGATGGTGATGAAACTATTTTCGATTCTTTACTAAATAAATTTCCAGAATATTTTTTACGAAAAATAACTTTAGCTAGAACCCTATATGCAAAAGCTGATTTATACATTTTTGATGAACCTTTTATTGGTTTAACTTCAAATGAAGCCTCCATTTTTTTCCACGAGGGAATTCAAAAAATATTAGCTAATTCAAGTAGATTGATTGCAACCAGCAAATTAGAGTTTGCGGCTCTCTGCGATGAAATTCTGGTTATAAAAGAAGGGATGTTGGTTGAAGTTGGTACACATAAAAATTTATTAGAAAAGTCAGGACATTATGCGAGACTGCACTATGCTGCTGCTGATGCTCGACAATTTGGTCTTACAAGCGTTTATCAAAAAATAGGTGATAAAATTAATTATTACAAAGCTGACCTACCGAAAGAATTTTATGACTTTAGCTACTTTGATAAGACACAAGAAATAAATTACATTCGTAAATTAGCTTCATCAAATAAGTTTTTCTTAAAATCATATTTTAATTCTTCAAGTACCTATTTAAATATTATTTATTTAATTTCTTCTCAAATTTTAATAAGTGCCGCATTTTTTACTTTATTTTCTTTAAATCTTAATCAATACATTTCCAGAAATGTACAAATTTCATTGTTTTTAATTTGTTCTGTTTTTTCTTTGTTTTTATTCTATTACTATCAGCTCAAAAATGCGAAAAGTAATTTGATATTTAGCAATGATTTAGAAAAAAAAGTTTATGATGTATTAATTAAAGAGCATAAGCTTTCTGAAAATGTGACCGCAAAATATTTGGAAAAATTTTCTAATGTTAAAGAAAATTTATTTCAATCATTTTCTTCAATTATAGTAAGAATCTCTTATTTCGTAGCAGCATTAATTTTATTTTCAGTAAGCAACTTAACCTCGTTACTAGCTTTGCTTTCAGTCTGTATATTTACAAGTATGTTTTTGTTGATCAAAAAAGCTGCATTTCTAAAAGCATATTTCGCATTAAAAAATGAAAAGAAAAACTTATCAAAAATATTATTTATATATATTAGATCTTTGAAAACCAATAATTCTTTTTATTTTAGGGAGTTTATTTATAAAAAAATTAGCGAAAAAATAAACTTATCACTGCATAAAAATTCTGAAAAAGATAAAGTTGTTCTTTCTTTTTCTCAGTTTATCTGTTTTGCACTGTTAATTATTACCATGTTAAGTGCTATTTATTTTTCTTTAAATATCAAACGAGTAAGCATTGACAAAGTCGTATTATCTTTTCTAGCAATGTTATTTGTCTTTAAAGCTTTTATAAATATATCTAATGATATTACTACTTACTTTCAAACTATCCCAGATTTTGAAGAATTAGTAGCTACAGCTAGTCGATTTCATGAACTAGAGGGAAATAAATTTTCGACTTCAAATTACTGGCCAGAAAAAGCTAGTATTAGAATTATGGAATTAAATGTTATAGCTGTAAAAGATTATCCACAACCTATTGTTAATCTAGATTTGTATATTCCAAGTGGTTCAAAATTTGGATTCATTTTAGAAAAAGGACAACATAAAATTTCAACATTGTTTGCTAGCATATTACAATTTGTTCCTTTTGAATCAGGATCAATCGTCATTGATGACGAGGACATCTTAAAACTGAATCCGTTTGATCTTAGAAGTAAGTTTGCATATATCTCTATGAATTCAATATTCCCATTTTTAACATTAAAAGAAAATTTAGATCCCGATGAGCTATTTGATGATTCAGAAATTTGGTCAGTACTTAATAGAGTGGGAGTTGCGCAATCAATAGCTGTATTAAGAAATGGTTTGAATACTAAAATTGAAGATCTTCCTAAGCAAATGCTTTGGGCGGGAGAAACTATTTTCTTTTCAATAGCTAAGGCACTATTGCAAAATAACAGAATTTTGTTAATTGATAATATTATTTTAACTGACGAATCTGAACTACGGCTTATCGAAATATTATTGCGAGAATTTTCAACTGCTACTATTTTGCTCTCCGTTCATTCTAAATCTAAATTATTATCTATTTGTAATGAAGTTGGTCAGTTTGATAAAGGTCTATTGAGACGAGTTAATATAGATAAGTTTGACTACAATCAAATGTTAAATCATCAAGTTATTAGTGATTATATTTCTCAAACTTGAGATTTAGTAATAATACTTTTTAATTTATTATTGTTTGTTACTAAATCAGCAAGTGTTTTTTGTTTTAATGTCTCAATAAATTTTTGTGTAGCTTCAGCTAAAAGTGGTCGTAAGAAACAGGCCCCTAAAA
The DNA here is from genome assembly GCF_029873255.1 of Pigmentibacter sp. JX0631. Lineage (NCBI taxonomy): Bacteria > Pseudomonadati > Bdellovibrionota > Oligoflexia > Silvanigrellales > Silvanigrellaceae > Pigmentibacter > Pigmentibacter sp. JX0631. The sequence continues at coordinate 22,727 of NZ_CP123622.1, read as the reverse complement.
TTTTGCAACTTTTTTTGGATGGATCAAAACATTCTACGATATGGAAGTGAGATTCTATTTTTTCTATTAATTCACCAATATTAATTTCTGAAGGTTTTTTGGCAAGAAGAAATCCGCCACCTTTTCCTCGAATTGTGGTTATGTAACCTAGTTCACCTAATTTGTGAATAATACGTGTCAAATGGTGAGCTGAAATTTCATAAAAATCAGCTATTTGATCAATAGTTACAATTTTTTCTTGATGATAAGAGATGTATATTAATACTCTTAAAGTGTAATCACTTTGTAAAGTTAATTGCAAAAACCCTCCTTCAATAAATGAAAGAGTGCTTTTATATTCTAAAACTATAGCAATTTCAAATAAAAAAAATTTAGTAATTTGAAATAGATTTTATGTTGTTAATACTATATTGACCATAGCAGAACTAGACCAATACCAGTTTCTAAGTAAGTTTGTTTCCCATTTGAGTTGTCGTTAAATTGAATTGGCCCATCTATTTTTAGCTTTTTATTTAATACATGATAGTTGGCAGTAGTTTTTAGGCCCATACTAAAAACATCCCCAAAAGCATAGCTCCCTAGAAGAGAGCCTCCAACAAAATAGTGATCTTTTATTTCATAAGTAATTAAGTTAGTATTCATAAAAGCATTGTCTAATCCATAATCGTTATAGTAGGCATAGCCAAAGTTGCTAAGAAGAAATAGGGAAAATGAATTTATTTTGTATTTTGCGCCTAAATTAAGCACTGCGCTTGCATAATTGAAGTGATCAAAAACAATAAATGTGGAATTTGACCCTGTGGCATTGTAATCAAAGTAAGCCCCTATAACGGGTTTTATATTTGTAGAGGTTGGAAAAGTATATAAAGTACCAGCTCCAATCCCTGCACCAGAAAAATCTATGTCATTACTTTTTGCTTTAAGCATTTTGTAACTACCATCCATGTAAATATCTAAGTTTTTTTCTTCAGATAATGCAATTGAGGGTAATGATATAGACAAAATAATAGCTAAGAAAATTTTAGTAATCATAGATTCTCCTTAAAAATAGTCCTCCTAATTATTAAAAATAGGAGATATTAGTCATTATTTATAAAGAGTATTTGGTCAATTAAATAATTATTATTGAAAATTTGTAAGGAAAATTTACAGATATATTTTAAAATAATTAAATTAAAATTTCTATTTTTTATAGAAAACTTTATCTTTAAATATTTTAATTTGTTAATAGTCACTGATAGTTACATAATAGTTTAATTACAAATCTAGAAAATTTAATGCTAATTTTTATTGCATTGTCATATTGTTTGACAAAATTTCCTTCGGCACTTGCGGAATATTTTTAAAGATGTATTTTAAATACAGCTTTAAAAATATTCCTGTTTTTAAAGGAAACATTAGTAAAAAGGAGATGTTATGACAAGTTACTATGAACTAGTGGGTCGTGAAGCGGCTATGGAAAAGGCGGTCCAAATCTTCTATCGCAAAATCCTTAAAGATCCGCTCATTAAACATTTTTTTACTGATATTGATATGAATCTCCAGATAAAAAAACAAAAAGCTTTTTTTACTCTGTTGTTTGGTGGACCAAATTTGTATTCTGGAAAAGATCTTACTTTGGGGCATGCCCATTTGGTTAAAAGAGGCTTAAATGACTCGCATTTTAATGCGGTTGCAAATCACTTAAAAGAAACCCTTGAAGAACTTCAATTATCTTCAGAAATTATGAATGACATCATGGCTAAAGCAGAAGCTGCAAGGGATGCTGTTTTAGGGCGTATTTGAAAGGTAAATTTATCATGCCAATGGTTAAATTTAATAGCAATAATTATCAGATTTCTCCGGAACAAAGCGTATTAGATTTATTAATTCAAAATAATGAAGATATTAATTATTTTTGTAAAAGCGGTTTATGTCAAAGTTGTATCTTGGAATTTAATACTGGAACTCCGCCCCAAAAAAGTCAAATTGGCTTGTCAGAAGCCGATAAATTGCAAAAAAAATTTTTATCATGTCTTTGTTTTCCTGAAGAAGATATTTCGATTAAAAAGTGTGGTGAAGAAAGCAAAAAGTATTCAACTAAAATTTTGCAGAAAAAATTAATAAATAATGAAGTAATTCTTTTAAAGTTAGAAAAACCTAAAGATTATTCTTTTTATCCGGGACAGTTTTTAAACATTTATAAAGATACAAACTGCTTGAGAAGTTACTCTATAGCAAATTTATGTGATGACAAAAATGAAATAGAATTACATATTAAACATTTTTTAACTGGTGAAATGTCTAATTGGATATTTAATGAATTAAATGTTGGAAATGAAATTTATATTTCACAAGCTTTAGGGAGTTGTTTTTTTACCTCCGATGCTCTAAATAAGCCTATGCTTTTTTTAGGAATTAGTACTGGAGTAGCGCCACTACTAGGTATATGTAGGCAGGCTATTTTCCAAAATCACCAGAAAGCAATACATTTTGTACAAGGTGGTGTTAATGAAAAATCATTATATGCAAATAATTTTCTTAATGAGTTAAAATTGATTCATAATGATTTTAATTTATTTTCCTGTTGCCTTAATAGTGCAAAAAATAGTAATGTATTAAATTTTATTGAAGAAAATTATGTGGATTTAGAAAATTGGAAAGTTTATATTTGTGGAGATTCAACTTTTGTAAAAGCTGCGAAAGAATTAGTTTTTTTACAAGGAGCAAATTCTCAAGACATTCATAGTGATTCTTTTCTTTTTAAAAATAATTAGGGTGTATTCTCAAATATTTAACTAAATATAAAAACACTCTAGGTAAATTTTGCATTCTAATTATTCCTAAAATTGAAGAAGATTCTACATAACTATAATTTAAAGTAATTAAATTATGTAATTTTAACCCATCTAAATAATTTCTAATAAGTTTCGATAAATATCTGGTAATTAAATGGAAAAAAAATGATTATTAGTAAAATATTAAAAATAATATTAATATTATTAATATACTCTAAGATATATGCAAAAGAAAGTATTTGTTTACACAAAGTACAAAAAAATGAAAATTTAATTAATATTTTAAGAACTTATAAAAATTATCCTGTCTATGGTGAAAATGGTTCATTAAAAGAAACGTTACGATTAAATAAATTAACTTCTCAAGATCCAAATTTAATCTACCCTAATGAAATTTTGAAAATTAAAAATTTGAATTACAATGCAAAAAACCAATCTAATATAATTTCATATGTAGTTAATAAGCAAGATACTTTATTCTCAATTTTAAAAAAACTCAAACATTTTCATAATTTAGATCTACAGACTGCATTAAATGAAACTCTCAAACTTAATCCACAAATATTAAATCATGAATCTAAAGGAAATTTAATATATCCAAATGAAGTAATTTATATAAAAATACAGAATATTGAATTTTGTATGAAAAATTTTGAAACTATAAACAATTTAGAGAAGTCAAATTTAAACGATTTTCATTCTAAAATAACAAATGAAAGTAAGCTTGAAGCTGAAAATAAAAATGAAAATAAAGACGAAAGTAAAGAAATAAATGAAGAAAAAGTTCTAGATATTCATTCAAAATTCTATGCGGGCTTGATGCAAACTTATGAACGTCTTGATATTTATGACCGCTTGAACAACTCCAATGCGACTCTCATAAGTCATGTTGCATACGGAGCAAATTTTGGATGGTCACAATATTTTACAAATGATTTTTACGCAAATATTAATGGACGCATTCAATCAATTTCATTTAAACCTTTTACTAATATAAATTTAATGACAAATAAAGTAAATATTGGAAATTTTGAAGCAAGTTTAAATTACAATTTTTTAGACTATTTTAATTTAGGCATTGTAGGTCAAAATAGATATTTTGTTTATTCCAGAAGTTCGGCAGTAACAAATATTGGTTCTAGTAATAATATTTCTCAATATAATTTATATCTTGATCCTGTCCAACAATATGGTCTTGGTGGAAGATTATATGCCATGCTTGATTTACCTTATGAATTGAATTTAAATTCTCATCTTATGTTTTTACATTTTTATCCTACGAATACCAATACATATGCAGTTTCTAGATGGAATTTATTTGAATATGGAATAAATCTTAATAAGTCAATCAATATTATTAATTTTTATTTAGAAATCAATTATACATATGGTCAACAAACAACTTCGTTAACTAATCAAAAATTGCAAATGCTAGATGGAATTATAGGGGTTTCGATAGAATTTGGCAAAAAAGTTCAAAAAGAATAAATTTAATTATATATTTTCAATGAAAATTAGTTTTTATTTCTTTCACCAAAAATTGCAGTACCAATTCTTAACATATTACTCCCACATTCAATTGCAGTTTCATAATCAGAGGACATTCCTAAAGATAAAATTGGTTGTGTATTAATTGAGTTTGTTTCCTTCCAGAGATTGTATGCATTGTCAATAAATGAATAGTAGAGTTCTTTTCTTTTATTTATTTCTATATCGAGAGGGCCAATACCCATGAAACCTGCAAAACTTATTTTAGAACTTTTCCAAATATAATCACGTAATAATTTTGCTTGTTCAATTGTTATTCCTGATTTATTTTGATCATTTTTATCAATTTGGAGTTGAATTAGAACTTTTAATTTCTGTTCAAATTTTCCTTTTTTCTCAATTTCTTTTGCCAGATCTATACTGTCTAATGATTGAAGACAAAAAACTTTATCGGTTAAATACTTTGCTTTATTTTTTTGTAAATTTCCTATTAAGTGCCATTTTAAATTTGGTAAACTGTTTTGAAAAAATTTTACTTTTTCTTGCCACTCTTGGATATAATTTTCTCCAAAATTTATTTGTCCACTTGAATAAGCAGAATTTATTTTATTACAATCTTGATATTTACTGACAGCTATAATAGTAATTTCATCGATATTTCTTTTATATTTGGTGGCAATATTAGTCAGATTTGTTTTGAAATTATTTAAATTACTTTCAATGAAATTATTCATGTTAATTATTTCCTCACAAATTACTTAATTGCAAAAGGTTTTATACCTGCAAAATTTGTGAGATCGACTAAAACTTCTGCAAGTGGTAAACCTATTACATTTGTGTAGCTTCCATTGACATTGGTAACAAAACCCATTGCCTTACCTTGAATACCATAACCGCCAGCTTTGTCGAAAGGTTCTTTACTTGCAATATAAGCTTGAATTTCATCCGCTGATATTTTCCGAAATGTTACAATAGTTTCAATAACTCTAGAAATTAGTTCTGTTCCATTTTGCATTAGGGTATAGCCTGTATATACTAAATGAGATTCATTTGATAACATTTTGAGCATATTTTCTGCATGTTCTTCTGATAGTGGTTTTTCTAAAATGACATCATTTTTAGTAACAACAATAGTATCAGCACTAAGTATTATATCATTCGGTGATACTTGTTTAGTTACTGCTAATGCTTTTTCAAATGCATTTCTCTTCACATAGTCTTTCCCTGATTCATTTGTTTTTGGAATTTCATCTATATTAGCTGGAATTACTAAAAACTCTAATCCACTTGCAGTTAGCATTTCTTTTCTTCTTGGTGATCCACTTGCTAAAATTAATTTATTTTTTTGTTTGCTATTCATAAAAACCGCCAAATCCTTAACTCTAAAAAAAATACAGACGCAGTTAATGCGATTAAAATACCTAGTAAGTCATACCTCATTTATCACAATTAACGTACTTTTTTTGGGGGATAGTGTGTTTTTCCTAAAAAGCATACCTGAGCTTCGTTCACCGGAACAATCTGATTCAAACCTAGCTGAAGAGTTGAAGAATGAAGCAACCGAATTATACGAACGCTTGGCAACCTTATGCCAAGGATTTCAAGAGCATTTAATTGCGAATGAAGATGTCCCACTCGAAGAAAGTCAAGAATTATTTAGAACACTGCATACTCTGAAAGGTTTGTCGCAAATGGCAAATCTTTTAGAGATGGTTGCTATGGCGCATGCAGTTGAAGATTATATTGAATTTGTTCGTTCTGAAAAGGTTAAATTAACAAAAGAAATAATTGAATTAGTCTCAGATGCACAAAATGTTTTTGAACAAGTATACAAAGCGTATCCAAAGCCAATTGATCCTGATGTGTTGATGGAGGCGGAAAGGCTTGTGCATGAGTTTCATGCTAAATCTGATATTGTGAAAAATGGCGGAACTCCTGCTCCTTCCAGTGCCCCAGCAGGTAACAGTTCTGCGCCAACAGGCAATTTAGAAGCCGGAGCTTTTTCCGCTGAAGAAAATGCTGCTTTTCAAAAATTTTCTACTAGGACTGAAAAGGTCTTTGCTGTCCACCTTAAAGATGGCAGTTATAAGTCAATAGATGAGCTAAAATCAGGAAAACATGCAGATAATATATCCCGAGTTGGTGACTTTATAGTTTTTCGGGTATCAGGTGAACATGCTCTGATAGTATTTGCAGCTGAACTTGAAGCAGCAACTTTGAAAGGAGTTGTTGAAGCAGACGTTGTAGATTTAGACAAAAAAGATCCTAGCTGTTTAAAAAAATTAGGACCTCCTTGGGATTCTCTTGTTTTTGCGGGAGGAGGTGATGCGCCTGCTGCTGCTGAACCTGCTAAAGAAGCTTCTTCTGCTCCCCCAGCCGCTGCACCTGCACCTGCAGCTGCAGGAGGTGGTGGGCATGGAGGAGGTGAAGAAGAGGAGCCAGAAGAAGATTTTGATACCAAAAATCTTGCTGGTGGAGATGGCTTTGAAAAACCTGATCTTGATCCTGAAATGTTGCAAGATTTCTTATCAAATGCTGATGAACTCATTGAAAATTTAAGTAATTCAATGCTTGAGTTGGAAGGAAATCCCGAAAGTAAAGATGCGGTTGAAAGTATTTTTAGAAGTGCTCATACTATTAAAGGTACTTCTGGAATGTTCGGGTTTCGTGCAATTGAAAAATTAACCCATAAAATGGAGAATTTATTTGATAGAATACGCAAGGGAACTTTAAAAGTTTCTCCTGCTTTAATGGATGGTTTATTTTTTGGTTTAGATAGAATTCGTATTATGTTTGAGTCCATTAAAAAAAATCAATCATCAGAAATGCCAATAAACGATGCTCTTTCAAAATTAAGATTAGCGGTTTTGGGTACCGGTGGGGCTCCTGCCAAAAAAGCTGAGGGAGGAACTCCGGCCGCACCTGCTGCACCCGCCACGCCAGCTGCCCCTGCTGCACCCGCCGCGCCAGCTGCCCCCGCCACACCTGCTGCGCCAGCAGCTGCAAAGCCTGCTGGTGACAAAGATAAAAAGAAACCAGAAGAGAAAAAAGCTGATGAAGCTGGTGGAACAATCCGTGTTGACTTAAAGCGTCTTGATAGTCTTGTTAATTTAGTTGGTGAATTGGTTATTGATAGAACACGTTTTGCTCGAATAGAAGAAGAATTACGTGGAAATGGAAATAGTGAATTAGGACATTCGATGAGTGAAAGTGTTTTGCTTTTTGGCAGACACATGAATGAAGTTCAAAGTATTATTATGAAAATTCGGATGGTTCCAGTTGGAAACGCATTTTATAAATTTACAAGAGTTGTTCGTGATTTATGCAGACAACTAGGAAAAGAAATGGATCTACATATAATTGGCGGTGAAACAGAACTAGATAAAACATTAGTCGAAGAAATTGGAGATCCCCTTGTTCACTTAATTAGAAATAGTGTGGATCATGGTGTTGAAATGCCTGATGTAAGAGAACAAGTAGGAAAACCTAGGAAAGGTAATATTCATTTAAAAGCTAGTCAAGATGGAAATATGATAGTAATAACTATCCAAGATGATGGAAAAGGATTACAAATTGATAAAATAAGAAATAAAGCAATAGAAAGAGGAATTATTAAAGAAGCTGATCATATGACAAATAAAGAAATATTTTCTTTAATTTTTGAATCAGGATTTTCTACTGCTGAAAAAGTAACAAATATTTCTGGTCGTGGCGTTGGGATGGACGTCGTTAAAAAGAGTATTGTGAAGTTAAAAGGAATTATTGAATTAGATAGTGAACTTGGAAAAGGAACCACAACAACAATAAAATTACCTTTAACTTTAGCTATTATTCCAAGTCTTATGGTTGAAACTAAAGGTGAAAGTTATGCTATTCCTCTAGTAAATGTAATTGAAAGTATCCGCATTAGACCAGAAGAAGTGCAAAAAATGGGAAGTGCAGATTTCGTTAAATTAAGAGATAGAGTACTTCCTTTACTCAAACTTGCAGATGTGTTTGATCTGCATGCAATGAATGATTTAATGTGGTATTCCGTTGCAGATATACAAAGAATAAAACATCATAATGAAGGTGAAAATAATGATAAACCAAATGAAGAAAAATCTGTAGAAATAAAACAATCCAATTCAAATCAAAGTTTTTCTTTTAGAATGAGGCATTCTAAACCAAGAATAATATTTGTGGTTGTTGGAGTGGGTGAAAAAAGAGTTGGAGTAGTAGTTGATCAACTTCAAGGTCAACAGGAAATTGTTATTAAATCTTTAGGCAGACTTATGGGAAAACGGCGCGGAGTTGCTGGAGGATGTGTTTTAGGAAATGGAAGAGTAGCTTTAGTATTGGATGTTGGTGAAATAATAGACGACTTCTCACAAACTAAATCGGGGTACCAAAATCGTGCTGCAGTTGCAAGTTAAAAAATTTGTTTCTTTTTCAGGTGATGCTGCTGGCGGTCAACAAGTGCAATTGCCTTATCAAGATGATACTGCATCTGGATATATTAATGATGTTACCGATGAAGGAGTAGTACAAACACCAGGTGTTCAATATATCGGTTTTAAATTGCATAAAGAAGAATTTCTGTTACCTATGTCATTGGTAAGAGAAATTATTATGTTAACAACAATAACTTTTGTTCCGGGTGCTAAATTTATGATGGAGGGTATCATTGCTTTACGCGGTGAAATTATGCCAGTGTTAAATTTAAGAAGATTTTTGAAATTTGAAAGAGGAAAAGCTGATTCTACTACAAGAGTAATTATTTTGCATTGTGATTATGGTGGTTTTGGTGTCATTGTTGATGATATAACTGAATTTGTTCGTCTACAACCTTCGGAAATAGAATCTATTCCACAAAATTTCTTTCCTGCTGAATATAAAATATTAGCTGGAGTTTCAAGGGTAGGGGATAGAATTAGAGGTATTATAGATTTAGATAAAATAGTAGCAGAGTTAACATTTGACCTAAAAGAGGAAACAGAAAATGAAGATGAACAACCTGCTGCTGCTGATCATTAGCCTTTTATTAATTGGAAGTTGCGAGAAAAAAACAAGACTTGTTGATATAAAATTATTAATTTTAACTCCAAAAACTTATTATGATATTCCTGTTATTTTAAGTGGAAAAATATTTGATGTAGGTCCCGGAGGTCTTTGGTTTGTATTGGAAGACAAAACAGGTTATATTCAAGTTACAACTGAAAATATAACTGCTTATTTACCTTGTATGCAAAAAGGTAAAGATGTGGCTATTGTAGGAAAGCTTAAGCAATTCAAAGTGCATAAATATTTTTCAATACAAACTATGCTGAGGTGTGATAATTGAGATTTTTTGTTTTTTTATTTTTAATACTAATTATTAATTCATGTAATAAAAATTCATCTTCTGAAGATAAAAGGTATTTTGTATTTTTAGGAAATCCTAATAAAAACGTAACAATTTATAAAGTTAATAATAGTAATAATAAAAAAATATATTATCCACTTATGCGAATTACGACAAATACAAAAACCTTATTGCCAGTTGGAATATATGCTCTTGCAAATGAATGCAGTTCTTATGAGTTTAATCATGACGGAACAAAAGATCAAAAAATTGTTATGAGTAAAGTTAGTTTAGTATTTAATAGTAAAAATAATAATCAATTAGAAAATTCTTTAAGCAATACTTTTAATAGTTATTGTCTTGACCCTTTAAATAAACAAGAACATTGGTTTATTAATAAAAGTGATTTTGATATTTTACCAGGGAAAAATGTACTTTCTATTTCAGGAAGAAATGTTGAATTTAATTTAGATCCTCTCATTTATTCTGAAAAAAAAGTGCAATTATGGCCACTCACATTGTCTTCACCAATAAATACGGATTCTAGTAAGTTTTTTTCCTATCCATTAGATTTATCAACACAAGAAAAAAAATTTGTTATTTCTTCTCCTGTTAATGGAACAATTTGGCTACAAAGTGGAAGATATCAGATAGAAGTAAATGGTAGCAATAAAATAATTCAAATAAAAGATTTTTCTAATTTTGATATAAAACTAGGGGTAATGCGAATCGTTTCTCCTCGCTATTTTCCAATTGAAGAACGCTTAAAAGCAGGTGGTCAACCAATATTTGCATATATTAATGAAAAAGTATTGTTTAGATTAAATACGGATTATCCTGTATTTCCTGGTAACTACAGAGTAACGCTGGAAGGTACAGAAATTGAAAAATATGTAGATGTTTCAGAAAATCAAATTACTGAGGTTAAGACACGTGGGGTGCAAATTAATTCTCCTACCTGTCCTGAAAAATATGAAAAATGTAAACTACCACCACGAATTACTATTCATGCGAATAGAATGCCATTTGTATTAATGACTGTTATGCCTGACATGCCCTTTTTAGTTTTTGATCAAAAATACGAATATGGAGTTGAAGGAATTAAAGGCATTTTTAAGAATTTAGTGACATCTGAAGATTCTGTTAGAATAGATAAATTAAGTAGAGTCAAATTAAAATGGGAAATAAAATATACATCAGGAAATACAAAAACAGATTTTGTGCGCTTTGAAGCAAAAAGTCCCAGTATATATGGTAAATCTATTGATTTAATGTATTTCAAACCCGATGAAGTTTATTTACCTGATGGTGACTTTTCGCTAACATATTTTGTTGGTGATCAAAATTTGATTCTTCCAAAAACACGGATTGATCTTTTATTGTCAGGTGGCATAACTAAAGAAGTCGTTGTTCCTATCTTTACCCAAAAAATATCGGATGGACAATTGTCCGATAAAATTAAAGATAGTAAAACTGTTACGACAAAGGCAACTTTATCTCCTATTAAAGATTAAGTTTTTTAAAGAAGATCATTATCGCTTTTTTCTTAAATAAATTTAGAGGAAATATGAATTTCGAGTCTCTATTATCTGAAATGTTTTCAAAAGTTATTTTCCAACTCTATAAAGAGTACGATTACATTTGCTATTTATATAAAATTAAATTGACAAAACCAATGATAACTATTGAAGATTTAACATCTGAATGGGGGAGTTGGAACCCCACTTTTAAAACAATTCGGTTGTCGCGAAAATTAATTACAGAATATCCTTGGAATGTTGTTATTCAAGTATTAAAACATGAAATGGCACACCAAATAGTAACTCAACTATATCAGTCAGATTCTGGGCACGATTCACTTTTTCAACAAGCATGTGAGACAATTGCAGTTCTTCCAAGGTTTAGAAAAGCTAAGTTAAATTTCGATGATTTAGCAGCAAAAGAAGATTTTCCTAATTTAAGTTCAGAAGATCAAGTGATGCTAAGAAAAGTAGAAAAACTTTTAAATTTAGCACAATCTGTAAATGAACATGAAGCGTATTTGGCTATGCAAAAAGTGCAAGAAATATATCAAAAATATAATATTGAAAATATCCAGAAAAAAAATAATGAGTTGTATGAAAGTTTTTTTATAAATTTTAACAGAAAAGTAGTGCCCAGTACCTATCAATTTATTTTTGCTCTTATTCAAAACCATTTTTTTGTGAATATTATTTATGGTGAAATGTATGACTACTTAAACCAAGAATCGTATAAATCTGTCGAAATAATTGGAAAGAAAAGTAACATAAAAATGGCAGAGTACGTTTTTTATTTTTTAAAAGATAAAATTGAAAAGCTATGGCTTGAATACCAAAAAAATGGAAATATATCTGCTAAATATAAATTATCTTTTCAAAAAGGGGTGATTGAAGGTTTTCATTCTAAATTAGAGAAACAAAATAGGAAAAATGAACAAAATATAAAGCAAAATATTGAAAGTGAAGAATTTAATTTACCAATGCTACTTAAAGAAGAAATGACTTATTTAAATAATTATACTAAAAAATTATATCCAAAATTGAGCACAAAATCATCAGGTAGTGGAAGTGTTTATTCTGATTTTTATTCCGATGGAAAAACGGCTGGAAAAAAAATTATCCTTAATAAACCAATTGCGGAAGAAAAATCAGGTGTGTCTTATTTGCCAGGTAAAATTTAGAAAAATGGGTGCCAATTACTCCTCATACAACAAAGAATATTATTAAAATTATTTTACATTTTCCATATCTTTTTCTAAAAAATGTGGAAAGTATTTTGCGTTGATAGTATTTTGCGTTGATAGTATTTTGCGTTGATAGTATTTTGCGTTGATAGTATTTTGCGTTGATAGTACTTCTTAACTATTCTCTAACAAATTATAGGTTATTAAAAATGATTAGAAAAACACTTAAAATAATGAAACTAATTGTTACAAATACTTTTTTTATAAAACTTATTGCAGTAATTTTTTCTATTAAAATTATTTTATTATATATTGAATTATCAGAAAATATATCTAAAAATGCATTATATTACAAATTATTAATTGTATTCTTACCGCTGTTTTTTTGGTTGCTAGATTCTTATTTTGGCTATAAAAAAAGAATATTTTCTGAAATAAACAAGCAAAAAGAATTGATTTTTCTTGAAGTAGAAAAGAAGGATGAATTGACTTTTAAAATAAAGAAAGTAACTCATATTAAAAAATTTGTTATTTCTTTTTTATCAATTTTTAAATTAAGTATTTATATACCAATTTTATTTTTCGCAATAATTTTCTCTGGTTTTTTATTCAATAATATGAGTAATAGTGATTTAGGGGGTATAGCTTTTAGTTTAATAATTACAATTGGCTACATTATTTGGCCTCTCGGTTTTTTTTATTGCTTGATTCTTATTTTGGGTATAAATAAAATATATTGTCAAATAAAAAATCAAAAATTATTTTCTTTGAAGAAAAAAGAAAGATGAATTGACTTTAAAAAAAAGTTACTCACATAAAAAATTTGCTAGATCTTTTTATCTATTTTTTATACGCTTATTTTATTTTTTGTAATAATTTGCTCTTGTTTTTATACCATAGTAGAGATTTAGGACTATATTTTTATTAAAATAATTATACTTTTTCCAATTATTGAGACTATTATTAAAGTATTTTCAATTATCCATTATAAAAAGTGACAACTTCAAATGGGGGATAGAAACATATTCAGAATATCTTAGTGCTATGTCCCTTAATAAATTTATTATCCGCCATTTCCGCCATTTCCGCCATTTCCGCCATTTCCGCCATTTCCGCCATTTCCGCCATTTCCGCCATTTCCGCCATTTCCACCATTTCCACCATTTCCGCCATTTCCACCGTTTCCACCATTTCCACCATTTCCACCATTTCCACCGTTTCCACCATTTCCACCGTTTCCACCGTTTTTTCCATTTTCGCCATTTTTACCGTTTTTTCCATTTTTTCCATTTTTACCATTTTCGCCATTTTTTCCATTTTCACTGTTTTTAGAAACTAAAAATAAATTGGAATCCATATTTTTATGATTCATTAAATTATTGTTACCATAGGATGTGTTACTAATTATTAAAAACGAGGTAGAAATTACTTTAGCAAGTGCAATTTTTTTCATCTGAGTATTTCCTTCTAATATTTTTTTATTATAAATTTTAAAAATTTTAGTTTTTAAAAAAAATAGCAAAATAAACTTATCTTCTAAAGGAAATAATGTAAACTTAATCAGAGTTCCATAACTAAGTACTATGATTTTTAGCCTACATATTTATATTTTTATACTTTTATACTTTAAAAATTATCTAGCGTTGTATTATGAGTCAATTTTAAGGAATTTTCAGCTGATATTGCACCTTGACGTCTTACTTCTTGATTATAAAAATCATGGAATTTTTTGGGGGATCTTTCTTGCATAATTTGATAACAAATTTCGATAATATGCTCGGTTTGAGGTTTGCAATAAAAATCGCCATCGCGCCCATAAGCTCCCCTATTATCTTTTGCAGATAATGTTCTAGGCATGCAATCTAAAAAGTGGAAAGCCTTATCTCGTTCAATAGACTGTTGCATCATATATGCAGATGCTCCCCCTGGAACATCTTCATCTAAAAATAAAACAGCATTGGTTTTCTTAATAGAATGTAAAATTGTATTTGTTAAATCAAAAGGCAATAATGTTTGAATATCGATAATTTCAACAGAAATATTCATTTTTTCTAAATCACTAGCAGCTTCCATTGCGAGTTTACAACAAGCACCATAGGTTACAATTGTAATATGCTCTCCATTTTTTATGATTTCTGGATGACCTAAAGGAACAGTAAAGGAACCAATATTATCAGGAATTTTTTCTTTTAGACGATAAGAGTTTAGTACCTCGATTACTAAAGCAGGATTATCAGATTGAAGTAAAGTATTATACATTCCTGCTGCTTGAGTCATATTTCTTGGAACGCATAAATACATTCCTCTAATTGAATTTAAAATAGTCCCCATAGGTGAACCTGTGTGCCAAATTCCTTCGAGCCTGTGCCCTTTTGTGCGAATGATAACGGGTGATTTTTGTCCACCAGCTGTTCTATAAAGTAAAGTAGAGAGATCGTCTGAAGCTGTTTGTAGGCAATATAAAAAATAATCAAGATACTGGATGTCAACTAATGGTCTTAAACCTCTGATAGCTGCTCCTATACCCTGGCCTAGAATAGAGGCTTCTCGAATACCGGTATCAGTTACTCTTAAATCACCAAATTTTGCATTTAATCCTTCAAATACTAAGTTAACATCTCCTAATTTGCCTACATCTTCGCCAAGTACAAAAAATTTAGGATTGTTTAAAAATTGTTGTTCAAAACATTTCTGCAGGACAATTCTACCATCAACGGTTTCTCCTTGTGGAGAATAAATGGGATCAATTTTTTTGATATTTAAAGGAGAATGCTTAGAATCACTGTATAATTTGCTTTCATAAATATAATTATATTTTCTTGAAAACTCGTTAAAAAATTGGATAAGTTGATTTTTTTCTGAAGATTCTTCATTGCGTATATTGATAATAGCTTTAAATAAATTTGAATGAATGACTCTTCTATTTAAAGAAACAGTATTTTCTAAATTATATATGCACTGTTTTATGGATTCAGAATTTTGTGTATTGCTTAAAACTAAATTTAAATAATGCAAAGCTGATTTTAATTCTTTTTTTATTGGATTTATTAATAATTCCCATGCTTCAGAACGGCATTTTTCAACGTATATTTTTTCTTCTTCATCAATTAAATTTAGCTCGTTTTCTGTTGAAATATTTTTGGCAATTATCCATTCCCTAAATTTTTTAATGCAGCAGTATTCTTTTTCCCAATCTAATCTTTCTTTAGATTTATATCTTTCATGACTTCCGCTTGTTGAATGACCTTGCGGTTGGGTTACTTCTATTACGTGCACTAATGCGGGTTTATGATTTTTTCTAACGTGCTCAGCTGCTGTAAGATATGTTTCGCAGAGATCAACATAATTCCAAGCTTCTACTTGATAAATTGAGATGCCTTTGTTGTCTTGGCTATTTTGAAATCCTGAAAGAGCTTGTGAGATAGAATTATTTACTGTTTGTAAATGTCTTGGAACTGAAATTCCAAATCCATTATCCCATACAGACATTAACAATGGAATTTGTAAAACTCCTGCAGCATTCATTGTTTCGAAAAAAATTCCTTCTGAAGTTGATGCATCACCAATCGTTCCAAAAACAATTTCGTTTCCTTGATTTGAGTAATGATGTCCTTCTGAATGCAATACTTTTTCATTTCGATAAAGTTTAGACGCATAAGCTAAACCAAGCATTCGACTCATTTGTCCTGCTGTAGGAGAAATGTCAGAGATAGAGTTTTTATTTTCAAGTTGATTTTTAAAGAAACCGTTTTCATCAAGTAAACGAATACCAAAATGGGAGTTCATTTGTCGTCCACCAGAATGTGGTTCGTTACTAATATCAGGGTCAGCATAAAGTTGTGAAAAAAATTGAGTTACAGAAACATTCCCAAGTGCCATTTCAAATGTTTGATCTCTATAGTAGCCTGTTCTAAAATCTCCTTTAGCAAAAGCTTTACTTGCTGCTATTTGTGGAAGCTCTATGCCATCGCCAAATATTCCAAAACTAGCTTTGCCAGTTAATACTTCTTTTCTGCCTGTTAAACTAGCATATCTGCTTCTTACTGCAAGTCGATAATCCGAAACAATTTCTTCAAAGGAAAAAGTAAATTTCTTATTCTGAGATTTAATAGTTCGGATAGTTTCCATAGAAATGGACTCCTTCATTTTGGGAATTAGCACCTAATTTTATTGAGAAATCCCATGGCAAATGGGATTGCTTTTATATACTCATATATGAGACAATTAAAAAAATCTACATTTAAGTTTTTTTTGGAGAGTAAAATAATATTTATAGGCAAATTATGTTAAAATTTATATTTTTAGTTTTTTTTATATCCTTCAATAGTAATGCATTCTCGGAATCTAATGAAAAGCCTGAAACTTGTAATTTTGTCCAAACAGATATTTTTTTTTATGATTATAGCTTTATTAATTCGGAAGATTCAAATAAATCAGGAATGAATAATCAAATACTAACTGCACGACCAGGGCTAGAAATTTGCTTTAAAACTAAACATTTAAATTTTCGTCCAAATATTCTGATAAACCCTTTTAATTCTTCAACTGAAGGAGGGATGTATATCGGTAAGGAGTTTTCTAAAGCAGAATTTGGTTTATACTCTAGCATCAACTATAGTCAAAAAACTTTAGGGAACAACTCAAATTTAAAAGAAACAGTTGAAAATAATTTATTGCTAGGACCTTATTTATATTTATTTCCAAATTTTAGTGATGAAAGTTCTTTAGAAATTTTGTTTAGACTATCTTATTACTATTATTTAAATCAAGGAACTGTTAATGGATATACAACAACCACTTCTAAAAAAAATGGAATAAATTTTTTAACTAATTTACTATATGCGACCTTTGTTAATAAACACTTAGCATATACTCCATCAGTTAATTTTGTTTATACATATTCTGTAGATATGGTTGGTGGAAATATTGGTTCAAGTGTTTATCAACTGCAGATTTTACCAATTTCTTTTCGTTGGTATTTGAATTAGGAGTTTTTATGGAAGAGACCTTATATTTGGGAATACTATCACTAACTGGTTCTAATTTTTCATTGCAGTATTTAGAAAATTTTTTTGAATTTTATAATAAGAAAAAAAGTAAAGAAGGATTAAAAAATAAAATTAATATTATTTTGCATTCTGTTGCTGAAAATTATTTAAAATTTGAAGAAAGTGAAATAAGAAAAGAAATAATTAAATGTTTAAATGACTTTCGTTTAATAAATGTTTATCATTTAATTATACCTTCTAGTGAAATGTTTGTTTTTAAAGATCTATTTTTAAGTAATTCAAATGCTAAACTGGATTTTTATTTCTCAGTTATTGAAAGCGTTAATGTTATAAAAAATAGTTCATTAAAAAAGGTGGCAATAATTTCTACAGGAAATAGTTTTGAAAACAAAGTTTTTCAAGATCAATTAGATGGTTTAAATGTACAATATTTTTGTAATGACAATCTTTTAGAGATGATTAATGAAGTTATAATTTGTTCAAAACAATCTGGAATAAATGCTCATGTTAATAGGGTTTTTAATAATATTTTAGCTTATCTAAGTTTAAATCAATGTGATAGTATTTTAATTGATAATTTTGATATTAGAAAAATATTTCAAATAAATAAAGCTAAAACGCATTTAAAAATATTAGATACTTTCGATATTTTAAATGAACAAGTGCTAAAATCTCTGCTATTTATGAAAAATTCTGAGAATTATAAAACAGCACTATAAGCTTCTAGGTGTATTTTTTTATCAGAATTTATATCGACTATTCTTACTTTATTAAATGAATCAAGTCCAATGACTTTACTTTTATCACTACTTAATTGAATATGACCTTGATCATTTAGTACCCATTTTTGATTAAAATTAATATTACATGTATTTACAGTTAAATACCCCATTTGGTCTAAATTAAGACAGCTTTCATTAAATAATCTTGTTTTAAATTGTTTTTCATCGTTGTCATAACCCCACACTTGTGCTCGACTATTAACGCATTCACTGTGTACAACATTTTTATTATTATCTACGAGCAAACACTTGCTAGAATAAAGCTCCTTTGTATTTTGAAGGCGAAAATTTAATTCTGAAGCAAAATAAGGAGAACTCCAATCGACAGAAATTTGTTCAGTAATATTTGGTGTTGTAAAATTATTTGTTTTTATATTTATGTAATGAAATAAAGCAAAGCTTAATTTCCTTCCTAATATAACCCCTGCTTCGACATTAGTCCCTAACTCAAAAATTGAATTTCCTTGATTTTGTTTACTTGTTTTAAAAACTGCTTGAAATGAAGGGGTAAATGATTTATGACTAATAGCTGAAAACTTGCCCCTATTTGCAGACCAACTTTTTTGCCAAGCTGCTTCAGTAAAATGGCAAGTATTAAAATCTTTTCTGGTTAAATAGTCGCAAATTTTATCATTCACTTTTGAATCCCACATCCATTTTGCTTTATTATTATAGCTTATATTTTCTATGGTGTATTCATATGTATTGTAAGAAACATTTCTTAAATTTGATATTTGTATTGATGCTCCTAGTGAAACATTAGCATTGGGATTATGATTCATAACGCCGCCAACAATATTTCCTGAAAGTCCGATTGTTGTTCCATGACTTTGGGTAACTGTTGAGCCTGGATTTGTATTTTGTGGAAATGTTTTCACTAATTTAACATCATTTGTTGAAGTAATTTCATTTACCCAAAAGTTATATTTATTTGCATATGGGCCAACAAAATCCCGTTTACTTCTTAAAAATTCGCTTCTATTAAATCCTTGATTAATGTCATCCGCTAAGTGCCAACCTGTTCCACCTTCTTCATCTGGTGAAACAGAAACCATTAAATATTTTGCATTTTCAGTTTTAATTAATTGACCAGTTTTTGGATCTTCTTTCATTGTAATTTTTGAGCCTGATAGATCTACTTTATAATTTAATTCTAGAAAAGCATTATTTATGCAATAATCTTTTAACTCTTCTTCATCAAAAAACATAAGCATAGGACATTGGATATTTCGTCTGACTAAAGTAATATTAACAGTTGCATTTGTTAAAGTAGATTTTACATTTTTTATGTTTTTATTTTGAAAATCTTTATCACTAACAAGTAACTCTAAGTGTTTATTTAGCATTTCATTACTTGGTTTTTCATTATAAACATAAAATTTTGGTCCATTGTTGGTTTTTGCAACTAAAACGTAATTGCTGGCAAAGCTTAAACCACTTATTTCTTTAATTACATTACTTGCTAATTTTTTTGTTTTATCTGAATTTTTTTCCAAATATAGTGGTGTATAATTTTCATAATCATTTAAATAATTATGCTTATTATTTTCTTCTTTCAAAACAACTAAACCTGGATAAGTATATTCAGTTGTAGTTTCAGAATGAGTGTTATCTTTTTTTCCGCAACTAATTAGAAATAGAATTAAAATAGAAGACAATGAATACAAAGTAACTTTATTTTTTTGCATGTCCAACCTCTAATATTGTTTTTGACATTATATAGGCAAAAGAAATAGAATACAAACAAAAAGTTATAGGAATAGAAAAATTTTATTTTGTTACATTATTAAAGAAACGAAAACTGTTACTATTCTTTTTTTAATATAGAAAAAAATATGAGAGCTTGAAGAAAAAAAAGTCCTAAAAATTTCTTCTAGGACTTTTTTTATAAAAAATGCAATTATATGGAAATAAATTTATTTTTTGCTAAAAGAAATATTCTTTTTTGAATCTTCTTTTACAATAATGGTATCTCCTTCATTAAATTTGCCTTCTAAAAGCTCCATAGATAAGGGAACTTCGACCAAGTCTTGCAAAGCTCTTTTTAAAGGACGTGCACCAAAATTAACGTCCCAGCCTTCTGTTGCAATAGATGAAATTACTTCTGGGTTTACTTCAAGTGCCATATGTTGCTGTTGCATTAATCTTTGAGCTAATTTAGAGACTTGGATACTGACAATTTTTTCAATAACATCTTCTCTTAAAGCATTAAATATAACTGTTTCATCTATTCTATTTAATAACTCGGGACGCATATGCGTTAAGACTTCTTCCATAACAAGTTTCTTTAGTTGTTCGCTGTTTCGAGCATCTTCTGGTGCTTCCAATATTCGGTGCGCTCCAATGTTACTTGTCATGATTACGATACAATTTTGGAAATTAATAGTTCTACCTTGTCCGTCGGTTAACCTACCATCATCTAGCATTTGCAATAATACATTCAGAACTTTTGGATGTGCTTTTTCAATTTCATCAAAAAGAACAACTGTATAAGGTTTTCTGCGCACAGCTTCTGTTAATTGTCCTCCATCTTCAAAACCAACGTAGCCAGGAGGAGCTCCTATCAAACGAGAAACAGAATGTTGTTCCATATATTCAGACATATCTATCCGTATCATAGACTTTTCTGTATCAAATAAACTTTTTGCGAGGGCTTTTGCAGTTTCTGTTTTTCCTACTCCTGTTGGACCTAAAAATAGAAATGAACCCATTGGTTTGTTAGGATCTTTTAGTCCGCTACGGGTTAAACGAATAGCATTAGCAACTGCTTGGAGTGCATGATCTTGCCCAACTACACTATCTCTAAGCTCGTTTTCTAGTTTTAAAAGTCTTTGTCTTTCAGCGGCGAATAATTTATTAACAGGAATCCCTGTCCAAGTAGAAACCACTGTTGCAATATCTTCAGCATCGACTTCTTCTTTTAAGAAAACTGAATTTTCATCATGTTTTTCTTCATTTGGTGATTGTGATGAAGATTGGGTTAAAGCACGTAGACGTTCTTGCAATTTTGGCATTTCACCAAATTTTATTTCACTGGCCCGAGCATAATCTGTGCGGCGCTCGTACTCTTCCATTTTTACTCTAGCTTGTTCTAGATCTTTCTTTAATTTATTTATTTCATTAACGCTGCCTTTGGCAAGTTGCCATTTATTACGCATTAATTTTGCTTCATTTTCAAGTTCGCGCAATTGGTTTTCAATATCGGTTTTCCGGCCTATGGCCTGATAATCTGTTTCTTTTGATAAGGCTACTAATTCTATTTTATATTGAGCAATTTTTCTTTCGATGGTGTCAATTTTTTCAGGTACGCTATCTAATTGAATTTTTAATCTACTGGACGCTTCATCAATTAAATCAATTGCTTTATCTGGAAGAAACCTATCAGTAATATAGCGATCAGATAAAGTTGCAGCTGCAATCAAAGCATTGTCTTTAATACGTATTCCATGGTGGATTTCATATCTTTCTTTCAATCCACGCAAAATTGTGATCGTATCTTCAACACTAGGTGGATTTACGATTACAGGTTGAAAGCGGCGTTCTAAAGCAGTGTCTTTTTCTATAATTCTGTATTCTTCTAATGTAGTAGCGCCTATACAGCGTAATTCTCCTCTAGCTAAAGCAGGCTTTAACATATTTCCAGCATCCATAGAACCTTCACCACCACCAGCTTTTACCATGGTGTGAATTTCATCAATAAAAAGAATGATTTTTCCTGCAGCATCTTGAACAGCCTTGAGAACTGCTTTTAATCGTTCTTCAAATTCTCCTCTGAACTTAGCTCCAGCCACCATGCCAGCGATATCGAGGCTCAGAAGTTTTCTATTTTTCAAAGTTTCAGGTACATCGCCGCGGATTATACGTTGCGCTAATCCCTCAGCAATTGCTGTTTTTCCTACTCCTGGTTCGCCAATTAAAATAGGATTGTTTTTCGTCCTTCGCGATAAAATTTGGATTACTCTACGGACTTCACTATCTCTACCGATGACGGGATCAAGTTTGTTTTCCTCAGCTAACTTTGTAAGATCACGAGCATATTTTTCTAAAACACCTAATTTGTTTTCTGGAGATTGATCAGTCACTTTATTATTGCCTCTTATAGCTAAAATAGATTTCTGGAGAGTGTTGGTATCAAGATTATAACGATTGAATAAATTTGCCACAGTTGGCTGCTTACAAGTAGGCGCAGCTATGACAAAATGTTCAATCGAAATATATTCATCTTGTATTTCTTTTCTAATTTTATCTGCCGTTTCAAGATAAGAAGATAAAAATGGCCCACTGGTTGGCTCACTACCACCAGACACTTTTGGGAGTGTATCAACTATTTTTTTTAATTCTGATGAAATTTGAGTTACTTTTAATCCAAGATTTTGGCAAAGCATTTTCACAATTTCTTCATTTTCATTAAAAATAGCGCTTAAAATATGGGCTGGAGTTAATTCTGGGTTGCCATTTTGTTTAGCAACTGTATGCGCATCATTAATGGCTGATTGGGCTCGGTGTGTAAATTGATAAGCCATATATTTACTCCCTTGTTTAGATTGGAGTTCTAAAATAATAGAGTTAAAAAGCAATTTCCAGTTGCTTTCACTTAACTGTAACCTTGGTCTTTTTGTGTTTTTGTCAAGGGTCAAAGAATTG